>NZ_JAMPLW010000002.1:0-319356 GCF_028477805.1 Providencia sp. PROV268
TTTAGGGGCGTAGTTCAATTGGTAGAGCACCGGTCTCCAAAACCGGGTGTTGGGAGTTCGAGCCTCTCCGCCCCTGCCAGTTACCAATTAAGTAAAAACAAAAGAAGTATCTTATTGATAACCCGATTACTTTAATCGGGTTTTTCTTTATGCAAAAATCGATAATTCCTACCTAAATTTGCGACCTATTCCTGTTATTTCTAAGTTAACTAGAGATCGGTTTAAGCCATTATTTGAAGCCCTGTTTTCTCGACATTTGAAATATTCAGGATGACTTTTTCGGTTTCAAACAATAGGTAAAACCGCCCAGTGAATTCAACATGAATCCATGCAAACTACGATGGTGAGAATGTTCAATCTGCGTAATATTTTTTAGCTGATCATTAATTGTTTCAATAATGAATCGATTAGCGATCATCGCTCTATCTCAGGCCACTAATAATTTTGGCTTCATATTTTTGCGTTGTCCTGTAACCAATGTTATTCCTTCCATCTTTAAATCTTCAGTTAATGCTTTGCTGATGTAAGTTCCGCGGCAACAATCTCATCAAGATGGTTAACGATGATGTGCTGCTTGAAACCGTAGAACCATTCTATCGTCTCTTTTCCTCTGGCCGCCGAGTTTTTAAAAAACCGATGTTTTGGGATCCGTAGGTTGTGGCACACTTTAATACTGGTAATAAACTCGATACCTGTTGGTTGACCTTTTAGATGGGTAAAGAAGGAACGTAATGGCACTCAACCCTTCGATATGACGTCAAAAAAACGCGTGTAGCTCAATAAGGTTGGAAAGTCTTTTTTGTGGTATACCACAATGAACCCAATATAAAAATGCTTCAAATCACGATGATGAGACATAGGGAATGCAATGATGATGGTCATAATTCCACTGCTTGTCATTCTTGTTTGGTGTAGCCGCTGACCTTTACCACTTTCAATCAAGTATTTTTGCCATTGTGGGATGAAAAATTTGCAAAATCATCGATATGACAAAATAAGTTAACTAAATTATGCATAGTGGATTCCTTGGTGAACAGTGATTTTTTGGTCGAAAGATCTGATCACCGAACCTACTTTTCGTTCCCTTCTTTTTTATTTTTCTTATCTCGAGTTCAGGTTAAGTTATTGGCTTGAATTGAAATAGCCCTGTCGTATGAGAGATTATTATGCGTAAGAGGCTAAATTAAAGAGGCTGATAAGAAAAAACGCCCGACAGTATTATCGAGCGTAGTTAAAACTGATAAGTAGTTAGTCAGTTATGACGTAGGGGCTAATTGTGCGTTTTTAATGGGGGTTTTTATTAATTGATTAATCAATGCTTGTTGATCGTTCTTTTGTAACCAGACGGCGTAGAGTGGTTTTGTAATTACGGTCTCTGAGAGCGTTTTGAGTCCAGGGTACTGAATACTCCAGTGAGACGGTAAAAACGCGGCAGAAAGTGATACAGGCAGTAATTGACGAGCAATGTGTGCAGATGTCGTGATCATAACTGGCGAATCATCGGGCGTAAGGCTTGCGTCATTTTGAGGTTGAAAATCGGCACTCCACTCTAATTTGATATAATTATAATTTGTTAAAGCGATATTTTTTTGTGAGGCCATTAATTGAAGCTCAATAGTGCCTATGATGGTGCTTTCGAACTCATCCATTTTCGGCGGTTCAGTGGCAATTAATAAATCTAGCTCTCTCGAATGCAGTTGTTTCACCAGTGACTGCCGAGTCGAAACTCTCGCCTCTAAACGTAATTCATCATGCTGTTCATACAGTGATTGCATCCAATCGGTAAGGTAGCCTTCCCATAATGATGCGGTAGCACCTATCGACAATTCAGTATGCTGTGAAGCATGGGAGATCTCTTTTTTGGCTTGTAGCCATGTATTCATTAAGGATTCAGCGTAAGGAACTAAGCGCTCCCCAGCAGCCGTTAGCCTAATATTATTGCGGTGTCGCGTGAATAGGTTTGTACCGAGCTGTGTTTCGAGTTGCCGGATGCGAAAACTGACAGCTGATTGCGTTAAATAGAGTGATTCCGCGGCTCGGCCGAAGTGTCTGGTTCTACTGACTTCCAAAAATGTTTTTAATAACTCAGTATCCACATACATCTCCAATAATTTTTGTCGTGATGATTTAAATGTTTTGTTTTACAGATTGTCAATGCTGTCTAATACTCCGCGCCATAAAGAGTTGACAGTAATAAGTTAGGAGTGTGTCAGATGGCAGAAAGCTTCATCACGACTAATCGTTTTTTTGACAATAAACATTACCCACGTGGCTTTTCTCGTCATGGTGATTTTACCATCAAGGAAGCTCAGTTACTCGAGCGCCATGGCCAAGCTTTTTCTGAGCTTGATTCCGGCAAACGTGCAGCACAAACCGACGAAGAAAAACTTTTCGTTGCGGTTTGCCGCGGCGAAAGGGAACCTGTAACTCCTGAAGAAAAAGTGTGGGCGAAATATTCTAGCCGCATAAATCGTCCGAAACGCTTCCATACTCTCTCTGGCGGTAAGCCTCAGATAGACCCTTCGGATGACTATACAGATACAGACGATTAATATCATCAATATATTTAGAGGGGCTTACAGGCCCCTTAACTTATATGCGTTATAGTCACGTAAAGTAACGAAGCTGACTTTCTAAATCTCTCTATGAGGCCAGTGTAATAAGCGCTGCTACATCATCGTAGATTCATTTAGAGTGTACGCTTATGCCACTATCATTCACCACCTCTCCAACTACTCAGCTTACTTGTTTTTGCAAATGAAGCAATAACTTATCCATCGCTCTATAACCGAGAGCTTCGAGAAGATGGGGTTTTTCGATATTATTGGTATTTTGTAAGTCGGCAATAGTTCGAGCGACTCTCAAAATGCGATGCCAAGCACGTATCGATAACCCAAGTTTGTTTAAGGCATGCTCCAAAAAAAGTGAATCTTTGGATGTAAGTTGGCATAGGTTTGTCGTTTCTCTGGCGGTTAATTGGCTATTGAGTTTCCCCATTCTTTTCATTTGTATCTCTCTTGCAAGTATGACTCTAGCGCGGATTTGCTCACTATTTTCGCTTTGATACTGTTGATGACTGAGTGTACCCAACGGAAGCAGCGGTATTTCAATAGACAGATCAAATCGATCAAGAAAAGGACCTGAAACGCGTGATAAGTAGCGTAAGATTTTCGTGGAGGAGCTTCGGCAGTAATCACCTTGATATTGGCCTGTAGGGCTTGGGTTCAGTGCGGCGATGAGTTGAAAGTTGGCTGGGAAACACACTTTTGCTTTAGCGCGGGAAATAATAACTTGCCTTGATTCAAGTGGCTCACGTAATGCGTCAAGTACAGAGCGGCTAAACTCAGGCAATTCATCCAGAAATAAAATGCCATTATGGGCTAATGATATTTCACCGGGTTTAGGAAGGCTCCCTCCACCAATGAGTGCTGCCATTGACGCGCTATGGTGAGGAGCTCTAAAGGGTCTAGGAGGCCAAGGAGAAGTTAAATCGCTTGAATGGCATAGGCTATGTATAGAGGCGACTTCTAGGGCTTCCTGTGGCGTTAGGGACGGTAGTAATGTTTTTAGGCGACTTGCTAGCATCGTTTTTCCTGTGCCTGGAGGGCCTAATAACAATAAGTTGTGCCCACCACTTGCACAGATCTCTAACGCTCTTTTTCCCTGCTCTTGGCCAATAATATCGCTAATATTCCCGTCGCAAATGGGGGGCTCAGGGATTTCGGTCGGATGGAAATTACCTGATAATGTCATTTTCTCGTATAAAAAATGACAAAGTTCTAATAATGTTCCTGCAAACTTAACACTATTATCAGGTAATAAATTCAGCTCATATTGATTTTCAGATGAAAGAACGAGTTGCCTTTTTTGTGTTAATGCCGCGAGTGCGGCAGGGATAGCACCATTTACATGGCGAATATGACCAGACAAAGCGAGTTCACCGAGAAATTCATACTGATGAAGTATTTTTGTAGGCACTTGGCCTGATGACGCTAAGATAGCGATTGCTATCGCAAGATCGTAACGTCCCCCTTCTTTCGGGAGATCGGCAGGGGCTAAGTTAATCGTCATTTTTTTTGCAGGGAATTCAAAACCGCTGTTTAATAATGCGCTCCGTACTCTATCTCTCGATTCTTTTACAGCCGTTTCAGGTAAACCTACAAGTGTCAATCCAGGTAGCCCATTACTAATATGTGCTTCAACAGTAACCAGTGGCGCATTCATTCCTATCGATGCTCTTGTATACACAATTGCTAATGCCATATCTCCTCCCTTGAATAAACAGAGTAATATTCTGTTGAATAAAGAGCCGTTTCAATGGCTCTTTTTAAGGATGAGAGTGGGAAGGGAAACTTAAATGTAAAATATTTGCCACGGATTAAATTTTTGCGAAGGTGGTCGTAAAACTATTATTAATTAATATGTTATATGATATTAATTTATAGATAATAGAAATTAATTGAGAAGGAATTTTTTTAAAGATGAGGTGTAAATTAAAATTAATATCATCAATACTACGCTTGCTTGTTGGAATATCAGGCTGCGTATAATAGCTTCGCTATATGTATTTGCTGTAAATTCTATAAAACACTAGTTATTTATTCTGTTTGTTTTTTATCTATCTGATTTATATTGAAATATATTTTTTGATAATAAAAATTTAAAATAAAAGTTGTCAAAGTAATTTTAAAATGATACCTCTTTAATATAGATAACGAATAATACAGCGAAAGACAGAACCGATGAACGCATTTTTCCGAGTGATTAGCCTAATTATTATCAGCGTGGTGGTGATTATTATCCCACCGTGCGGGGCTGCACTTGGACGACGAAGGCTAAATTAGTAGCCAGATCTCACGAGAACCCCGCACCGAAAGGCGCGGGGTTTTTTTTGACGTAAAGTTTAGCAACATCATCAAACCTAAAAAAACAAAATAAATACAAATAGATAAATTAATTGGAAGACAGGAGAAAAGCATGAATGGGGCACAGTGGTTAGTTCAAGCATTGCGGACGCAGGGAGTGGAGACTGTTTTTGGCTATCCGGGAGGCGCTATCATGCCAGTGTATGACGCGCTGTATGATGGCGGGGTTGAGCATCTGTTGTGTCGCCATGAGCAAGGGGCGGTTATTGCCGCGATTGGTTATGCTCGCTCGACGTCAAAAACAGGGGTTTGTATTGCGACATCAGGGCCGGGAGCGACGAATTTAATCACTGGGTTAGCGGATGCTTTGTTAGATTCTGTGCCTGTTGTGGCTATCACGGGGCAAGTGAGTTCGGAATTTATTGGCACTGACGCTTTCCAAGAAATCGATGTTTTGGGTTTATCTCTGGCCTGTACTAAGCACAGTTTTTTAGTGGAATCTCTTGAAGACCTGCCTCGCATTGTTGCTGAAGCTTTCGCAATCGCAAATAGTGGTCGCCCAGGACCTGTACTGATTGATATTCCGAAAGATATTCAACTGCAGCAGGCAGATCTCGCGCCGTTTTTAATGCCTGTTGAACAGGATTTACCTATCCAGTCACATGAGGTTGCTGAGGCAAGAGAGTTACTCAAACAGTCGCAAAAACCAATGTTATATATCGGTGGTGGCGTTGGGATGTCAGGTGCGGTTGCCGAGCTAAGACGTTTTATTGATTACACGGGCATTCCTTCTGTGACAACTTTAAAAGGGCTAGGCGCAGTTGCACCTTCGGAGCCATATTATCTCGGAATGCTGGGGATGCATGGTACTAAGGCGGCAAACTTCGCGGTGCAGCGTTGTGATTTATTGATAGCCGTGGGCGCTCGCTTTGATGACCGTGTGACAGGTAAGTTAAATACATTCGCGCCAAATGCCAAAGTCATTCATATCGATATCGACCATGTTGAATTAGATAAATTGCGTCAAACGCACGTCGCTTTATTAGGTGATGCTAAAGCGTTATTACCTGAGTTGATGATGGAAAAAACGATTTCATCTTGGCAGGAAGAGGTACGCCAGCTAAAGCATGAGTTTAGCTGGCGTTACGATCATCCCGGTGATGCTATCTACGCCCCTTTGCTGTTAAAGCAACTGTCTGATCGTATGAAGGCAAATACGGTTATCACGACAGATGTTGGGCAGCATCAAATGTGGTCGGCCCAACATATCGCGGTTGATGCACCTGAAGATTTTATTACTTCTAGTGGTTTGGGAACCATGGGCTTTGGTATTCCAGCCGCGATTGGCGCACAAGTGGCTCGTCCGGAAGACACTGTGGTTTGTGTCTCTGGAGATGGTTCTTTCATGATGAATGTACAAGAGCTTGGCACCATTAAACGTAAACAACTACCCGTTAAAATTTTATTGTTAGATAACCAGCGGTTAGGCATGGTTCGTCAGTGGCAAGAGCTGTTTTTTGAACAGCGCTATAGCGAAACGATTTTAACCGATAACCCTGATTTTGTGGCTTTGGCTCGGGCTTTTGATATCCCAGGGCGACGCATTACCTCAAAATCTGAAGTTGACGCAGCGCTTGATGAGTTACTCAACAGTGAAGGCGCTTATCTGTTACAGGTCTCAATAAATGAATTAGAAAACGTCTGGCCGTTGGTTCCACCAGGGGCGAGCAATGAAAAAATGATGGAGAAACCGTTATGATGCAACATCAACTCGCAATACTGGCCCGTTTCCGTCCTGAGGTTTTAGAGCGTATATTACGGGTGACTCGCCATCGTGGATTCCAAATCAGTTCGATGACTATGGATCATATGCCGGATGGTGATAATGTAAATATCGAAATGACCGTGAACAGCCAGCGTCCATTAGCTCAGTTATATGCTCAGTTAACTAAGCTGTCTGATGTTTCGGAAGTTGAAATAAGAGAACAAGAATCACGACTATTACGCACACAAAGTGCAATGTAAGGAATAAATAAAATGACTAAGAAAGCTGACTATATTTGGTTTAACGGTGAAATGACGCCATGGGCCGATGCAAAAGTACACGTTATGTCTCATGCTTTGCATTATGGTACATCGGTATTTGAAGGCGTCCGTTGCTATGATTCTCACAAGGGGCCTGTTGTTTTCCGCCATCGTGAGCACATGCAGCGTTTGCGTGACTCTGCAAAAATCTACCGTATGCCTGTCAGCTATAGCGTTGATGAGCTGATGGAAGCATGCCGTGAAACGTTACGTAAAAATAACTTAGTCAGTGCCTATATTCGTCCATTAGTCTTTATTGGTGATGTTGGTATGGGGGTTAATCCTCCAGATGGTTATAAAACAGATGTCATCATGGCGGCTTTCCCATGGGGGGCCTATTTAGGCGAAGAAGCTTTAGATCAAGGAATTGATGCTATGGTTTCCTCATGGAACCGCGTTGCAGCAAATACCATTCCTACTGGAGCAAAAGCGGGTGGTAACTATTTATCGTCGCTACTTGTTGGCAGTGAAGCACGTCGTCATGGCTATCAAGAGGGAATTGCATTAGATGTTAATGGTTATTTATCTGAAGGGGCTGGTGAAAATATTTTTGAAGTGAAAGATGGCATTTTATTTACACCACCATTCACATCTTCTGCACTGCCGGGGATCACTCGTGATGCGATTTTAACGTTAGCGAAGGATATGGGCATTGAAGTTCGTGAACAAACCTTATCACGTGAGTCTTTATACCTTGCTGATGAAGTGTTTATGACCGGAACCGCAGCTGAAATCACGCCAGTACGTAGTGTGGATGGCATTCAAGTGGGTATTGGTCGCTGTGGCCCTATGACCAAAAAGATCCAGCAAGCCTTCTTTGGTTTGTTTGATGGTACAACAGAAGATAAATGGGGTTGGTTAGATCCAGTTAACCCTTAATAACAAATACAGACAGATTTACAGGCGGTCGTTCCCCGCCTGTTTTAAAACACGGGAGTAAAGATATGCCGAAGTACCGTTCAGCAACCACCACCCATGGCCGTAATATGGCAGGCGCACGTGCATTATGGCGTGCCACCGGTATGACCGATGCTGATTTTGGAAAACCGATTATCGCAGTTGTTAACTCATTTACACAATTTGTACCGGGCCATGTGCATTTGCGTGACCTTGGCAAACTTGTCGCTGAGCAGATCGAAGCGGCAGGGGGTGTCGCTAAAGAGTTTAATACAATCGCTGTCGATGATGGCATTGCAATGGGGCATGGTGGGATGCTTTATTCCTTACCTTCCCGTGAGTTAATTGCAGATTCAGTCGAATATATGGTGAATGCACACTGTGCAGATGCCATGGTATGTATCTCTAACTGTGACAAAATCACACCGGGTATGTTAATGGCATCATTACGCCTAAATATCCCTGTTATTTTTGTTTCAGGTGGTCCTATGGAAGCTGGGAAAACCAAGCTTTCAGATCAAATTATCAAGTTAGACTTAGTGGATGCGATGATCCAAGGCGCGAACCCTAATGTAAGCGATGCGGACAGCGAACAAATTGAACGCTCTGCTTGCCCAACATGCGGCTCTTGCTCAGGTATGTTTACCGCTAACTCAATGAACTGTTTAACCGAAGCATTAGGGTTATCGCAACCAGGAAATGGGTCATTACTTGCGACCCATGCTGACCGTAAAGCGTTATTTATCAATGCTGGTAAGCGTATTGTTGAATTAACTAAGCGCTATTATGAGCAAGATGATGAAAGTGCATTGCCGCGTAATATCGCTAATAAATCCGCTTTTGAAAATGCGATGACATTGGATATTGCGATGGGTGGCTCAACCAATACGGTTTTACACCTGTTAGCAGCGGCTCAAGAAGCCGATGTTGATTTCACAATGGCAGATATTGACCGTTTGTCACGCAAAGTCCCGCATTTATGTAAAGTTGCGCCGAGCACCCAAAAATATCATATGGAAGATGTTCATCGTGCTGGTGGTGTTATTGGTATTTTAGGTGAGTTAAGCCGAGCAGGCCTGCTACAGCATAATGTTAAAAATATTTTAGGCCTGACACTTAAGCAGACACTTGAGCAATATGATGTGATGTTGACGCAAGATGAAGCCGTTAAGTCGATGTTTTCGGCGGGGCCTGCGGGTATTCGAACAACACAAGCCTTTTCGCAAAACTGTCGCTGGCCTTCTCTCGATACTGACCGTGAAAATGGCTGTATCCGTAATATAGAGCACGCCTACAGTTTAGATGGGGGCTTAGCGGTACTTGCGGGGAACATCGCGGAAGATGGCTGTATTGTGAAAACCGCAGGTGTTGATGAAGGTAGTTTAACTTTCCGTGGGCCTGCGAAGGTTTATGAAAGCCAAGATGATGCTGTAGAAGCCATTTTAGGCGGTAAGGTTGTTGAAGGGGATGTGGTTGTTATTCGCTATGAAGGCCCGAAAGGTGGCCCAGGCATGCAAGAAATGTTGTACCCAACCTCATACCTTAAATCAATGGGATTAGGGAAAACCTGTGCGCTCATTACGGATGGCCGCTTCTCAGGAGGAAGCTCCGGGTTATCCATTGGTCATATTTCACCTGAAGCCGCTAGTGGTGGATTGTTGGCATTGGTACAAGATGGCGACATTATTGATATCGATATTCCAAAGAGAACGATAGCACTTGATGTTGATGATAATGAGCTGAATAAACGCCGAGAAGCGGAATTGGCGCGTGGTGATAAAGCGTATACGCCACGTAATCGTCAGCGTGAGGTCTCTTTTGCATTGCGTGCCTACGCATCTCTTGCAACGAGTGCAGATAAGGGCGCTGTACGCGATAAATCTAAGCTGGGAGGCTAATGACGGTGGCTGCTGCAAAACCATTACCCTCTGCACCTACGGGTGCTGATTATTTAAAAGCGGCGCTCAGTGCGCCGGTTTATGAAGTGGCTCAGGTCACCCCATTGCAAGAGATGAGAAAAGTGTCTGCTCGCATGGGAAATACGATTTTAGTTAAACGTGAAGATAGGCAGCCTGTTCATAGCTTTAAGTTGCGTGGTGCTTACGCCATGATTGCTGGATTGACCGATGAACAAAAAGCGAAAGGTGTGGTTACCGCTTCTGCGGGGAACCATGCACAAGGCGTTGCACTATCGGCCAGTCGTGTTGGCGTGAAAGCAAAGATTGTCATGCCTGTGGCAACCGCAGATATTAAGGTCGACGCGGTACGTAATTTCGGTGGTGAAGCCATTTTGCATGGGGCAAATTTTGATGAAGCGAAAGCCAAAGCCATCGAAATGGCGACAAATGAGGGGTACACCTTTGTTCCCCCTTTTGATCACCCTTCTGTGATTGCAGGGCAAGCCACAATAGCATTGGAGTTGTTACAGCAAGATGCGCATCTTGATCGCATTTTTGTCCCCGTCGGTGGTGGTGGCCTGATTGCTGGCGTAGCGGTTCTGATCAAGCAATTGATGCCTGAGATTAAAATTATCGGCGTTGAAGCCGAAGACGCGGCATGTTTGAAAGCCGCATTGGCAGCGGGGCATCCGGTTGACTTGCCTCGAGTTGGCTTATTTGCTGAAGGCGTTGCGGTGAAGCGTATTGGCGATGAAACATTCCGTCTTTGCCAAAAATATGTGGATGATGTGATCACCGTAGACAGTGACGCGATTTGTGCGGCGTTGAAAGATATTTTTGAGGATGTGCGTGCGATTGCTGAGCCATCTGGAGCATTAGCACTAGCAGGCTTAAAAAAATATGTGCAACTGCACAACATTAAAGGCGAGCGTCTTGCACATGTTTTATCCGGTGCAAATATGAATTTCCATGGCCTGCGTTATGTTTCAGAGCGATGCGAAATTGGTGAGCAACGGGAGGCACTTCTTGCGGTCACGATCCCTGAACAAAAAGGCAGCTTTTTGCGTTTCTGCCAGTTATTAGGCCATCGTGCAGTCACGGAGTTTAATTATCGTTATACGGATGCAGATCCTGACCGTGCTTGTATCTTTGTGGGGGTGAGGTTAAGCGGTGGCGAAAACGAACGAAGTGAAATTATTCAAGAGTTGCAACAACATGGCTATGAAGTTGCCGACCTATCCGATGATGAAATGGCGAAATTACATGTACGTTATATGATTGGTGGTCGACCATCGAAGCCATTGGAGGAGCGCCTTTATAGTTTTGAGTTCCCAGAATCACCGGGGGCATTGTTAAAATTCTTAGAGACTCTGGGGACGTATTGGAATATTACACTGTTCCATTATCGTAGCCATGGCACTGATTATGGTCGTGTGTTAGCGGCGTTTGAGTTATCAGGTCCTGAGGTGCGTTTCGATAGACACCTTGATGCGCTAGGTTATGAATATCATGATGAAACAGGGAACCCGTCATTTAGGTTCTTTTTAGCCCCCCAAAGCTCACCGCAAACATTAGATTGAGTGGTCGGGCAACAATTGCCAAAATGATTTGATGAGTGGTTCACTTAGGCGTTTGCTAAGCGAGCAAACGCCTAGCTCAAAGGGTTCAACCAGCGAAATATTGTCGAGTTGTAATATACGGCTGCGAACTGGCTCAGGGCTGTTATCAACAACGACGCTTGGTATCAAGGCAATACCACAGCCGAGTGCGACCATTGACACGATAGCTTCATGGCCTGAGACAGTTGCATAGATCACGGGATTATTGATGTGATGACGGCGAAACCAGAGTTCGATACGTTTTCGTGATGGTCCGTGTTCAGGCAGAATAAACGGGATCGCATTCCAGTCGGGCTGCTCTTCGGTAGCCATGGTTCGAACAGCACAAGGTAGTGCGGGGGCGATCAGTACCAATGGGATTTCACCAATTTTAGTAAACCTTACATTATCAGGAAGGCGTTCTGGTTTACCTGCGATCCCAAGGTCAGCTTCCTTGGTTTCTACTTTGTCGACAGCATCGGCCGCATCACCAGTGGTGAGTTTTATTTCTACCAGTGGATGCAGTGCGCGGAATTTATCCAGAATTTGTGGCAAGTGGCTATACGCGGCAGTGACAGAGCAAAAAAGGCGCAGTTCACCCGTAAGAGAAGGGCTTTGCTGGTTAAGGACATGCTGGAGTTGTTGATATTGTAATAAGGTTTGTTGAGCAAATTGTTTAAGGTGCTCACCCGCTTGGGTCAGTTTTACCGACCGATTATCACGAATAAAAAGTGGATGCCCTAGCTGCTCTTCTAAGCGTTGAATTTGCCGCGATAAAGTGGATGGACTGACATACATCGCCTTAGAGGTTCGACCAAAATGGCAACTTTCTGCTAAATGAAGAAATAGCTTTAAATCACGGATATCCATTTTTGTTTCAGCCTTAAGTTAAGTCAAAAGAGCGTTGCATAATATGCAACATTGTATTGTTAATATATCAATTTAAGCAATGCGAATCATCGCATATAGTAAAACCATAAACGCTAAATAGAAAAGCGACAGGCAGATGCCTGAAATAACGAACACAACAGAACAACGGAGTAAGACAATGGCGAATTATTTTAATACTTTGAATCTGCGTCAGCAGTTAGAGCAGTTAGGCAAATGTCGTTTCATGAAGCGCGAAGAGTTCGCGGATGAAGCAGGATACCTGAAAGGTAAAAAAATCGTCATCGTCGGTTGTGGTGCTCAAGGTTTAAACCAAGGCCTAAATATGCGTGATTCAGGTCTGGATATTGCTTACGCATTACGTGCTGAAGCGATCGCTGAAAAACGTGCATCATGGCGTAAAGCGACAGAAAACGGTTTTAAAGTCGGTACTTATGAAGAATTGATCCCTGAAGCGGATTTGGTCATTAACTTAACGCCAGACAAGCAGCACTCAGCGGTCGTTCGCGCTGTTCAGCCGATGATGAAGCAAGGCGCTGCATTAGGTTACTCGCACGGCTTTAACATTGTTGAAGTAGGTGAAGAGATCCGTAAAGATATTACTGTTGTGATGGTTGCTCCAAAGTGCCCAGGTACTGAGGTTCGCGAAGAGTATAAACGTGGTTTCGGTGTGCCAACGCTGATTGCTGTTCACCCTGAAAATGACCCTAAAGGTGAAGGTCTGGCTATTGCGAAAGCATGGGCTGCGGCAACTGGCGGACATCGTGCTGGTGTACTGGAGTCATCATTCGTTGCAGAAGTTAAATCTGACTTGATGGGTGAACAAACCATCCTGTGTGGTATGTTGCAAGCGGGCGCTCTGCTTTGTTATGACAAGATGGTTGCTGATGGTGTTGAGCCAGGCTATGCCGGTAAATTAATCCAATTCGGTTGGGAAACAATTACCGAAGCATTGAAGCAAGGTGGTATCACGCTGATGATGGATCGTCTATCAAACCCTGCGAAATTGCGCGCATTTGCACTGTCTGAGCAACTGAAAACAATCATGGCTCCTTTGTTCCAAAAACATATGGATGACATTATTTCTGGTAAATTCTCAGAAACCATGATGGCTGACTGGGCAAATGATGATAAGAATTTGCTGGCTTGGCGTGAAGAAACCGGTAAAACACCATTTGAAAACTACCCTGAATATGAAGGAAAAATCGCTGAGCAAGAGTATTTTGACCACGGTGTTTTGTTAGTTGCAATGGTTAAAGCTGGGGTTGAGTTGGCGTTTGATACTATGCTGGAAGCTGGGATCCTTGAGGAATCCGCTTATTACGAGTCACTGCACGAGCTGCCACTGATAGCCAATACTATCGCTCGTAAACGCCTGTATGAAATGAACGTGGTTATTTCAGATACGGCGGAATATGGTAACTACCTGTTCTCGTTTGCGGCTGTGCCAATGTTGAAAGACTTTATGAGCAAACTGCAAGCGGGAGATTTGGCGAAACCTGTTGCTGATAATGGCACCGATAATGCACAACTGCGTGATGTTAATGAAGCTATCCGTAACCACCCAATTGAGAAAATCGGTAAGACGCTGCGTGGATATATGACAGATATGAAACGCATTTCAGTGGGTGGCTAACTTTTCGTCACACTAGCACTATTCGCCGTTTTCCTTTAACGCGAATAGTTTAGAAAAATATATTAGATATAAAATAATATCGTATTGAAAACCGTGTTGTTCTGAATGACACGGTTTTTTTGTTTTTCAGACTCGACCGTCATAGATAGAAATATGCAGTTAAATGGATACATGATGGTTTAGCCGTTTTTATGCGCCGAGTGCTTTCTGCTACAATCGACAACAATCTGTCTTTTTGAAAATAACCTGATCTAGAGAAACCATGCGATTAAATCCAAGCCAGCAGCAGGCTGTTGAATTTGTGGATGGCCCATGCCTTGTATTGGCTGGTGCCGGCTCGGGAAAAACCCGAGTGATAACGAATAAAATAGCACACCTGATCCGCCAATGTGGCTATCAACCACGTCAAATTGCGGCGGTCACCTTTACCAATAAAGCCGCTCGTGAAATGAAAGAGCGTGTCGCACAAACATTGGGGCGGAAAGAAGCTCGAGGGTTAATTATCTCTACATTTCATACCTTGGGCTTGGAGATCATTAAACGTGAATATAAGGCGTTAGGTATTAAGGCTAATTTTTCTCTGTTTGATGATCAGGACCAAATGGCATTGCTCAAAGAGCTCACTTTTGATCTGCTAGAGGAAGATAAAGATCTTTTGCAGCAACTGATCTCATCGATCTCGAATTGGAAAAATGATCTGTTAGCACCAGAGCAGGTGTTGGCGAAAGTGAGAAGTGAGAAAGAGCATCGTTTTGCAGAGTGTTATCGTCGTTACGAATTGCATTTAAAAAGCTGTAACGTATTGGATTTCGATGATTTGATCAGTAAGCCGACCTTACTTTTATCCCATAACGAAGAGGTGCGGGAGCGTTGGCAACAAAAAATTCGCTATTTGCTGGTGGATGAGTATCAGGATACCAATACAAGCCAATATCAATTGGTTAAATTGCTGGTGGGTCAGCGTGCGCGGTTTACGGTAGTTGGCGATGATGACCAATCTATCTACTCTTGGCGTGGTGCTCGCCCACAAAACTTAGTGCTATTGAGTCAGGATTTTCCAAAGTTAAATGTGATTAAGTTGGAGCAAAACTATCGTTCATCGGAGCGCATACTAAAAGCAGCCAATATTTTGATTGCAAATAACCCCCACGTATTTGAGAAAAAATTATTTTCGACACTAGGTTATGGGGCACCACTTAAGGTTATTACGGCCAATAATGAAGATCATGAAGCTGAAAGAGTTATCGGTGAATTGATTGCGCATCACTTTATTAATAAAACACAATATAAAGATTATGCCATTTTGTATCGCGGTAACCATCAATCGCGTATCTTTGAAAAAATGTTGATGCAAAACCGCATTCCTTACCGTATTTCAGGGGGAACATCATTCTTTTCTCGCCCAGAAATCAAAGATTTATTAGCGTATTTGCGAGTAATCACTAACCCTGAAGATGACAGTGCTTTTTTGCGCATTGTGAATACGCCACGCCGTGAAATTGGGCCAAAAACGATCCAAAAATTAGGTGAATGGGCTAATCAACGCGGTAAAAGTTTATATCAAGCTAGTTTTGATTTAGGACTGGAGCAAACATTAACAGGCAAAGGATTAACCGCGCTACAGCAGTTCACACGTTGGATGGAGAAGATTGTTCAACAGTCTGAGCGTGAGCCATTATTGGCCGTGCGTGATTTACTGCGTGAAATGGACTATGAAAGTTGGCTCTATGAAACTTCGGCAAGTACGAAAGCTGCTGAGATGCGAATGAAAAACGTCAATCAGTTGTTTACATGGATGAGTGAAATGATTGAAGGTGACGACTTGAATGATCCTATGTCGTTAGATCAGGTTGTAACGCGTTTTACGCTGCGCGATATGATGGAGCGCGGTGAAGATGATGAAGAATCAGATCAAGTGCAATTAATGACATTACACGCATCTAAAGGGCTGGAGTTCCCTTATGTGTTTTTAGTAGGGATGGAAGAGGGGTTGTTACCGCATCAAAGTAGTATTGATGAGGATAATATCGATGAAGAGCGGCGGTTAGCTTATGTTGGAATAACACGGGCACAAAAAGAGCTATTTTTTAGCCATTGCCGTGAACGTCGACAATACGGTGAATTAATCCGCCCTGAGCTAAGTCGCTTTTTATTAGAATTGCCGCAAGATGATTTAGAGTGGGAACAGCAACGAAAAGTGGTGACCGCGGAAGAGCGGATGCAAAAAGGACAATCTGCACTCGCTGATATTAAGGCTCGTTTAGGATTAAATAAGAAAAGCTAGCAGAAATGCCCCCTCACATTCACTGTAACGAATGTGAGGGGGAAAATTAATTGTTGGAGCTATTACGCTCTTCAAGTTTCAAAGGCCAGTTAACATAACCTTGCCACTGAACTTCTTGTTGCAAGTTTTCTGCTCGTAATGGATGCTCTGCGAGCCAGCGGTAAGGCAATACAATCGTCAGAGAATGGGTCTCTGCATGAAGTCGTAATGCTGGCAATGTATCATCTCGCCGACGGCTTGCAAAAAGAATAGCTAATCGCAACAGGCGACATAAATGATAAGCTTGTTGCATGGGTAAAGCATTTTGTTGACTGAGTGTGGCTAGGTCAACAGGCCCGTGTTGATTGCGGAGTAATGCAGCCAGTAAGCGCTTTTGTGCAGGAGTAAAGCCAGGAAGGTCAAGGTTAGTGATAAGGTAACTGGCATGCTCCGGCCCTTTGCGGAAGTCAACGCTTAAACCGATTTCATGCAAAGCACAGGCACTTGATAACAAATCACGGCAGCGTAGGTCTAGCTGCCAATTTTTAGAGACCTGTAAAAAGAAATGCTCTGCTAATTGGCTAACGCGGGCAGCTTGCTCGATATCGACTTGAAAGCGACGCTGAATATTACGCAAGGTACGAGCGCGAATATCTTGCTCAATGGGTAATTCAAGCATGCCGTAAACTAACCCTTCACGCAATGCACCACCCGCTAAGGTCATATTATCAATCGATAAAGCTTTAAAAATAGCGATGAGGATAGACAGACCGCTTGGGAATACCAGCGCTCGCTCAAAGGTGAGCCCTTCAATTTCTAACTCTTCAAGCTTGTGGCATTGAATGGCTTTATATTTAAGCTGTTGTAGCTTATCTAAGGTGATCAGCTCATCCATGCCTTGCGCGATCATGATTTCTTGGATGGCTTGAACGGTGCCTGATGCACCAACACAAATTTTCCAACCATGATTTTTTAAGGTATCCGCAATAGGGGCAATCACCGCGTGGGCGGCTAACTCCGCTTGAGTAAAATTCTCCTCGGTGAGTGTGCGATCACTAAAATATTTTTCTAGCCAAGTGACGCAACCCATTTCAAGGCTAAATAGCTGAGTGGCTTTGGCACCGATACCTGTAACCAGCTCGGTACTACCTCCCCCAATATCAACGACTAAACGCTGATCGGGGCCTCCGGTTGTGTGAGCAACGCCTTGGTAAATTAAGCGCGCCTCTTCTTCTCCTTGAATAACTTTGACGGTATTACCTAGAATTTCACTGGCTTTTTGCACAAAAACATCGGCATTTTTAGCCAGCCGCAATGTTGCAGTCGCGACGACACGGATTTGAGCGCTAGGGATATCTTGTAAGTGCTCTGAAAAGAGCCTCAAACATTGCCAACCGCGCTCCATAGCTTGTTCTGACAGCATATTATTGCCATCTAAACCAGCGGCTAGGCGCACTTTGCGTTTTACTCTCGAAATAATTTGAATACTGCCTGCAACTTCACGAACGATCAGCATATGAAAACTGTTCGAACCTAAATCAATTGCTGCATAGAGAGAAGAAGATTTCAGCATATCGTTATTACTCAGCCTGAACGTTTATGGTTGTTACGTGGGCCATTATGGCGACGTGGCGAATTTGAATTGCGACGAGGCCCTCCTGGACGCGGACGATGGCGGCGTTTCGGAGCAGGAAGGTCAGTTAATAACGCTTCGCTGTTGTACTTACTCACTGGAATCGAATGTTGAATGTACTCTTCGATGGCGGGTAGATTCAAAGCGTACTCTTCACAAGCAAGGCTGATTGAATGACCACTTTCACCTGCACGACCAGTACGACCAATGCGGTGTACATAGTCTTCACAATCATCAGGTAAGTCATAGTTAAAGACATGGGTAACCGAAGGAATATGTAACCCGCGAGCAGCGACATCGGTCGCAACTAAAATATCGAGATTACCTTGAGTAAACTCTTCTAAAATACGCAGTCGTTTCTTCTGAGCAACATCTCCGGTGAGTAACCCTACACGATGACCGTCAGCCGCAAGGTGTGCCCAAATCTCATCGCAACGATGTTTGGTATTGGCAAAAATAATACAACGCTCTGGCCACTCTTCTTCAAGCAACGTTTGCAATAAGCGCATTTTCTCTTCATTTGAAGGATAAAACAGCTCTTCTTTAATACGGTGACCCGTTTTTTGTAACGGCTCGACTTCAATATATTCAGGGCTATTCATCTGTTCAAAAGCAAGTTCTCTGACACGGTAAGAGAGCGTAGCTGAAAAGAGTAGGTTTAACCTTTCGGTTACCGCAGGCATACGACGGAATAACCAACGAATATCTTTAATAAAGCCCAGATCGTACATGCGATCAGCTTCATCTAGAACAACCACTTGTACGGCATTTAAGTCAATATGGCCTTGTTTTGCATAGTCAATTAAACGTCCCGTTGTGCCGATAAGAATATCAACACCATTTTGTAGCACCTTTAATTGCTCATCATAGCCATCACCGCCATAGGCTAGCCCCATTTTTAGACCCGTATACTCAGCAAGCTCTTTTGCATCTGAGTAGATTTGCACTGCCAGTTCACGGGTGGGTGCCATAATCAGCGCTCGGGGCTGATTGACTTTTTTACCCTCAATCGAAGGGTGAGTTAGTAAATAATGAAATGTAGACGTTAAAAATGCTAACGTTTTACCCGTTCCTGTTTGCGCTTGCCCCGCAACATCTTTGCCTTCGACAGTGAAAGGCAGGGTAGACGCCTGTATAGGCGTGCAAAAATTGAAGCCTTTTTTATTTAGGGCCTCAATGACTTTGGGGTGTAAGGCGAAGTCGGAAAACTTCTTTTCTGTCAAGTGTGCTTTACTCATAGTGTGGTAGAATATCAGTTAACGGTTGGTTTACGAAAGTGTATCTTTTGAAATAAAGCATACTGCTGCCAATTAATGTTACACTAAGACTGCAAAAATGATCCATTGGAGTACAACATGAGCGACAAAATTATTCATATAACTGATGCAAGCTTTGAGAGCGAAGTCTTAAACGCCTCGTCACCTGTTCTCGTCGATTTCTGGGCTGCATGGTGTGGTCCTTGTAAAATGATTGCGCCTATTCTTGATGAAGTTGTTGAAGAATATACAGGCAAACTGACCATCGCAAAACTGAATATTGATGATAACCCAGCTACTGCACCAAAATATGGTATCCGTGGTATCCCTACGCTCCTATTATTCAAAAATGGCAATGTCGTAGCAACAAAAGTGGGCATCTTCTCTAAAATTCAGTTAAAAGAATTTTTGGACGAAAATCTGTAAGTTATAGTTGTTGTTTAAGGTAAAACGTTTAGCGGTACATCTATTTTATAGGGCGCACCGCTAGACGTCCTCAATGAAGCATGGTAAGTTATCGGCAATCCCCATATTGCACCCGAAAGAATTACTTTATAATCCGTTGCTCTTATCATAAATATCTGGTTTGTCAGTTCAGTTGTGGTTCATATATTGTGATCTAGGGCTGATAATGTGTTGATTTCTGGAATTATCAATTTGAAAATTGAGTTGTCGCGCTAGCCGCATTCAATCATTTCATTCGTGGTAAATTGACAATATCAATTCAAGATAGATATGGATTAGCCGTATGAAGGCGTTCTAGTTAGGGATGGGTTTCAGGGCATGAGTTTTGCGTTTTAGTGCTTTGAAAGCTGTAAATTTGCGATATTGGGATAGATGTTGCCTTAAATGCACAAAAAACTATTGCTAATATTGTTTGTGTTTCTAATAATAAGCCGCACATCATTCCGATGAATCGCCGCGATATGTTAGCGCAGTCTTAGCAATAACAAGCGCAAGAATTTTTACGCGTTGTTGAGCCGTTGATGTTTGTAACTATCAACAGGGCGTTATAAAGTTAAACTGGCACTTATATAGCTTATATATAGTTGTCTTCAATTTACGTTCATAGTTCGAGAATTACCCCGAGTTAAAGAACCCACCATTATGAATCTTACCGAATTAAAAAATACGCCAGTATCAGAATTGATTACATTAGGCGAAAACATGGGGCTAGAAAACTTAGCCCGTATGAGAAAGCAGGATATTATCTTCTCGATTTTGAAGCAGCATGCTAAAAGCGGGGAGGATATCTTCGGCGATGGCGTTCTGGAAATATTGCAGGATGGATTTGGTTTCCTCCGTTCAGCAGACAGTTCCTACCTCGCAGGCCCCGATGATATCTACGTTTCTCCCAGCCAAATTCGCCGCTTCAACCTTCGCACAGGCGATACAATTTCAGGAAAAATCCGTCCTCCTAAAGAAGGTGAACGCTATTTTGCCCTATTGAAAGTTAATGAAGTTAACTTTGATAAACCTGAAAATGCCCGCAGCAAAATTCTCTTTGAAAACTTAACCCCATTACATGCTAACAATCGTCTTCGTATGGAACGTGGAAACGGTTCTACAGAAGATTTAACCGCGCGTGTTTTGGATTTAGCTGCGCCTATCGGCCGTGGGCAACGTGGTTTGATCGTTGCTCCACCAAAAGCAGGTAAAACCATGTTGCTGCAAAATATCGCGGCTAACATTGCACATAACTACCCTGATTGTGTTTTGATGGTTCTGCTTATTGATGAGCGTCCAGAAGAAGTTACCGAAATGCAACGCCTAGTTAAAGGTGAAGTAATCGCTTCAACGTTTGATGAGCCAGCAGCACGTCACGTTCAAGTCGCCGAAATGGTGATTGAAAAAGCTAAACGTTTAGTTGAGCATAAAAAAGACGTTATCATTTTACTTGATTCTATTACTCGTCTTGCGCGAGCGTATAACACTGTTGTTCCTTCATCAGGTAAAGTCTTAACAGGTGGTGTGGATGCGAATGCGTTACACCGTCCGAAGCGTTTCTTTGGTGCAGCACGTAACGTTGAAGAAGGTGGTAGTTTAACCATTATTGCAACAGCGCTCGTCGACACAGGCTCCAAAATGGACGAAGTGATTTACGAAGAGTTTAAAGGTACAGGTAACATGGAACTACACCTGTCTCGTAAGATCGCTGAAAAACGTGTTTTCCCTGCGATTGACTATAACCGTTCAGGTACACGTAAAGAAGAGCTGTTAACTTCACAAGATGAATTACAAAAAATGTGGATTTTACGTAAGATCATTCATCCTATGGGTGAGATCGATGCAATGGAATTCCTCATTAGTAAATTAGCAATGACGAAAACGAACGAAGAATTTTTCGATTTTATGAAAAGAGCATAATTGCTAACTTCCTAATTGTTAAATTTAAAAAGCGCTGTCAATTTTTGACAGCGCTTTTTTATTTTTTTTACTGATTTTTCTGATGAATATCGAAATTATTTCTTATTATATAGCTCTGTTATTTATTTGTTATGTAAATTAAATTTAAGTTATGTTTTTATATAAATTCAACTTACTCACCATTGGATGATAACAATTTATAATATTGAGATGCCATTCACGGTAATAGAATAGTAATTATATAAAAAATAGTACTTTTTATATTGGATTTTTGTCGCTACAAAATGGAAAATCAATTTGTTGGATGAAATAGATTTATTGTTTTATTCAAAGTTTGACTGTTTTAAGTTAATACATGTATTTCATGTATTTATTTAATGACGATATCATTTACGTAATGGCATTTTCTGATTGGTTGGGAAAGGTTCATTTATTAAACGAAAAACAGCCTAAAATTATAATCATAGAGAAGCATTGTTCTTTATGGCATGCATCTTGCTTTCATTAAGTATAAAATCCATTAATAAGACATGATTGAACAAAAGCTACACTAATAACAACTAGGTAAGCCTTTATAGGGTTATTGTGATAGTTATTGAAGACTCGTCTTATGGAACTTATCTCTTTTGAGATGATAATACCTTAGCTGCCTGTTATTGAGGCAATATAAGCTAAGGCATTGTGGTTTTAGGTTGGTTAGATAAAAAAATAAGAGAGTTGACTCGTGGACACCGCACAATTTATTGCTAGTCTTTTTTACGTTTTTTTGTTCACGTTAGTGTTTATTTTTATCGCTCGAGTTGTGGCAACGAAGATCGGGCTGGTTGATAAACCTAACTTCAGAAAAAAACACGTAGGTCTGGTCCCTTTAGTTGGGGGGATAACGGTCTTTTTTGGTATCTGCTTCGCGTTTGTTATTACAGAAGAATATATACCCCATAAATGGTTATATTTAATCTGTGCAGGCTTATTGGTATTGATTGGTGCGTTAGATGACCGGTTTGATATCAGTGTTAAGTTAAGAGCAGGTGTACAAGCCGTAGTCGCTGTCGTCATGATGACCGTGGCTGACTTAAAACTAGAGTCATTAGGTCATGCGTTTGGGCCATGGGAGTTAGTGCTTGGGCCATTTGGTTATATCGTGACACTGTTTGCTGTTTGGGCAGCTATTAATGCGTTCAACATGGTTGATGGTATTGATGGGTTACTCGGTGGGCTATCTTGTGTCTCTTTCGGTGCATTAGGCTTTTTGTTATATCAAAATGGCAATTATGGATTAGCATTTTGGTGTTTTGCCTTTATTGCAGCTATCCTTCCTTATATCTTCCTAAATTTAGGTGTACTAGGTCGTCGTTTTAAAGTCTTTATGGGTGATGCGGGAAGCACACTGATTGGTTTTACAATTATTTGGATCCTAGTCGAATCAACTCAGGAAGCAGGGCGTCCAATCAACCCTGTGACAGCATTATGGATTATTGCGATCCCATTGATGGATATGGTGGCGATTATGTACCGTCGTATCCGTAAAGGTATGAGTCCATTTTCACCTGACCGTCAGCACATTCATCACTTGATTATGCGTTCAGGTTTTAGCCCAAGAGGGGCTTTTGTTCTGATTACACTGGCAGCAGCCATTTTGGCATGTATAGGAATTATTGGTGAACGCTTAACATTTGTGCCTGAATGGGTCATGTTGGCATTGTTTTTGCTTGTATTCTTTATGTATGGTTACTGCATCAAACGGGCATGGAAAGTAGCTCGTTTTATTAAGCGCGTCAGACGTCGTATGCGTAGAGGTGGTGCAGTACGGTAACGACAAACGGAAATAATAGAGGTTCTGTGCAGTGAAAAACTCAGAAACGCAACCTAATCAGTATCAGCCGCCGATAGAACCGGAATTGGATATCCGTGGTTTATGCCGCTCTTTGTGGCAAGGTAAAATTTGGATCGTGGCATTTGCGGTGATTTTCGCCGCTATTGCGTTGGGTGCATCCTATTTTATGCAGCAAAAATGGAGTTCAACCGCGATCACAGACCTGCCAACCGTGAACAATTTGGGTAGTTATTATTCGCAACAACAGTTTTTACGAAACCTGGATTCCCGTATTAACTCGACGGGTCAAGAAGGGCAATTGCCAACGATTGCGAATGAGGCTTACCAAGAGTTTATTAAGCAAGTGGGTTCTTATGATACCCGTCGTCAGTTTTGGTTAACGACGGATTATTATAAGCAGCGTTTAGAGAATGACCCTAAAGCAGATGCGGCGTTATTGGATGAATTGATTAACAATATTGAATTCACGCCCGCGGATAATCTAAAAAATCTCACTGATAGCATTAAGTTGATTGCGGAAACGTCCACGGACGCTAATCAGCTTTTACGTGAGTACATACAGTTTGCTAACCAACGTGCAACAGCCAACTTGAATGATGAAATTAAGGGAACGTGGGCAACGAAAATGCAATCAATGAAAGCGTTAGTGAAACGCGAAGATATGGTTGCTCAAGCTGCTTATGAAAGACGCTTAAATTTACTCGAACAAGCATTGAAAGTTGCGCAAAAGCAGGGAATTTCGCGTAATCAAAGCTCGGCACCAGTTGATGAAATTCCTGATTCTAAAATGTTCCTATTAGGGGTTCCATTACTTGAAGCTCAGATTGAAACATTAAAAGCGACAGGCCCTGATCACGACACTGATTATGACCAAAACATCGCAATGTTATCTACACTGAGTGTTGGCCCCACTCTCCAAGACAGTTTTCAGGCTTATCGCTATTTGAGAACACCTGAAGACCCCGTCAAACGTGACAGCCCACGTAGAGCCTTTATGATGGTTCTATGGGGAGCTATCGGTGCATTGGTTGGTGCTGGTGTGGTACTTGCACGCCGTCGCCCGTCCTGATTTTGAATAGGTGGCTGTCGATGATGTCAGCCACTGTGTAATGTCATTATAAATAAAAGCAGCTAACTGCATTAGATAAATATAAGAGAGTCACTGTGAAAGTATTGACTGTATTCGGCACTCGACCAGAAGCCATTAAGATGGCACCGTTGGTTCATGCACTTGCTAAGGATGCGGCTTTTGAAGCCAAAGTCTGTGTGACGGCCCAGCACCGAGAAATGCTCGATCAGGTACTGAAGCTATTTGAGATTACTCCCGATTACGATCTCAATATTATGAAGCCAGGGCAAGATTTAACCGATATTACGTGTCGTATTCTTGAAGGGTTGAAAAACGTATTTGCCGATTTCCAACCTGATGTGATGTTAGTGCATGGGGATACTGCGACGACAATGGCAACGAGCTTAGCGGCTTTCTACCACCGTATTCCTGTTGGCCATGTGGAGGCAGGCTTACGTACAGGTAACCTCTACTCACCATGGCCAGAGGAAGCGAATCGTAAGATTGCGGGGCACCTTGCAATGTACCATTTCGCGCCAACTGAAAATTCGCGTCAAAACTTACTAAAAGAGTCTATTCCCGACAATCATATTTTTGTGACGGGAAATAGTGTGATTGATGCTTTGCTGTGGGTTCGCGACAAAGTGATGAGCGACCAGCACATGGCTGATAAATTGGCGGCGAATTACCCGTTTATTGATCCCAATAAGAAAATGATTTTAGTCACAGGCCATCGCCGTGAAAGCTTTGGTGGTGGATTTGAACGTATTTGTCATGCCTTGGCTGAAATTGCACAAAGCCATCCTGATGTTCAGGTGGTTTACCCTGTGCATTTAAACCCGAATGTCAGTGAACCCGTAAAACGTATTTTACATGGCATTGATAATATTATTCTGATTACTCCTCAGGAGTATTTACCCTTTGTCTATTTGATGAACCATGCCTACCTGATCTTGACTGATTCAGGCGGGATCCAAGAAGAGGCGCCATCACTAGGCAAACCTGTTTTAGTTATGAGAGATACCACAGAACGCCCTGAAGCTGTTGAAGCTGGAACAGTGCGTCTTGTGGGTACAGATACACAAAAAATTGTTGCAGAAGTTAACCGGTTACTGACAGATGAAGCGGAATATCATGCAATGAGCCGCGCGCATAACCCCTATGGGGATGGTCATGCTTGTCAGCGTATTCTTGAAGCACTAAAAAGCAATCAGGTGAAATTATGAGTTTTGAAACTATTTCTGTTATCGGCCTTGGTTATATTGGTTTGCCAACAGCAGCCGCTTTTGCGTCACGCAAAAAGCAAGTGATTGGCGTTGATGTCAACCAGCATGCGGTTGATACCATTAATCAGGGGAAAATCCATATTGTCGAGCCAGAGCTTGACCTCGTTGTAAAAAGCGCGGTTGAAGCAGGTCATCTGAAAGCTTTTACTAAACCACAGCCTGCCGATGCCTATTTGATAGCAGTGCCAACCCCATTTAAAGGTGAACATGAACCTGATCTTACTTATGTAAGAGCAGCCGCAGAGTCTATCGCTCCGGTATTGAAAAAAGGGGACTTAGTCATTTTAGAGTCTACTTCTCCTGTTGGCACGACTGAACAGATGTCTGAATGGATGGCTCAAGCGCGTCCTGATCTCACTTTCCCTCACCAAGCAGGGGAAGCGGCGGATATTGATGTGGCTTATTGCCCTGAGCGTGTCTTACCGGGTCAAGTCATGGTTGAATTGATTAAAAATGACCGTGTTGTTGGTGGTATGACGCCAAAATCATCATTACGTGCGAGCGAGCTGTATAACATTTTCCTTGAAGGCGAATGTGTTATCACGAATGCAAGAACCGCCGAGATGTGTAAGCTGACAGAAAACAGCTTCCGAGATGTGAACATCGCATTTGCAAACGAACTCTCACTGATTTGTGCAGAACAAGATATCAATGTGTGGGAACTGATCCGTTTGGCGAATCGTCACCCTCGCGTCAATATTCTACAGCCGGGCCCAGGTGTTGGTGGACACTGTATTGCCGTTGACCCATGGTTCATTGTGGCACAAAACCCACAACAGTCTCGTTTGATCCACACCGCGCGTTTAGTCAATGATGGCAAACCAATTTGGGTTGTTGATCAGGTCAAAGCTGCGGTGGCAGATTGTTTAGCTGAAACAGGTAAAAAGGCGAGCGAAGTGACTATTGCCTGCTTTGGTCTATCATTTAAACCCAATATTGACGATTTGCGTGAAAGCCCAGCGATGCATATCACGAAAATGGTGGCGAGCTGGAATAAAGGTAAAACGTATGCGGTTGAGCCACATATCCATGAATTGCCAACGGCACTAAAAGGCATTGTAGAGCTGGCATCGATTGAAGATGCAATCACCAATGCTGATGTGATTTTAATGCTGGTGGATCATAACCAATTTAAAGCCATTCAAGGTTCATTGATTCAGCAAAAATGGGTTGTGGATACCAAAGGAGTTTGGCGTTGAAACGCATACTAATCACAGGTGGAGCCGGTTTTATCGGCTCTGCGGTTGTTCGTCATATCATTGAAAATACTAACGACAGTGCGGTTGTCGTAGACTGCTTAACTTATGCGGGCAATTTAGAGTCACTCAGTGAGGTGTCAAATAGCGACCGCTATGCGTTTGAGCAAGTGAATATTTGCCATCGCGCTGAGTTAGACCGCGTTTTTGCGAAATATCAACCCGATGCCGTGATGCATTTAGCCGCAGAAAGCCATGTTGACCGCTCTATTGATGGCCCTGCCGCCTTTATTGAAACCAATATTGTCGGTACATACACGCTATTAGAGGCGGCTCGTCATTACTGGATGGGCTTAGATGCCGCGAAAAAAGCGCAATTCCGTTTCCATCACATCTCAACTGACGAAGTGTATGGCGATTTGGAAGGGCCGGACGGTTTCTTTACTGAAACCACGCCTTATGCGCCAAGCAGCCCTTATTCGGCTTCTAAAGCATCGAGTGACCATTTAGTGCGGGCTTGGCAGCGTACTTATGGCCTGCCAACCATGATCACCAATTGCTCAAATAATTATGGGCCATACCATTTTCCAGAAAAACTGATCCCACTGATTATCATCAATGCGTTAGCAGGTAAGCCATTACCTGTTTATGGCAAAGGTGAGCAGATCCGCGATTGGTTATTTGTTGAAGACCATGCTCGCGCCTTATATTTGGTGGCAACGACAGCACAGCCGGGTACCACTTATAACATTGGTGGTCACAATGAACGTCGTAATATTGATGTGGTCGAGACTATTTGTGAGCTACTTGAAGAACTTCATCCGCAGAAGCCAGAAGGGGTTGCACATTACCGTGACCTTATCACTTATGTGACGGATAGGCCGGGTCATGACATGCGCTATGCCATTGATGCCGATAAAATCGCACGTGAATTAGGTTGGACGCCTCAAGAAACATTCGAATCAGGGATCCGTAAGACAGTGCAGTGGTATCTGAATAACGAAACTTGGTGGCGTCGTGTGCAAGATGGTTCTTATGCAGGAGAACGCCTTGGTTTAGGCGCTTAAGGGGGGATCATGAAAGGGATTATATTGGCTGGTGGTTCGGGAACGCGTTTGCATCCGATTACACGGGGCATCTCGAAACAGTTATTACCTATCTATGATAAACCGATGATCTATTATCCATTGTCAGTACTGATGTTGGCAGGGATCCGGGAGATATTGATTATTTCTACTCCGGATGATCTGCCCATGTTTAAACGCTTACTTGGTGATGGACATGAGTTTGGCATTCAGCTGAGTTATGCCGAGCAGCCTTCACCGGATGGCCTTGCTCAAGCGTTTATTATTGGTGAAGAGTTTATCAATGGTGATGCATGCTGCTTGGTGCTAGGTGACAACATCTTCTTTGGTCATTCATTTAGTCCAAAACTGAAATCCGTTGCGGCAAGAACACAAGGTGCCACGGTATTTGGTTATCAAGTTATGGATCCAGAGCGTTTTGGTGTGGTGGAGTTTGATGATGACTTCAAAGTGTTATCCATCGAAGAAAAACCGAAAAAGCCGCTTTCTAACTGGGCGGTGACGGGGCTTTATTTCTACGATAATCAGGTCGTTGATTTCGCTAAGCAGGTGAAACCTTCAGAGCGAGGGGAGCTGGAAATTACCTCTATCAACCAAATGTATTTGGACAAAGGTGAGCTAAACGTCGAACTGTTGGGGCGTGGCTTTGCATGGCTAGATACGGGCACTCACGATAGCTTAATTGAAGCGGGTACTTTTGTACAAACGGTTGAAAAACGTCAAGGTTTCAAAGTCGCCTGTTTAGAAGAAATTGCATGGCGTAATGGTTGGTTGTCTGATGAGCAAGTTCAGGCATCGGCAAAACAACTGAGTAAAACGGGTTATGGCCAATATTTAGAGGATCTCCTCCGTGTCCGTCCGCGCCAGTATTGATTGTCTACAATGGGAGTCTGATTTTTTCGGACTCCCTACGGCGAAATTAGATTTCGCAGCGCCACACGCTGAGACGGTTCTTGCAAGCCAATTAGACGGTTATGCTATTACTCAAGCCAAGATACTTGCTAGTGATACTGAGCGTTTAGATGGGCTAATGCAGCTTGGTTTCTCTCTCGTCGAAGGTGAAATTGATTTTGCGCTGACTATTGGCACAGAAAATGCTTATTTAAAAAGTCGATTAGTGGCAACAGATCGGGTTGAACCCGCTGTTGCGGAAGATATTCCTGTATTACGCCATGCGGCGGCACAAGTGTTTAGCCAAAGCCGTTTTCGGTCTCCTTGGTATCGTGAAGGCGACAGCGGGCGTTTTTATGCACTATGGATAGAAAAAGCGGTTTTAGGCACATTTGACCATACTTGTTTATTAGTAAAAGACGCGTCGGGGGATATCTTAGGCTTTGTGAGTTTGAGACACCTTGATGATGACACAGCGCGTATCGGCCTACTCGCTGTTATGCCTAGCGCTACTGGGCGAGGAATTGGCCGTAAATTGATGTCCGCAGCCGTTGTCTGGTGTGAGCAACACGAAAAAAGACAGTTAAATGTGGCTACCCAAATCAGCAACATTGCGGCATTAAATCTTTATTCACGTAGTGGTGCTTCGGTTGCTAGCACTGCTTATTGGTTATATAGGGGACAACATGATTCCATTTAATAAACCACCCGTTGTAGGAACTGAATTAACGTATATGAAGCAAGCCATGGAAAGCGGCAAGCTATGTGGTGATGGTGGTTTTACAAAACGTTGTGAAGAGTGGATGGAAAAGCGCTTTGATTGCCCTAAAGTCCAGTTAACACCTTCTTGTACCGCTTCGTTAGAGATGGCGGCGATCCTAATTAACATCAAGCCTGGTGATGAAGTGATCATGCCAAGCTTTACCTTCGTTTCTACCTCAAATGCGTTTGTATTAAGAGGGGCTACCATTGTTTTCGTGGATGTACGTCCAGACACCATGAACATGGATGAAACAAAAATTGAAGCTGCAATCACCGAACGTACTCGTGCTATCGTTCCAGTCCATTATGCGGGCGTCGCTTGCGAAATGGATACCATCATGGCTATCGCGAAAAAACATAACCTATTTGTGATTGAAGATGCGGCACAAGGTGTTATGTCGACATACAAAGGCCGAGCATTAGGTACTATTGGTCATATCGGCTGCTATAGTTTCCACGAAACGAAAAACTACTCGTCAGGTGGTGAAGGCGGGGCAACACTGGTCAATGATAAGTCGTTGATTAACCGTGCCGAAGTGATCCGTGAAAAAGGAACTAACCGCAGTCAGTTTTTCCGTGGTCAGGTAGATAAGTACACTTGGCGTGATATTGGTTCCAGCTATCTCTTGTCAGATTTACAAGCGGCTTATTTGTGGGCTCAGCTTGAAGAAGCTGAAAAAATCAATGATCGCCGATTGCTACTATGGCAACGCTACTATGAGGCGTTATCACCATTAGCGCAGGAAGGTAAACTTGCATTACCTATCGTGCCCGAAGGGTTAGTGCATAACGCCCATATGTTCTACATCAAGCTAAAAGATGTTGAAGAGCGTACTGCTTTTAATGAATACATGAAATCAAATGGCGTTTTAACGGTGTTCCACTATGTTGCGTTGCATACTAGCCCTGCTGGGGAAGAATTTGGACGTTTCCACGGTGAAGACCGTTATACGACCAGTGAAAGTGACCGTTTAGTGCGTCTGCCTATGTTCTACAATATGACAGATGATGAACAACAAACGGTAATTGCAAAAATTAAGGCGTTTTTTGCCTAATGTCGTTAGCCAAAGCTTCAGTTTGGACTGCTGGGTCTACCCTGATAAAAATCGGGGCAGGCCTACTTATCGTCAAATTATTAGCAGTCACGTTTGGCCCGAGTGGGGTTGGTCTGGCGGGGAACTTCCGCCAGTTAATCACAGTGTTGGGTGTTTTATCGGGAGCGGGTATTTTTAATGGTGTGACTAAATATGTCGCAGAACACCATCAAGACCCTGAAAAGTTACGTGCGGTATTAGGGACATCATCAACACTTATTCTTGGTTTTTCGACACTATTAGCGCTGATATTCCTGTTTTTTAGCGGCCCAATAAGTGAAGGGCTATTCGACAGCAAGGACTATCAATCTGTTATTCAGGCGGTTGCCTTTATTCAGATGGGCATTGCTTACGCTAACTACTTCTTGGCGATCCTTAAAGGTTATCGAGACGCATCGGGTAATGCTCAATCGATTATCTTTGGGAGTATAATTGGTGTAGTTGCTTATTATTTATGCTACACATTAGGTGGTTATGATGGCGCTTTAGCAGGCTTGGCATTGGTTCCTGCATTAGTGGTTTTACCTGCTGCCTTGATGATGATTCGCCGTAAGCGGTTTGCATTATCGATGTTAAAGCCTGCTTGGGATAAAGCCGTAGCGACTAACCTAGGCAAATTTACCATTATGGCGTTAATTACGTCGGTGACTTTGCCCGTTGCCTATATCATGATGCGGAATTTGCTCGCAGCACAATATAGTTGGGATGATGTAGGCTTATGGACAGGGGTTAGCACAATTTCAGATGCTTACTTGCAGTTTATTACCGCGACATTTTCTGTGTATTTGCTGCCTACACTCTCTCGGCTACAACATAAAAATGAAATTTCTGCTGAGATCCTTAAGACGTTAAAATTTGTGTTACCTGCTGTCGCCGTAGCCAGTTTTATGGTGTGGCTATTACGTGACTTTGCGATTTGGTTGCTGTTTTCTGAAAAATTTAATGGAATGCGAGACTTATTCGCATGGCAATTAGTGGGCGATGTGCTGAAAGTCGGTGCATATGTCTTTGGTTATCTTGTGATTGCGAAGGCAGCATTGCGTTTTTATATTTTAACTGAGGTGAGCCAGTTTATTCTCTTAATGGGCTTTTCCCATTGGCTGATACCTATGCACGGGGCTGTAGGGGCAACACAAGCCTATATGGCGACATATATCGTGTATTTTCTCCTCTGTTGTTGCGTATTTTTGATTTACCGTAGGCGAGTATGACAACCTTAATACATGTACTGGGATCTGAACTCCCTCACCATAATCAAACGGTGTTGACGTTTTTTAATGACGTGATCTGTAAGGAAAATACAGCGTCACAAAAACCCCATTTTATGGTGGTTAGTCGCGATACTCAGCTTGCGGCTGCATATCCAAAGCTGAATATCGATGTTTTTGAAAGTAAAAAAGCGATAGCGAATGCGGTGATCCAACGTGCAATGGCAGATCGCCGAGAACGTTTTTTCTTTCATGGTCAGTTTAACGCGCCGATTTGGTTAGCCCTCCTATTTGGTAAAATTAAATCTCACCAGTTTTGGTGGCATATTTGGGGTGCAGACCTGTATGAAGAGTCAAAATCATTAAAGTTTAAGCTTTTTTATGTATTGCGTCGTTTGGCGCAAAAAAAAGTGGGGCACGTTTGTGCGACCCGCGGTGATTTATGTTATTTCCAGCAATCTAACCCAAAAGTACCGGCCTCAATTTTATACTTCCCAACACGAATGGATCCTGCTCTGACGTTAAATGAGCGTCCAGCGCGTCAGGGCGAGACATTGACAATCCTATTAGGTAACTCAGGTGATCAATCAAATCGTCATATAGAGGCTCTGAGCGCGATTAAACAGCAATTTGGTGAGCAAGTTAAGGTCATCGTACCGATGGGGTATCCGGATAATAACCAAGCTTATATCCAACAGGTCGAGAAGGCGGCTCAAACGCTATTTAAGGCAGACCAAGTCAGTATCTTAAAAGAGCGGATGGCGTTTGCGGATTACCTCGATTTATTGAGGACATGTGATTTAGGCTATTTTATCTTTAATCGCCAGCAAGGGGTGGGAACGCTGTGCCTGTTGATCCAGTTTGGTATCCCGTTTGTGATCAGCCGACAAAATACCTTTTGGCAGGATTTAACGGCACAGAATGTGCCCGTCTTTTTCTATGGCGATGAGCTATCGTTAGGCCTTGTTGATGAGGCTCAGCGGCAAATGACGTTGCTGGATAAACAACATATCGATTTTTTTGCCCCTAACTTTACGGATGGTTGGAAAACGATTTTAGGTGTTGCGGAGGAGCAGGCATGACCTTAGCCGAGTTAGGGGGCTTATCGCTTGTCTATCTAATCTCCATTATCTTTATCGGAACACTGCTCTACACAGAGTTTCGACGTGTACGTTTTAATTTTAATATTTTCTTTTCGCTGTTGTATTTACTGACATTTTATTTTGGTTTTCCGCTGACTTGTGCTTTGGTTTTCCAATTTGATGTGGCAGTTGTTCCGGCTGAGTATTTGCTCTACGCTCAACTGGCGGCAACCAGTTTTTATGCTATTTATTATGTTGCTTATAAAACACGCCTAACCAAAAGTGCGACCACTGCTAAGCGACCGCTCTTCACCATGAATAAAGTGGAAACGAACCTAACCTGCTTATTGTTGATTGCGGTTGCGGTGGTGACAGTAGGGATCTTTTTCTTACAGAATGGTTTTTTACTGTTCAAACTTAAATCGTATAGCCAAATATTCTCCAGTCAGGTTTCAGGGGTCGCGCTAAAGCGCTTTTTCTACTTCTTTATCCCTGCAATGTTGATTGTGTACTTCTTGCGACCATCACAAAAACGCTGGCTTTTCTTTCTCGTCAGTACCGTTGCATTCGGTTTTCTGACGTATGTGATTGTTGGCGGAACGCGAGCCAATATCATTATTGCATTCGCCCTATTTTTGTTTATTGGTATCGTCAGAAGGTGGATCACTCTTTGGATGCTAGTGGCGGCAGGTGTCGCGAGTATTATCGGTATGTTCTGGCTAGCGTTAAAACGCTATGGCCTAGATGTGAGTGGTGCAGAGGCGTTTTATACCTTCTTATATCTGACCCGAGATACCTTCTCACCATGGGAAAACCTTGCTCTATTGTTGAGTCACTATGACAAGATAGAATTCCAAGGTTTGGCGCCTATTGTGCGTGATTTTTATGTCTTCATTCCATCGTGGTTATGGCCTGAGCGACCTGACACGGTACTGAACTCAGCAAACTACTTTACTTGGGAAGTGCTCAATAACCACTCTGGATTGGCAATTTCGCCTACATTGATTGGTTCATTAGTGGTGATGGGGGGCGTGCCATTTATCCTACTCGGTGCGATTGTGGTTGGGTTAATCATTAAATGGTTTGACTGGATCTACGGCATGAGCCTAAAAGAGTCAAATCGCTATAAAGCCGCCATTATGCAAGCTTTTTGTTTTGGGGCTATTTTTAACATCATTGTGTTAGCACGTGAAGGGGTCGACTCCTTCGTGTCACGCGTAGTCTTTTTCTGCCTCATTTTCGGACTTTGTTTGATTCTGGCGAAATTACTGTACTGGTTATTTGAAAGTGCGGGGCTTATTCGGGCAAAAACAGCTTCTTACTTAGGAAGCCAACGTCGCGGAGACCGCTAAAGGAGCATTATGGAACAGCAATCTATTCCACAATATAGTATCAGAGGCCACCAAATATGGGGCTTCAAAGATATGACGCATTTTCTGGATCACCTATTTGCAGACGGTGAAACAAAATCAGGTACGCTGGTGGCTATCAATGCTGAAAAAGTGATGACAGCAGAAAAGGATGCGGCATTAAATACGTTGCTTGGGCAAGCGGAATATCTCTATGCAGATGGTATCAGTATTGTGCGCGCTATTCGCCGTAAATACCCTCAAGCGCAAGTCTCTCGTGTAGCGGGAGCTGATCTTTGGGAAGCGTTAATGGAACGCGCAGGGAAAGAAGGCACGCCTGTTTTTTTAGTTGGTGGTAAGCCGGAGATCCTTGAGCAAACAGAGAATAAGCTACGAGCGCAGTGGAATGTGAATATTGTTGGCTCACAAAATGGCTATTTTACGGCAGAGGATAGAGATGCTCTGTTTGAGCGAATTCGAGCCAGCGGCGCAAAAATTGTAACAGTCGCGATGGGGTCACCCAAGCAAGAGATCTTAATGCGCGATTGTCGAAAAGTTTACCCAGATGCACTCTATATGGGCGTTGGTGGCACTTACGATGTCTTTACTGGGCACGTAAAACGCGCCCCTAAAGTCTGGCAAAATTTAGGATTAGAGTGGTTATATCGCTTATTATCTCAGCCGACCCGCATTAAAAGACAGTTTAAATTGTTGAAATTTTTAGCTTACTACTATGGCGGCAAGCTGTAGTTTTGCATAGCATGTCACGGCGTAAGTTACCTTTATTGCGCTGTGACATGTCACCATCTTGTCAATTTTCACCTCCCTTTAATAACATAAACGTTACTTCTGGTCTCTTCCTTCAATTATTTCTATAATTCATCAAAAATACATGTAAGTTACGAGCTTTCGGTTCAAACACTGGAATATGTCATTTTTTTCGACTGATAAAACAGTCTTTTTATGAATATTGATTGTGCTTATTACTATAAATACTCATAAGCCATGATTTATCTTTTTTGTTACGACAGGGGAATTTATGGAGAATTCACAGCAAGGGCTACAGCGAGGCTTAGAGGCACGTCATATTGAGCTGATTGCACTAGGTGGAACAATCGGTGTTGGCCTTTTTATGGGGTCAGCGAGCACCTTAAAGTGGGCAGGTCCTTCAGTATTGTTAGCCTATATTATTGCAGGCATTTTTGTCTTTTTTATTATGCGCTCAATGGGGGAAATGTTGTTTGTAGAGCCTGTGACAGGCTCTTTTGCTGCCTTTGGTTATAAATATTTAAGCCCATTTTGGGGATGTTTAACGGCGTGGGGCTACTGGTTTATGTGGGTGGCTGTGGGTATCTCAGAGATCACCGCCATCGGCTCTTATGCTTCCTATTGGTTCCCCGATGCACCTCAGTGGGTATTTGCCTTAACCGCCGTTATCTTGGTGGCCTTAGCGAACCTTGCGGCGGTTAGGTTGTATGGTGAGCTAGAATTTTGGTTTGCGATGATAAAGGTGACAACTATTGTTGTCATGATTTTAATCGGCTTAGGGCTAATATTCCTTGGGATCGGTAACCATTTTGAGCCAATAGGCCTTGGTAATTTAACAGAGCATGGCGGTTTTTTTGCGGGGGGTTGGAAAGGGTTCCTGTTTGCATTATGTATTGTTGTCGCTTCTTACCAAGGGGTAGAGCTAGTGGGGATCACCGCCGGTGAAGCTAAAAATCCACAGGTTACGTTGAAAAAGGCGATCAATAATATTCTATGGCGTATTTTAATTTTTTATGTCGGCGCCATTTTTATTGTCGTGACTTTGTTCCCTTGGACTGAAGTTGGTCAACAAGGTAGCCCATTTGTACTGACCTTTGCGAAAGTTGGTATTGTTTCGGCGGCGGCTGTCATTAACTTTGTCGTACTAACTGCCGCGTTGTCCGGTTGTAATAGTGGCATGTACAGTGGAGGGCGAATGCTGTATGCGTTAGCTCAAAACAAGCAACTACCACCTTCATTATTGAAACTCACACGTAATGGCGTGCCAGCGCGCTGTGTTGGCTTCACGATACTGTGCCTATTAGTCGGCTCAAGTTTAAATTATATTATTCCTGACTCAGAGAAAGTCTTTGTTTATGTCTATAGTGCGAGCGTTCTACCCGGTATGGTGCCTTGGTTGGTTATTTTGACTAGTCAGCTCCGCTTTCGTCAGCAAAACAAAGATAAGCTAGCTCAACACCCATTTAAATCCATTTTATTTCCTTGGGTGAACTATGCCACCTTACTGTTTTTAGTTTGTGTGTTGGTAGGGATGGCGATTAACCCTGAGACGCGGTTATCGTTAATTGTTGGCGCTATCTTTTTAGCGGTAGTGTCTATCCTGTACTTTTTGCTCCGGATCATCAATCGTGGTAAAGGTGATAGTACAATCCACTCTTGATGATATTTTTATTTAACATTTTCGTGATAAAGAGAGGAAAAATGCTCTCTTTATCGACAAAACGAGCAAAAGGCAAGCAATCGATATTTTTATTGAAAAAAGGACTAGACAGGGAGTGATTAAATCCGTACTATCCACACCCGCAACGGCGTTAAGCGCCCGTAGCTCAGCTGGATAGAGCGCTGCCCTCCGGAGGCAGAGGTCTCAGGTTCGAATCCTGTCGGGCGCGCCATTAAATTAGCGTGCGGCTACGGTTGGCAAGACAATGTTGTATGTAGTATAATAGCAACACTTTGAATAAAGTGAAGTTATGGTGGCTATAGCTCAGTTGGTAGAGCCCTGGATTGTGATTCCAGTTGTCGTGGGTTCGAGTCCCATTAGCCACCCCATTCTTTTGTGACATTGCGAGGGTGGCGGAATTGGTAGACGCGCTAGCTTCAGGTGTTAGTGTCCTCAGGACGTGGGGGTTCAAGTCCCCCCTTTCGCACCACGAAAAGAGTGAAGAAAATTCAAATAGTATCGGCGAGTAGCGCAGCTTGGTAGCGCAACTGGTTTGGGACCAGTGGGTCGGAGGTTCGAATCCTCTCTCGCCGACCAAATTTAGAAAACCCCGCTTTGAATAAGCGAGGTTTTTGCTTTTTAGCGCATACCCATTATCGGCAGAATCAATCCTTTTCCTCTCCTAGCTTATCTAATCTTTCGCACTTGATTATTGTGTGGTCATTATCCCTCGACCTGAAATGTTGTTTACTTCCCTATGTTTTTCACTGTTTTTAAATGCAGACTGGACGTGCTATTTTTGGGGAATAAACTATCTCTAATTAATTGCTTTTATTGGTTATTTTTCATTGATAATAGTTGATGTCGTAAAATAGATACAAAGCTATATTTTGCTGTCTCCAAATGGAGACATATAACATCATGATTTATATGAATAAATAACTAATAGTTATTTGGTGTCTCTGAATTGAGACAGCGAAGTCGGGCTGTCGTCATGATGGATAGCGAGTATCGCTGGCTAAAATAGTGGATATTTGAAAAAAACGATGTCATCTCGCAGGCTTGCTAAAAAAACGGGATAAAAAATAGCCATATTTCTGTTTTGGAAAAGTTGGCACGCATCCTGCATTACTTATTATGTAGATGCTCATTCCACTCATTATGATAGCAATGCTTCATAAACCTAGGAATGATGCAAAGCCGATTATCGGTGCCTATTGTCCAATATAGATGAACAAGAGCTCATCCTCTTCTCATCAACCCATGGACGAAACGTTGAGTGAGGCACCATCCGTCTGTAGACCTGATTGTATATTTACACCTGTCATTGTTGGCAGGTGTTTTTTTTTGCATGCGAACTCATCAGCCAAAACTGATCCCCTCTTGAACCGTATTTTGTTGCTTGAGGAAATCAGTTCACATCATACATTAGATTAATTTTTTCTGTTACAGAACCATTTGCTAAACCAACGAGTAATGTAGGTATAGCAAAGAATAATGAATGTAATGATGAAGATGTCTTTGTTTAAATCAACGGTATTGAAACCGATAATCGTGATAAAAACAAAGGGTGACAAAATGAGAAGTAAAAGATCAAAAAATATTTGCAGTCGATTTGGGGTTGCAATAATCCAGCACCAAATAGTTTTAATTACATTCATGTAGATATCCTGAGTCCGGTTAAATCAAAGGCAATGTATTATTTATACACTATGTAAATGATATATTACAGAACAACAGTTGCTTTGTTTGATGTTATGCGAAAATCAATTATTTTTCAGCTTTATTTGTGCGCTTTTAATTTCATAATGCACAGTTAAGTTCTTTTTTAGATGGGTTTAATAAGTAGGTTGGCTATTAATCATAAGATGGTTAATAAAAAATATTCAATTAACTATGATTCTTTTTAGAAGGAATAATAACAAATAAAAAGCTCCGCATATGAACGGAGCTTTTTTATTATAAACATTTATTGCTACAGTTATTAACTTCGATCTTTCTTCAGTGAATGTAGCAACGCTTCTTGGCGAATTTTTGCAGCTTCTTCGGCTTTATGTAGCTTATCTAGCGCATCGGCTAGCCAAGCGGCGTCGTGTGCATCGAAACGCTGTGCTAATGCTGCTTTGAAATAAGACTCCGCGTGTTCCCATTGCGCATGCTGCAAGGCGATTTGCCCCATTGTGCTATTGAGTAATGGCGTAGCTCCAGATTGTTTAACCAACTGTTTTAACACTTTTTCCAGTTGCTCTGGTTTATCACTACGTAGCCTTGGGGCTAACAGTAATAAGCGCTCATCATATTGTTGCTTTAAGCCATCAATAATAATTTTCTCAGCGCTTTCCATATCATTACATTCAATTAAATGTTCAGCTAAGAAAGATTGTAATGCGATTTCATGGCGAATTTTACGTGGCTGTGCTTTCCACCACTCTTTAAGACCTTCGCTACCGTTTTCTGCCATACACTGGTTCATTAACCCCTTATAAGCTTTGAGCTTTAAGGCTTCTAACTCATCTTCACTGTGCAGCTGGACTTTTGCCATGACAGGCAGTAGCTCAATCAGTGCTTGATAAGCGCCAGAACGTAGATAGGCTTGCTCGGCAAGGCGTAAAATCTCAGGGTGTCTTGGGGCTTGATCAAGAAGTTTGTCGATGCCAGTTCGAGCCGCATAGACCTCATCTTCCGCTAATTGAATACGAACACGGCTGATATCTACAGGCAGTTGATCACTGCCAGCCACTTCTGCGGCTCTATTGAGATATTGGTGAGTTCGGTATTCATCACCACGCTGTTGCGCGGCTTCAGCAGCCAGTAAGTAGTTGATAACAGGTTGTTGAGAGAAGTCAGCATGCTTACTCATCAACTTTTCGACTTGATCGAAATCCCCTTCAGCTAGCTTTAAGAGGGCTTTTTGGGTTTGCGAGTGCGCTTTATGGTACTTACGACCACTCACCCAGCCTTTAGTCCGAGAGGTTGTGCTGATAAAACGACGATAGCACCAACCTAAAAAGAGCAATACGAATTGTAGTAATATAAAAGACAGAACTAAACTGGTGACACTGGTCGTAATGTCATAATTATCTGTACGGATGAAGACATAGCCTTGGTGACCGGCTAATAGCGGCCCTAAGATAATGCCTGCGATCAGAACAATAAAGAGGATGAATACTTTAATCATAATTACCCCTTCTGCTCATTAGTTGGTGCTGTAACGACCGAACTTTCTGATTTTTCGGGTTTAGCCTCAGTTTCAGAAGGTTGTTTTTCCTCCTTTACTGCGGGGGTTGCTGACGCTTTTGCACTTTCCTCTGATTGGGCAAGTAGGTTACGAACACGTGCCTGCATAACTTTTTCAAGTTTTGGCTGACTTTCTAATGTATCAGGCATTTCAGTGTCGATTGATTGATTAAGTAACTCATCAACTTCAGCAAGGAAAGCTTTGGTTGCCGGTGCATTCACATCAAAATAGGCACGTACCCAAGTAGAGACTTGCTCTAAAGATTGCTTATAGGTCTCTTCTTGATAGCGAGGAACCGCTTGTGCAGCAATGAGTAATTGAGAACGAATGTTTTCACGTAAATAGATGTCCTGATTTGGCGCAAGTAGTGGCGCTTCAGAGCCATCACGAGCACGTACAGTAATAAAATCACTGGTAAAGCTTTTCCAACTGCGTGATAAGTTCTGTTTCCAGTCGGCAATATCACCGGAGACCTGTTCGTCATCATCAACTTTGGCATCACCGCTATTGATATCGTTTAGGCGCAAGTTGTCAACTTCATTACTTAACTGGTTCAAACGTAGAATAATACCGTCGTAATCGACTTGGTTGATAGCCGCTAAGCTAGCAATATCATTTTTAATCGCTTTACGAATATCCAAAAGGCTAGGATCATTCATCTCTGCAAGGCTGGAATCGGCGCTTTTCAAAAGTACGGCGGCAGTAACTGGGTCGTGATCATTCCACAATTTTCTGCCTGCCATTTTGACCATAAAGTCAGCTTGCGCCAGTAACCAGCTTTTTACGTCTGAACTGGATAATGCATTGACGTGCGCTTGTAGCTCTTGCATACGGCGGTTTAGTTGATCTTCATACTCGCGAGCTTGTGAGCTTAGTGCTGACTGAGAAGCGACCAGAGAATCTAAACGTTGCCTATCCGCCTTTTGTTGTTCAATTAATTCACTCAACTGTTTTTTTAACTCACTATTTTCATTAGCGAGTTGTGTATTACTTTGTTGAGTAAAATAATAAATACCACCGCCGATAGCGATGATAATAGCGATAGCGATGGCACTACCGATGAGACCAGAACGTTTTTGCTCCGAAGACGGCTTAGTTTGGCGGTTGTTTGGGGTATCCGCGACAGTATCGTTGTTGACCGTTTCGGTAGATTTATTGTGTTCCGTCATAAATTAGCATCCCATGTCGGTTGAGAGTAATGCTTCTAATAAAGCATTATTATCTGCGCTATTTGCCACACAGACCTGTTGCCAGCCAATTTGGCGAGCTTGGTCTGCAATCCGTTCGCTGACAACCAATAAACGGCGATTAAACCACCATGCTTTTGTATTTTCAGCGATCAATTCATTTAATAAGGCTAACATTTGACCACTACTGATAACAATATCTGTAATGCCCTTATTAACCCATTGTTGATTAAACTCTGCTTTATCATACAAAACAGGGTGTCTTGTATAACATTCGCAATATTCCACCTGCGCTCCCCTAGACCGTAACGTAGAGGCGAGGAGTTCCCTACCACCATTACCCCGTAAGAGCAGCGCACGTTTCCCTTCAAGAAACTGTAATTCAGGAAGGCTTAGCAATGCTTCGCTGGTTTCGCCATGCTCAGGCCAGCGGATCATTTTGTTTGTTAGCGCCTCAAAATACTGACCAGTTGAACGACCGATCCCATAATAGGATAACTTATCTGACCAGTTGCGTCCTGCTTGTTTAAGGGTTAAATCTGCATACCAGACCGCATTTTTAGATAAAAGAAAAACTAAATCATTTTGAGTGAGCTGTTGAAGGCGTGATCCGAGTAAGTCTAATTCAGCCCCCGGCCCCACCTGAATAAGTGGCAAAGCGAATGCTTCTGCCCCTTTTGCTTTGATGGCAGCAACAAGCTCAGAGCCAGCAGGCTCCGGCCGAGTGACTAATATCTTCATGCTGGCGGATTTCCTTGGTAAACTTCCGCCAGTATTTCACGTGCACCTTTATCAAGCAGCTCCTCAGCGAGGGAGATACCTGCTTGAGTGGCTTGTTCTGGTGTGGTTAAACGTTCCCCACGGATAACTTGACTGCCATCAGGCGCGCCAACTAGTGCACGTAGCCAAATTTGTCCATCTTGCCAAATTGCATAGCTACCGATAGGCACTTGGCAGCCGCCTTCAAGGCGCATGTTCATTGCACGTTCAGCAAGCACACAGACAGAAGTATTATCATCATTAAGCTTTTCAAGTAGTTGGCGAGTGCGTTCATCATCTAGGCGGCATTCGATGCCCACCGCACCTTGCCCAACTGCGGGCAGAGATTGCTCAGGTGCTAATGCTGTACGAATTCGCGCTTCTAGACCTAACCGTTTCAGCCCAGCGACAGCCAAAATGATGGCATCATATTCCCCGTTATCCAGCTTTGAGAGACGCGTACCAACATTACCTCGTAGGTCACGGATAACAAGGTCAGGGCGTAGTTCCCTTAATTGGCATTGGCGGCGTAGGCTGGATGTACCAACGACACTGCCCGCAGGTAGTGCATCAAGACTATCATATTGATTAGACACGAAAGCATCGCGGGGATCTTCACGTTCACAAATTGTCACCAGCCCTAGGCCCTCAGGGAATTCAACGGGAACATCTTTCATTGAGTGAACGGCAATATCGGCCCGTTTTTCCAGCAGGGCAAGCTCCAGCTCTTTAACAAAGAGGCCTTTACCGCCGACTTTGGCGAGTGGCGTATCTAGAATGATATCGCCTTTAGTGACCATGGGAACTAGCTCAACTTGTAAGCCTGGATGAAATTGCTCTAGCTTCTCTTTAACAAAGTAAGCTTGCCACAGAGCTAAAGGGCTTTTACGTGTTGCAATACGGACAATATTCGTTGATGTCATTTCGCTGCTTTCTCAGGCATAAACTGCCATAGATTAACCATACAATTATCCCTAGTTTTAACATTTTAGCGATGGGTTTTCCAGTTAGGGCCTCCTAACCCCTCCGTTTATAGAGCGCATTATTCATAAAAATCTTCTCTTTATGATTGAGATAAATAAGAGGGAGCCATCGTAAACAGAGAGTGCCATCCCTATTTTTTTAGCTATTTGTGCTGTGCAGGGAGTAAAAAAGTTTCAATTTACGTCAATCTAGTGGTGAAGCGTTCAAGCATAGGCGCAATGCGAATTAGATTTGAAATAGGCGCTGGATGTATGTTTTTTGAACGAACGAACAATTTGTTATTATTCCATTGATAAACAAGGGATATTCGGGGGTTATAAAAAATAAAAAGCCTTTTTATACAATATGTTGAAAATTAATTTGTATCAAAAATACACAGATAAAATTATGTGATCTACTTTACCCTTTTGCTGCAAGGTGTTAAATTGATCACGTTTCCGACAATTCATTTGAAAAAAATTTTAAATATATTTCTATCTGTTGGGTGCTGGGTTTTACCCAGATTTGTTGTTAAGTTCATTCAGCCAGGCGTATCCCTTGTATCTCTATATTGAAACTTTAAAGCAGAGACTTGATGCGATAAACCAACTTCGGTTAGATCGCGCGACAGCGTCAATGGATGAAACCTTTTGTAAGGTTTACAGCCTGCTGCCTGTCTTGTTTCATTATCATCACCCTATGATACCGGGTTATATCGAAGGGAATGTCCCTTATGGCGTTTGCTTCTTCACCCCCGACAATGACCAAAAACTTTGGTTATCCCAATTTGGCAAGTATCTTCCCAACGCAGAAAAAGCGAATGGTGAATTACCGATAACGGGAATTTACTCGATGGGTAGCACCTCCTCAGTCGGTCAAAGCCAATGCTCCGATATTGATATCTGGGTCTGCCATCCCTCATGGTTAGATAACGAAGAGAAACGCCTACTACAAAAAAAATGTACCTTAATCGAGCAGTGGGCAGCTTCTTTAGGCATTGATGTGACAGTCTTCTTAATCGATGAAAACCGTTTTCGCCATCATGCTAGCGGGCATATCGGTGGGGAAGATTGTGGTTCAACACAACATATTTTATTGCTGGATGAATTTTACCGCACCGCAGTACGTATGGCAGGTAAAAGATTGTTATGGACTATGGTGCCGGTTGAAGAAGAGCATCATTACGATGAATATGTTATGGCGCTTTATGCACAAGGTGTATTGACGCCAAATGAATGGCTCGATCTCGGTGGGTTAGGGGAGTTGTCAGCGGCCGAATATTTCGGGGCTAGCTTATGGCAATTATATAAGAGTGTCGATTCCCCTTATAAAGCCGTCTTAAAAAGTTTACTTCTTGAGTCTTATTCGTGGGATTACCCAAAAGGTAAGTTATTGGCATTAGAATTTAAACGTCATCTTCATGCGGGTGAGATAGTTTGTTACGGTCTAGACTCGTATTGTTTGATGTTAGAACGTGTCACCCGTTATTTAATTGAAATAAATGATACCACCCGTCTTGATTTAATCCGCCGCTGTTTCTACCTCAAAGTCTGTGAAAAATTATCTAAAGATACAGAAAATGAATGCTCTGGCTGGCGACGCGATGTGCTATCTCAGTTAGTTGAATCATGGGGATGGGGTGCTGAACGCTTAGCGATGTTAGATTCGCGTAGTCAATGGAAAATTGAACGAGTTCGTGAAGCACACAATCAATTGCTCGATACGATGATGCAAAGCTATCGTAATTTAATCCGTTTTGCGCGTCGTAATAATTTAAGCGTCAGTGCTAGCCCACAAGATATTGGCGTATTGACGCGTAAGTTATACGCAGCGTTTGAAGCGCTACCGGGTAAAGTGACGTTAGTGAACCCACAAATATCACCGGATCTTAGTGAGCAACACCTCACATTTATTTATGTTCCGCCGGGTCGTGCGAATCGTAGTGGTTGGTACTTATATAACCAAGCTCCGTATATTGAAACCATTATTGGTCATCAGCCGCTCGAATATAACCGTTATTTAAATAAACTCGTCGCATGGGCTTATTTTAATGGGTTATTGACCGAAAATACTCAGGTGTATATGCATCATGGGCAATCTCAGTGTGATGAGAAGAAATTATTGGAATTGATGCATGACGTATCAGGGCACTTCCCGATACGCCTACCAGCACCGACGCCCAAAGCATTATATAGCCCCTGTGAGATTCGCCATTTGGCTATCATTGTCAATTTAGAGCAAGACCCCACCCAAGTTTATTCGAATCAAGTTGTGCATTTTGATTTTAGAAAATTAGATGTCTTTAGCTTTGGTCAAGAGCAGCGTTGTCTTATCGGCAGTATTGATTTGCTGTATCGTAACTCATGGAATGAGGTGAGAACGCTTCACTTTAGTGGCGAGCAGTGTATGTTAGAAGCACTTAAAACCATTTTAGGTAAGATGCACCAAGATGCCGCGCCACCAGACGCTGTAGAGGTGTTCTGCTACAGTGAGCATTTGCGTGGGTTAGTCAGAACGCGTGTGCAGCAATTGGTGTCAGAGTGTATTGATTTGCGTTTATCAAGTAACCGTAATGATCCGGGGCGTTTTAAAGCCCTGCGCATTGCCGGACAGACATGGGGCTTGTTCTTTGAACGCTTAAACGTCTCTGTTCAGAAGCTCGAAAATGCGGTGGAGTTTTATGGTGCTATTTCGCATAACAAACTCCATGGTTGGCCAGTAAAACTCAATGCGAAAGAGAACAACCATTTACCAGCGGTTGTCGATGGTTATGCAAGTGAAGGGATCGTACAGTTTTTCTTTGAGAATACAGCGGATAACACAGGGTTTAATATTTATGTGTTGGATGAAGCCAACCGTGTTGAGATCTACTCACATTGTGAAGGCTCTAAAGAAGAGTTGGTGCGTGATGTGAGCCGCTTCTACTCCTCATCTCATGATCGCTTCACATACGGTGCAAGCTTTATTAATTTTAACCTGCCACAGTTTTATCAAATCGTAAACCATCAAGGCAAAAGCCAAGTTATCCCCTTTTCGGGAGGCTCTTGGCCCTTCGATATCGAAAAAGATGAGATGACACACTCAGAGCATTTTGAGTCATCACCTCATCATCGCGCACACTACTATTAATGAGCCTTTAAAATGCGAAAGGTTCACCACTTTGTGTAGCAATCGCCTGTGCAAGCATATCTGTAAAACGTTGGCCTGAACGGTCGCATACCCAGTCGTTATCTTTATAATCGTAGTGATAGCCCCCCTGTTTCGTGGCGAGCCAAATTTGGTGGAAAGGTTCTTGTCGGTTGATGATGATTTTGCTGCCATCTTCAAAACTGAGCGTCATTACGCCACCATTCGTTTCACAATCGATATCCGCATCGCCGTCATAATTATCCAAATGCTCTTCGATTGAAGCCATCATTTGGTCGGCAAGTTGGTGAAATTCACTATCATTCACGGTTAGTTCCCTATTTGTTTAAATCATTCGCTAGTGGAAATTATAGGTGTGAACATCAATGGGGGTCAATTGACGGTAGAAATGTACCGGTACCCTCTGATTTTCCATGATGGCAGTTAAAACATTTGTTGGTGGCTCCCCTTTTAAGCATTATGCTATTGTGGATGGGGAACAAAATCACGACTCAATTGATGAACAATAGTGATTTGCAAAGGCAGCCCTGTTAATCTGTTACCTTATTCAGACGTCACAAGTTAGTTTTACAGGCGAAATATAATGAAAAAAAGTTTAGTTGGACTCTCTGCGCTTATTATTTTGTTCACTCTTTCTGGTTGTGGCTTAAAAGGCCCTCTTTATTTCCCACCAGAAGATAAGGCGACATCATCACAATCATCTGATGAAACACAAAATAGCACAGCGGCAGATTCGCGAGTGTCGACCTCAAACCAACAATAAGCTGCTGCGATGGAGCGGAATATGCAATTTTCTAAAATGCATGGCTTAGGTAATGACTTCATGGTTGTTGATGGTGTCACTCAGAATGTTTACTTTTCTCCTGAGTTGATTAGCCGTCTTGCTGATAGACATACTGGGGTTGGTTTTGACCAATTACTGTTAGTTGAGGCGCCTTATGATCCTGATTTAGACTTCCATTACCGCATTTTTAATGCAGATGGCAGTGAAGTCGCACAATGTGGGAATGGCGCCCGCTGTTTTGCTCGTTTTGTGCGTTTGAAAGGGCTAACAAATAAACAAAAGATTAAGGTCAGTACCCAATCTGGACGTATGGTATTGACAATCAATGAAAATGACGATGTTTGCGTGAACATGGGAGAGCCGGAGTTTGAGCCTCAGAAAGTACCGTTTCGCGCCATCAAAGCGGAAAAGACCTATATTATTCGCGCTTTAGAACGTACAGTGTTATGTGGTGTTGTTTCAATGGGCAATCCCCATTGTGTGATCCAAGTTGAAAGCGTCAAAACGGCGGAAGTGGAAATTTTAGGCCCTGTATTGGAGAGCCATGAACGTTTCCCTGAGCGAACCAATGTTGGTTTTATGGAAATCGTCAGTGCTCACCATATCCGTTTGCGGGTGTTTGAACGTGGTGCCGGCGAAACACAAGCCTGTGGCAGTGGTGCATGTGCGGCGGTCGCGATTGGCATTCAGCAAGGGTTACTGGCTAATCAGGTAAAAGTTGATTTACCGGGTGGCTCACTCGACATAAGTTGGAATGGTCCAGGCACTCCGTTATATATGACAGGCCCTGCCAGTCATGTTTATGATGGTGTGATCCAGCTCTAAGCTTTATTCAATTATCAAGAGGTTATAATGGATAAACCGGAAGTAGCACTAGACAGCCCTTATCAAATTGATGATAGCCAAGTGGTGCGTTACTTACAGGAACAGCCAGATTTCTTTATCCGTAATGCCTCGCTTATTGAACAGCTTACAATCCCACATGCTATTCAGGGAGCCATTTCGCTCCCTGAAGCCGTCATGAACCGTCAACGTTTGAAAATCAAACAACTCGAACAAGATATCTGTTTCATGGTTGAACAGGCTCATGAAAACGGTCAACTATTTGATGAATTGCTGTATTTAGTGATTGAGATGTCAATGGCGCAGAGCCTGAGTGACATGTTAAACAGTTTGAATCGCTGGGCGAAAAAATTAGGTCTATCCGGGGCATCTGTGCGTCTATTTAGTGATTGCTGGCGGCTATCTGCTCCGCTTGATGCCCAAGCACTTGTCGTGTCTCGACGTGCATTTGAGTCGATTCGTATTCAGCGTTTCGGTGATAAGACCCACTATTTAGGCCATTTAAACGGCCCTGAAATACAACTTTTACTGCCTGATGCCATGAATGTGGCGTCAGTGGCTATCTCACTATTTGGTCATCATGGGGAGTCTGGCATGGTGATATTTACGAGTCGCGACCGAGATCACTATCAACAGGGTATGGGAACGGTTATGTTAGAGAAAGTGGCTCAAATTCTACCGAGGTTACTTTGCCGATGGATAGAGCGCCTATAACCCCCCAGCCACAAGGGCTGATGAACCAAGTCGAAGCATTTTTACGTTATTTACAAATTGAGCGTAGGCTCAGCCCTGTCACTATCACCAATTATCGCCGTCAACTCACGGTGGTGGTAGAGATGCTAAATGAAATGAACGTCAGCGAATGGCGGCAATTAGATGCCACGAAAGCGCGCAACGTGGCAGCAAAAAGTCGTCGTAAAGGCTTACAAGCTGCCAGTATGGCATTACGTTTATCGGCATTGCGGAGTTTCTGTGATTGGATGGTGCAACAAGATAAGCTTTCTGCAAATCCAGTGACTGCCGTCCATGCACCAAAGGCCAAAAAACGTTTACCCAAAAATATGGATGTGGATGAAGTTTCAAAGTTGCTGAGCATGGAAAGCGGCGACCCGCTGGTGGTCCGTGATAGGACAATGTTAGAAGTGATGTATGGTGCGGGGTTACGTTTATCTGAATTGGTTGGGTTAGATGTTCGTCATTTAGACCTCGCGATGGGTGAGGTTAGAGTGATGGGGAAAGGGAGTAAAGAGCGTAAGATCCCATTAGGCAAAACCGCAGTGAGCTGGTTAAAGCGTTGGTTAGAAATGCGAGAGCTGTACGAGCCGGAAGATGGTGCCGTTTTTATCTCCACAAAGAGTGGTAAACGCATATCTAACCGTAATGTTCAAAAACGCTTTGAGCAATGGGGGATCAAACAAGGGGTTAATAGCCACATTAACCCTCATAAATTGCGTCACTCATTTGCAACACATATCCTTGAATCAAGTGGTAATTTACGCGGTGTGCAAGAATTGCTCGGTCATGCAAATTTATCGACGACACAAATCTACACACACCTAGATTTCCAGCATCTGGCTAATGTTTATGATGTGGCTCATCCCAGAGCAAAAAGGGAGAAACCTTAATGCATTTTTACCGTCCGTTATCACCTATTCAGGCCATTACGTTTGACTTAGATGATACATTGTATGACAACCATCCGGTCATTGATAAAACGGAAGAAGAAGTGTTACGTTTTGTCCGTGAATATGATGCGCAGTTTAATCATTTTACCCATGATGACTTATACACTTTTCGCAATATTGTGGCGAAGCAAGAGCCTGATATTTGCCATGACATCACGCGTTGGCGTTGGTTATCATCGAAAATGATGTTTTGCCACTATGGGTACAGCCGTGAAGACGCGCAAAAAGGGGCGGATGACCTCATGGCTCATTTTACTTATTGGCGTAATCAAATCGATGTTCCTGAATCCACTCACCAAACACTCACTCAGTTAGCCAAAAAATTGCCATTGGTAGCAATTACTAACGGTAATGCAGAGCCTGATGCGTGTGGATTAGGGCAATATTTTCAGTTTGTATTAAAAGCTGGCCCGGATGGGCGCTCGAAACCCTATTGTGATATGTATCGGTTAGCCGCTCAAAAGTTAGCACTGGAGCCTCATGCCATTTTGCATGTTGGCGATAATTTGCTGACTGATGTCGAAGGTGCGATCCGCAGTGGTATGCAAGCTTGTTGGATCAATGTCGACAATAAGACGCTGATGGAAGAAAAAGATGTCCGCTTATTGCCGCATGTTGAAATTTCTCAGTTGGCTTCTCTATTGTCACTGGTATAATCATTTTTCTGTATAAAAACACAGTGGTCATCGCCACTGTTCTGCTTTGATGGTAATTATGGACGTTTCTTATCTGCTCGAAGGCCTTAACGACAAACAGCGTGAAGCGGTTGCTGCACCACGCACTAACTTATTAGTACTTGCGGGAGCGGGTAGTGGTAAAACGCGTGTGTTAGTACATCGGATTGCTTGGTTAATGGCGGTTGAGCATGCATCGCCATTTTCGATTATGGCGGTGACCTTTACCAACAAAGCGGCGGCAGAAATGCGCCACCGTATTAATCAATTGATTGGCTCAAGTGAAGGTGGCATGTGGATAGGAACGTTCCATGGTTTAGCACATCGCCTTCTACGCCAACATTATCTGGATGCTGGCCTACCACAAGATTTTCAAATTTTAGATAGTGATGACCAGTATCGGTTAATTCGCCGTTTGCTAAAAGCGATGAACCTTGATGAAAAGCAGTGGCCACCCCGTCAGGGCATGTGGTATATCAACGGCAAAAAAGATGAGGGGCTACGGCCTCAACATATTGAGTGCTATGGTAATCCGGTTGAAAGCACTTGGCTGAAAGTATATCAAGCCTATCAAGAAGCTTGTGATCGTGCGGGGCTAGTGGATTTTGCTGAGCTCCTGTTACGCGCCCATGAACTGTGGCTGAACAAACCTCATGTGCTACAACATTATCGCGAACGCTTCACCAATATTTTAGTCGACGAATTCCAAGATACTAACAGTATCCAATATGCGTGGATCCGAGTGTTAGCGGGTGACACGGGTAAAGTGATGATCGTCGGCGATGATGATCAGTCCATTTATGGCTGGCGTGGTGCACAAGTGGAGAATATTCAGCGTTTTTTGAATGATTTTCCCGGTGCCGAAACTATCCGTCTTGAGCAAAATTATCGTTCGACGAATAATATTCTGAAAGCCGCTAACGCATTGATCGCACATAATAGTGATCGATTAGGGAAAAATTTATGGACGGAAGGCGGTGATGGCGAGCCAATCTCTCTCTATTGTGCTTTCAATGAATTAGATGAAGCACGTTATATTGTCAGTCGTATTAAACAGTGGCAAGAAAATGGGGGAGCTTTGCAAGATTGTGCCATGCTATACCGTAGTAATGCTCAGTCGCGTGTACTGGAAGAAGCCCTTATTCAAAGCGCGATGCCATATCGTATATATGGTGGTCAGCGTTTCTTCGAACGCCAAGAAATCAAAGATGCCCTCTCTTATTTAAGGCTTATTGCTAACCGCAATGATGATGCGTCGTTTGAACGAGTCGTGAATACACCGACGCGGGGCATTGGTGAGCGGACGCTGGATACGGTACGGCAAACCGCGCGTGATCAACAACTGACACTCTGGGAAAGTTGTGAATATTTATTGCGTGAGCAAGTCCTCGGTGGGCGAGCGGCGGCAGCGATTGAACGTTTCTTGGAATTAGTGGATGCACTTGCGAAAGAAACGCAAGAGATGCCACTGCATGTACAAACGGATAGAGTGATCAATGACTCTGGCTTACGTGCAATGTATGAGCAAGAAAAAGGGGAAAAAGCACAAGCGCGTATCGAAAACTTGGAAGAGTTAGTCAACGCAACGCGCGACTTTAGCTATCAAGATGAAGATCAGGATCTGATGCCATTGCAGGCTTTCTTATCTCACGCAGCGCTCGAATCGGGAGATGGGCAAGCGGATATTCATCAAGATGCAGTCCAACTGATGACGCTTCACTCGGCTAAAGGTTTGGAATTCCCGAATGTATTTATCGTGGGCATGGAAGAAGGAATGTTCCCAAGCCAAATGTCGATGGATGAAAGTGGGCGTTTGGAAGAAGAGCGGCGTTTGGCTTATGTGGGGATCACTCGAGCTATGCAAAAGTTGACGATAACTTATGCAGAAAGCCGCCGTTTATATGGGAAAGAGGTCTATCACCGTCCGTCACGTTTTATTGCGGAATTACCGACGGAATGTGTTGAAGAAGTGCGTTTACGTGCAACCGTATCACGCCCTGTTAATCACCAACGCCTTGGCACACCCGTTACTCGAAATGATTCAGGGTATGCGTTGGGGCAACGTGTTCGCCATCCGAAATTTGGTGAAGGCACAATTATTAACTTGGAAGGCAGTGGTGAGCATTGTCGACTGCAAATTGCTTTTCAAGGGCAAGGGATCAAATGGCTGGTTGCATCGTATGCACGGTTAGAAAATTTATAGTTTATTGATAAATGCCAATTCTAATTTCGCTATTAGAATTGGCATTTTTATAGTTTTCACTTTTATTATAAACGAATTAATTAATAGCTTTATGTGGTTTTAATTAACGTATATAAAATTAAAATTTGTTTTGTTCTCCTCTCAGTTATATATTTTTAACGCTCCGTATTGCTATCAGCTAGTACGTTTATTTAAAACTAAGGGAAAAAAAATGGATTTTGTAAATAGAGATGATATAACTAATTATAAAAATAAGTTTAATGCAATTAAAAAGGATTATGATCAATTTATCGGTGATAATCAATCTGTATTAAGAGTATTAGAAACAGAAATAAATCATCTAACTACGAGCCCATATGTAGCACAATATAAAAGAAACCAACAACTAATACAATGGATTCATAGCGCTATTTATCATATTGAAAAAGCCAATAAAATAATATTAAAACAGTTATCCAATTACAGCTCATCATTACGTGCTTTTGAACGGGGTAAACAGCCTTTCCCTGGGGCTTTTAGTCATGGCGTGATCAAATTTGATCTTGAGTTTCCTGAGTCGGTAATGAGTGAATTGCGCTTTACGGCACGTCATGCAATCGGGCAAACAATGGATAGATTCACTGAATTGGATAAACGCGTTTCCTCGTTAAGCAGCAACAGTCCATCATCATTAGAGAAGACGCCAGTAAATAGCCCGTTCTTAGAGAGCGTACAGGTTGCACTAAAGGTGACGACGTTGGATTACCTTGATGCTTATAGAAGGCAAACCAAATTGTGTGATAAGGCGCTTTCAGATATTAAACATGCTTTTAAAGGGGCGAATTCAAAAATTAACAAAATAGAAGCGCTATCGCGTAAATTAACAGCATGGTCTGCGAGAGGCGCATCAAAACAGACGGGTTTAAATAAAGAGTTACTTCTCTCTGTAGGTAATGCAACGAAAATTGCGATTCAGACACAGAAAAATAATATCGAAATACTCAATAATCACTACAGTAACGTTATAAATGCGCTTAATATAAGCCGTGATGACAATGCGTATTTAACAATGGGTTCTGCCGAGCTACAAAACTATATTGATAGTTTAAATGAGTTAAAAAATAATAATTATATTTCGAATAAATTAAATGAACTCAAAGAGACTAATGTTGCCATCCATGATTTTATGGATAATGCAACTAAGGCTTATATTAAGAAGTTCCATCGAGAAGTGAATTCGGTGTACTCGTTATTAAAAGCTCAGCAAGAGCAGTTAGCAAATATTAGCGAACAATATTTATCTTCCCGTATTGCACTGCTTACCGCCTATCGCGATGACCAGAAAATGGTGGAGTCAAAACTTATTTCATCGTCCTCTCAACTATTGAGTGAGCAAATCTCAAGTTTTGAAAAAGCCCCAGAAGCTATGAGTTGTTTTACGTATGCAACGAAGGACAATAGAGAGGGTGCATCAGCCGCACTAAAATTTTGTATGGGGAAAACCGCATTTTGTGGGCATGGAACGTGTTGATGGTTGAGGCCTTAGCGTTCGACTAGGGCGTAAAATAGGTTAATTGTCATTGGTTTCATTAGGGCGTGCTCATCCTAGTGGTGAGCACTCTTGGGGTTTGTTTGTAATATCGTTGTTTTTCAAATGGTTCACTAATTTAAAATCGTTATCTTGTGGTAGGTTACTTTGATTCGAGAGTTTAATCTTTAAGATTTAAGTTTTTAATTTTAAATTTTCCACACAGTGAAGTATAAAATCATACCGAATAACCTTTCTAATATTTATCATGTCATTGAATAATCTAATTGATTCTCTTTCTACACAGGGTTGGTATGTGTGGGATGATTTTTTGAACCTGTCAGAAATAGAGGCTATTAAGGGCTGTATTCCTGATAATCTGCATGATGCGCGCATAGGTAACGGTGAGTCACTGCATGGCAATAAAGCCATTCGCGGTGATCAGACAATTTGGCTAGAGTCTGAAATGGGCGAGCCTATCGCCAGTTATATGGCGAAGATGGATGAAATCCGCCAAGCGCTAAATCGCTCGTGCTATATGGGATTGCGTGATTTTGAAACCCATTTTTGCCGTTATCCTAATGGGGCATTTTATAAAAAGCATGTGGATAATTTCCAAGGGCAAGGGCGGCGTAAGGTGACGACTGTGCTTTATATGAACGAAGCATGGAAATCTGGGGATGGGGGTGAATTGGTCGTGTATGATCAGCAGGATAATAAGCTATTTCAGCTTGACCCTTTAGCCGGTCGGATGATTGTATTTATGTCTGAAGAGTTCCCTCATGAAGTGTTACCTACCCAACAAAAGCGTGAAAGTATTGCCGGATGGTTTTTGACGGAAAAAATACTTTAAGCTTTATCTATCCAATGAATGCCACCTCCTTACGGAGGTGGGCTGTAAATGAATTAATTAATTCGTTTAAATGCTTGTCCAGAAAAGATAATGTTCGCATTTCCTCTTTCTATTTGATAATGCGCATTATGTCGTTGTTTATTTAATGCCGATGCTTGCAGATCTTGGTATTCATTTAAGCGCCAATAAATAAGCTGCTTAGCTAATTTTTTATTGGCATGCTGACTACGTTCAGATTGCACTTTGACACTGATCCCTGTTGCAAGATGTTTTGCTCTTACCGCGGAGCAGGTTTTATTAACATGCTGCCCGCCAGGACCTTGAGCTTTTATAAATTCAAACTCGATATCACTCTCTTCAATGGTTTGAATCGGCGAAAAGCGGATCACATTAATAAACCAATTTTTCCGTTTATGTTTTGGCCTTAAGGGGCTTTGACATTGCCACTGTATTGTCCCAGACCATAACTGAGCTAGCTCCTCAGCACCATGCCCTTCTAAAGCGACCAAAGCAGATTTTAAGCCATGTTTTGATGCAACCGTTTCGAGCGTATTGACCATGACTTCACGTTTTTTAGCCTCAATAAAAAAGCAAGCCAGTGCTTTTTCAACAGCGATACAGCACTCCTCGGGGCCTTGTGCAGAAGAAAATTGTAATAACATTATGCACACTCCCCACTGGTTTTGTAGGTGAGTAAGGGGCGTAAACGTGCGATAACCTCAATTAACCCTGCTCCCACCATACTTTCAATCACGGTTTCAATCGACTTATAGGATTGTGGAGCTTCCTCATAGATCAATTGTTTATTAGCACAGATGACTCGGCTACCTAATGCAGTACGCGATAGCTGTAATGGAGTATAGCGGTGAGACAACCGCCCCTTACACTCAGTACGCATCCATTTGCGGCCAGCACCGTGAGCCAGTGAATTTAAGCTCACCTCACTTGCCTGAGGCAGAACTAAATAACTGAAATCGCCACGTGACCCAGGAATAATGACCATGCCTTTGTCAGAAGGGGTTGCTCCCTTGCGATGGAGCCAACCTTGTATGCCGTTAATCGTGCAAGGTTCAACCAAGTTATGATTAACATCAAGAGCCATTTCCCCCTTTGCCTTGACCTGCTGCAACATGCGTAAGCCAATTAATTGGCGGTTTAGTTCGGCAAAAGATAATGCATGTTGGTGAGCTTCTAAATAGGCTTTCGCGTCATTTGAATGCTCTTCAAGGCCATTATGGCTATGATTTTCAACATGTTGACGTAATATGGATTGCCCTAATCCTCGGGATCCACTGTGCACAAGCAGTAATGCACACTTTTTATTTAAACCGCTTTGTGCAATCGACTCATCGTTAAATATTTTGTCGATGATTTGAAATTCAGCAAAGTGATTACCGCCGCCAATCGAGCCGAGTGAGGACATAAAATGATGGGATTTCATTTCATGAGGAACATGCTCATCGAGCCATTCTAAGGGGGCGCTATCCGGCATTGTGGATAACTGTTTTTCAAACTTATCCAAGTTTAACTTCGTGGTCTTGATATCGGTCTGAAATAAACTCATTCCACAGCCAATATCATTACCGACCAATGCAGGATAGAAACGTTGTGTTGAGAAAAATGCCGCACCAATTGGGTAACCACGACCAGGATGTAGATCTGGCATGCCTACCACGGAAACCATATTAGGGAGCGCTGCGGTTGTTTGTAACTGTTGGATTGCTTTACTTTCAATCCAAGTATTTTCTGTCGCGATATAACTGACGTGTTCGCTGACAGAATGAATAATATTGCCCATAAGTCATTAACTCATTTTTAAGGAAAAAATAAGGTGATTTAGCAGGCAAGAACTGGAGAGATAGAGAGACTATTTCTGAGTACGCCCGCAAAGAGTGTGATGAATTGTCGTCATGATGTTCCTCCTTGCAGTGTGTGAGATGGTAAAAAACGAGCGGATAATAACGACAGGGATGGGGGATTGCAAGCGGTTTTCACAAGAGTGTTGCTGATTAAGAATTGTTTACGCTTTGTAGAACGGCTTACAGAAGACGGTAAGCCGTTTAATTATTGGGCTGAAATATCAAGTTACTGCGCGATATGGACGGTCTTACCGCCAATAATCGTACGTAATACCTTCACATTTTCAATATCATCAGCTGGGATCTGAAATACGTTACGATCGAGCACGATCATGTCTGCAAATTTACCCACTTCAAGTGATCCAATCACATCTTCTCTGTGTTGAGCATAGGCAGAGTCAATCGTGGCTGAACGAAGGACTTCAATGACCGTCATATCACGGTCATTATCCAAGCGAGGGGCTGGTTTACCATTGATATCACGTCCACGGCGAGTGGCTGCGACTTTTAAATCATACCATTCGTCAAAATCATCAATCGGCCAGTCACTACCAAAGGCGACCACAGCACCCGCATCGATAAACTTCGCGATAGGCTCTAATTGTTCAAAACGCTCTTCACCGAGCATGTTACGCTCAAAAGCGGCTAATTCAGGGGTTGGCGCAGCCCACTGGAATGAAAGACAAGCGATCGTTTTGAGGCGTGCAAATCGCTCATAATCTTTTGGATGAACCAATTCATTGTGAGCAAGGCCTGGGCGAATATCTTTTTCTGGATGGGCTGCACGCATTTTTTCGATGGCATCAAGCACAATAGAAACGGCACCTTCACCGACTGTATGTAGATGTGGGTCATAACCTGCCGCCGCAATTTTTTCCATCAATTCATCAAGAATTTCAGCAGTAAAATACAAATCGCCATAGTTATCTGTTTCAACCCAATTTGGAACTTCATCGGTGCCGATATTGATGCGATAAGGCTGTAATAGTGAAGCCGTCATTGTTGGGAACTGCATCACACCATCGACAAACATTTTGATATTTCGCAGGCCGATCCCCGGCGCTGGCGTCCAATCAGCTTGGTGCCATTTTTTAGCGAAAGCGACAGCTTTATCGACAGCGGCTGCAACTGAGGCGACATCCGGAGTTTCATCTGGCGTGATCTCGCGAGCAGCTTGAAAGCGAACGGTCAGCTCTTCGCGACGTTGTAGTTCAGCAAAGGCTTCTAATTGCTGCTCAGAAACACGGGCATCCATTACGGTGGTTACACCTTGCTGGTTTAACACTTTTTGTACCAGTTCAGCAACTTCAATGGCTTGGTCATCGCGAATTGATGGGATGCTGTCTGCTGCACGCATCGCCGGTGCATCTTCTAAAATCCCATTTAGTTCGCCGTTAGCATGTTTACCAATTTTACCATCGGGTGGCTCAGGGGTGTCTTTGGTGATACCAAACAATGCTAAAGCACGGCTATTTGCTAGCAGTGTATGGCAGTCATTGGAAAACAGCACCACAGGGCGATTGGTTTTCAGTTTGTCCATGTCCTCGCGGTACATATCAATACCTGCCGGTAGCATACCTTGGCGTAGCCAAGCTGTGACTTTTAGCCAATCATTTTCCCCGGTACGCGGGTCTTTATCTAAATGATCTTGGACACGTTGTAGTATCTGCTCAATCGTTAGCGACTCGTAGTTGAGGTGGCAGCCAAATAGCTGGATCCCACCCCAAAATGGGTGCATATGGCCATCGATGATGCCGGGCATCATCATTTTGCCTTCTAAATCGATACTCTCAGTTTCCGGCCCAACGTATTGGTGTAATTCCTCTGAAGTACCACTTGCGATAATGTAGCCATCTTGTACGGCAATGGCATCTACAACACTGTTTTGCTTGTCTGCGGTGTAGATATAACCGTTGAAATAAATGACATCTGCAACTTTATTATTCATTTCTAACCAGTCTTTATCAGGGCCCTATCGGTATGGGCAAGAACAAAAATAATGGGGAAATTATGCATCCCCATTATTATCATACGTGTACTAAAGTATAGGTACTAATTGATGATCATATTGGTCTCATCGTCCGAAATTGCGGGTGGACGACGTCTGAAACCATGTGTGAGCAATGTGAGATAAAATGCACCAGCCGCTAGCCAGCACAGGCCCACAGTAAAGGCCTCTTTATCTAGGCTTGTCCATAACCATAGGGTGAGTATGACACCAATCGACGGCATAATCAGGCAAGTGATAAATTTTTTACCATCAAGCGCTTCTTTGTGATCGATATAGAAGTGTTTAATCACGGACAAGTTCACAAAGGTAAATGCAATCAGTGCACCGAAGCTAATCATTGAAGCTACCATGCTGAGCGAAAGCACCAGCGAAAGCAGTGATGCGATGGCAACAAAAATGATTGAATACACAGGGGTATTCAGTTTGGGATGCAGGTACGCAAAAACTGAGCGTGGCAAGACGCCATCACGCCCCATCGCATAGAAAATACGCACAATGCTGGCTTGTGATGTCATAGCAGAGGCAAAGACACCAATGACATAAGCGGTAATAAAGCTAGATGCCATCATTGCGCCGCCGACTTTTTCCATGACCGCGAGGCTAGCAATATCGGTATTTGGAATAAAGTCTTGCCATAATGGATAACTCAAATGGGCGCTGTAAGAGATGATGATAAACAGCGCACCCGCAATAAAAACGGTATAAATAATCGCTTTTGGTAATGTGCTACGCGCATCTTTTGTTTCTTCTGCCATGGTTGAAATGGCATCGAAACCTAAGAAGGCCAAACATAGCACGGCAGCACCCGCGAATAATCCAGGCATTTGATCTGCCGTTAGCGTAATCGGTGCGAGTAGTGCGTCTGTATCTAGCACAAAATTAGTCTTAAAGCTCAAGAACAAGAATACGGCGATAAAGACAATTTGCATGCTAATAATCAGCATATTCATTGAAGAGACGAGTTTGATCCCTAAAATATTCATGATGCTGACAACGGCAATCGTGGTGCAGATAATGACTGGCATTGGAATATTAGGGAAAGCTTCATGCACGAAGATCCCAATCGCAATATAGTTAATAATCGGCAAAAATAAATAATCGAGTAATTGCGCCCAACCGACTAGGAAACCCAATGTTCCGCCAAATGTTTTTTGCACATAAGAGTATGCGGAACCCGAAAGAGGTAGCGCACTCGTCATACGGCAATAGCTCATGGCAGTAAAGAGAACGGCAGCCAATGTCACAAGATAAGCGATAGGCAAATGGCCTTCACTTAATACTGTCACTTGTCCATAGGTAGTGAAAATCCCGAGTGGCACCATATAAGCCAGCCCAAAGAAAATGAGCGCAGGCGTGGTCAGTACACGTTTCATTTGAACGGTATTCTGTTGCATTTTTAAGCCCTTCCCAAAAGCCCTTAACAACTATCAACTCTTTCTGAATACACAGGCGGAGTGAACCTAAAATGCAGCCATATAAACTGACTACACTATTGTATTTAAAAAATTTTTTTAGAGCGGACCTGTATTCAATTTCAGAAAACCTCGCACCAGGACATAAATAAATTACATGTCATCGTGCGCACTTTAATGAAACGTCAGTGATGAATCGGACCATCACCATCCGCTGGGGTGAATACAAGCGGCGTACAATATAGAGTCGATGTTCCTTTAACGCAATGATTAATTATTAAAAAATAAAAAATGACTTTTTTTCAAAGAGTTGGTTTTAATTTAGAGATAAACCGGAATTTAATTTTAGATAAATTTAATAATAGCCTGTTTTAAGCGTAACGCAACCCTATTGGATTTTTATTCAACACTTTGATTCTATGGGTTTTTCTTTTGTTCGTAAAAGTGGGGTCTACTGAAAGGTGAGTGTTTTATATTGTCGAGAGTTATGACTTATTTTAATAATAAATGGGCTTTTTTTAATATATTTAGGTTGAGTTAACATTTAGATAAACGTGATGAATTAGCATATTGTCTATTATGCTTAAAATAAATTAACTCATTCAGTTCCATAAAATGAAACACTGACCTTTTATTCATAAATAAATAAAGGTCAGTGTTTTGGGCTTTGCCTTTATATAGGCAATTTACAGGAATTACTTTCTTAACCTTTGTTGTGTGTAAAGTGCATCCAAGGTAAATAAAATTAATGCGACCCAAATAAAGCCAAATGTCACGAGTAGCTCTGATGTCATTTTTTCGCCGTAGATAAATACCGCGAGTAAAAACATAATAGTTGGCCCTAAATATTGGAAAAAGCCCAGTGTCGACAAGCGAAGGTGGTTAGCTGCTTCAGTAAATAGCAACAATGGCACGGTTGTGATAACACCAGCAAGGATTAATAACACATTTAAGTGCCAATCATTCATTGCCATGTTGCTGGTTGGGCTATCGGCAAAGAACAGCAAGAAAATAACGCCCACTGGGAGTAACCACAGGGTTTCAAATGTCATTCCCGTTTGGGCATCAACTCCAAGTTTTTTCCGTAATAAACCGTAGGTTGCAAAAGTCACGGCGAGGCTAAGTCCGATAACCGGAACGGAGCCAAATTGCCATAACTGAATAAGAACACCCGTTAAGGCTAAAATAACCGCGACCCACTGCATGCGGCGAAAGCGCTCTTGCAGAAATAGCATTCCAAATAAAACGTTCACCAGAGGGTTAATAAAGTAGCCTAGGCTAGCTTGCAACATATATCCATGGTTAACGGCCCAAATATAAATTAGCCAGTTGGAAGCGATAGTCACCGCGGTGACGCCTAATATAAGGATTTTTTTAGGCTGCTTTAACACTTGGCGCATATAGCTCCAGTGTTTTGTTGCAGTTAATAAAACCAACATAAAGAAAAATGACCAGATAATACGATGAGTCAGTATCTCTTCTGCCGGCACCTCTTGGATGGTTTTAAAATAAATAGGTGCGACGCCCCAAATTAAATAAGCGCCCAAGGCACATAACACGCCTTTGATGGTATTTTGTTGGCTCATTATTGGCTCTGAATTTGAATAAACGGCTAAAAGTAAGTCGATTGAGATATCGAGCCTTAGAAAATATCGGCTCGATTTATGACCTTATTAATGTGACATTGCTCGAGTTTTTTTACAAGTTATTAGTTGAGTAAGTAACTAATTTTTTACTTTCTCGTTTCATCCAATGAGATAAGTGGCCGTGGCTGTTGCGATATGCTGATTACGTTCGTTATGTAGTTCGCAACGCGTCACCGCAATTTTATTGCCATCGCGTAATAAACTGGCGCTTGCAGTAAACACTTCACCTCGACCAGGACGTAAATAATCAACTCGTAGATCAATGGTGCCCATTTTTGACATTTTATCGACAATATCTTGATGCACTAATGGTGTGATCCGTTGGAGAATACGGTTAATACATACCATGCCACCAGCGACATCTAATATTGATGCAATGACACCACCGTGAAGAATGTTTTGTGTAAAATTACCAATCAATTCTGGACGATTCTTAATTGTTAGTTGGACAAAATCATCATTTATCTGAGCCAATTGTATTCCCAAAAGCTGATTAAAAGGCATTTTATAGATAAACGCATCACTCATGAGCTTACTCGCTTCTTCTAATGTATAAGTACGGTCATTCATCTTATTCATCCTTTAAAAAATATGTGAATAATAAGTTATCACTATGTATAAAATATGTCTCTATGAAATGAACGAATAATCTTTCAGCAGTTGTCAGATTTTGTGTGTAAAATGAGATAAACTTTTTTGGGATTTTTTCAGAATAGGAATAACAGAATGCGCGTTTTTCACAAATTAGTTGGTACTGTGCTCTGTTTTTGGTCTGTATCATTATTCGCCGCAGAAAATACAGATACATTAACTTCCGTAGATACAACAGAGAAAACGCCAATTAGAGGCAGCATTATTTCTGGGTTATTACAAAATTACGAGAGTCCTTTTGTACTTTACCCTTATGAATCCAATTACATTATTTATACCTATACCTCATCTATGAATAAAGAGGCGATAAAAAGCTATGATTGGGGTAAAGATGCATTGCGCGATGAAGTAAAGTTTCAGATTAGTCTAGGTTTCCCTTTATGGCGCGGGATTGCGGGGGAAAACTCCGTATTAGCGGCGTCATATACTCAGCGTTCTTGGTGGCAATTAAGTAATAAAAAAGAGTCTTCACCATTTCGCGAAACCAATTATGAACCTCAGCTATTTATTGGTTGGGCAACAGATTATCAATGGGGAGGTTGGACATTACGAGAGCTGGAAACAGGCTTTAACCACGAGTCGAACGGTCGCTCAGAGCCAACCTCTCGCAGCTGGAACCGCATTTATGCGCGGGCCATGGCACAAAATGGCAATTGGCAAGTTGATTTAAAACCGTGGTATCGCATTCATGAGAGTGAAGGCAGCGATGATAATAAAGATATCACCAAATACATGGGCTACTATCGACTAAAAGTGGGTTATGCTCTAGGTGACAGTGTGATTACCGCGACAGGGCGTTACAACTGGAACAGTGGTTATGGTGCCGCGGAATTGGGTTGGAGCTATCCCATTACCAAACATGTGCGATTATATACCCAGTTGTTTAGTGGCTATGGCGAATCGATGATTGATTATGATTACCGACAAACACGTTTTGGTATCGGTGTGATGCTAAATGATATGCTTTAGTCATTAGCGCTTATTTGCTAGCATACTGCAACTCTATTTCAAGTGATACCTTGAAAAACACCGAGTGCTAACCCGCTATTTAGATGCTGCTCTATTGAGCAGCTATCAGTTTGTCATTTGAGGATCCGCGTGTCTACAGCTGAAGTGATCTCCCAGTTTTCACTGGCTGAAAGTATACTCAATAATACTTTTGGTTATCAGTCTTTCCGCCCTGGGCAGGAAGCTGTTATTCGTGCCATACTCGATAACCGCGATTGTTTGGTGCTTATGCCAACTGGGGGCGGTAAATCGCTATGTTATCAAGTTCCTGCTCTGGTTAAAGAGGGGGTAACGCTGGTGGTATCGCCTTTGATCTCCCTAATGAAAGATCAGGTCGACCAATTACGCCTTCATGGTATCAAAGCAGCTTGTTTAAACTCCTCTCAAACCGCTCAAGAGCAGCGAGACGTGATGGCCTTATGCGCCGAAGGCGCCATCAAGTTGCTGTATGTTGCGCCCGAAAGGTTATTAACTGACTATTTTCTTAGCCAGCTGAGTAGTTGGAATATCAGTTTATTGGCGGTGGATGAAGCACACTGTGTTTCGCAATGGGGGCATGATTTTCGTCCTGAGTATCGCGCCATTGGTCAGTTACGGCAGCACTTCCCTGATGTTCCTATCATGGCATTAACGGCAACAGCAGATGAAACGACACGAGCCGATATCGTACGTTTATTGGCCTTACATGACCCTTTGATACAAATCAGCAGTTTTGATAGACCCAATATCCGCTATACCTTAGTCGAAAAATATAAACCGCTTGATCAGCTTTGGTTCTTTATCAAAGCACAAAAAGGTAAAGCGGGTATTGTCTATTGCAATAGCCGTAGCAAAGTGGAAGAAACGGCAGAGCGTCTGCAAAAACGTGGGTTAAGCGTTGCAGCTTATCATGCAGGGTTAGATAACCAACAACGAGAGTGGGTACAAGATGCTTTTTTAAAAGATAACCTACAAATTGTTGTGGCAACAGTGGCTTTTGGTATGGGGATCAACAAGTCCAATGTGCGCTTTGTGGCGCATTTTGATATCCCTCGCAATATCGAGGCCTATTATCAAGAAACAGGGCGAGCAGGTCGCGATGGGGTTGAAGCGGAAGCCGTACTATTTTATGACCCTGCGGATATGGCATGGCTACGCCGCTGTCTTGAAGAGAAACCCGCTGGCTTGCAGCAGGATATTGAGCGCCATAAGTTGAATGCGATAGCTGCATTTGCGGAGGCTCAAACTTGCCGCCGATTAGTGCTGCTCAATTATTTTGGTGAAAATAGGCAAGCGCCGTGTGGCAATTGTGATATCTGTTTAGACCCGCCAAAACAGTATGATGGGCTAGTGGATGCCCAAAAAGCGCTATCTTGTATTTACCGTGTTGGTCAGCGTTTTGGTATTGGTTATATTGTTGAGGTCTTGCGCGGGGCAAACAATCAGCGCATCCGCGAGCTAGGCCATGATAAATTACCGGTATATGGCATCGGTAAAGATCAATCCCATGAGCATTGGGTCAGCGTTATCCGCCAGTTGATCCATCTTGGGATGATCACACAAAATATTACGCATTTTTCAGCGTTGCAATTAACGGAAGCAGCTAGGCCGATATTACGCGGCGAATCCGCTTTGCAACTTGCTGTTCCTCGTGTTTTGGTGGCAAAAAGCCGTAATCAGCAAAGCAAAGTTTATCGAGGAAACTATGATAAGAAGTTATTTGCTAAGTTGCGCAAATTGCGTAAATCTATAGCAGACGAAGAGAATATTCCTCCATTCGTTGTGTTTAATGATGCAACCCTGATTGAGATGGCTGAGCATTGTCCGGCTTCCCCTTCAGAATTGTTGTTAATTAATGGTGTGGGGGAGAAAAAGCTTGAACGCTTTGGTGATGCTTTTATGACATTGATTAGGGACCATCTTGAAGGTTACGAATGACGAAAGGATATACATATGACCCCAGAAAAGCTGAAAGAAAATTGGTTAAACCGAGAAACTCAATTTTCTGCATTTGCTAACGGTCCACTTTTAGACTTTTGGTTGCGCAGAGAAGAAGCCGAATTTCTAGGGGTCGATGATGTTCCTATTCGCTATGTTCGTTTTACCCATTCCCTAAATAATAAAGCCGTTGTTATCTCTCCTGGTCGTAGCGAAAGCTATATGAAATACCCAGAAGTTGCCTATGACTTTTATCACCTCGGTTTCGATGTCTTTATTATTGACCATCGAGGGCAGGGGCGCTCCGGACGTATGTTGGATGATCCACAAAAAGGCCACGTTGAAAAGTTTACTGACTATATTGATGATTTTGCAAAGTTTGTTGAACTTGAAGTGCAATGTCGGCATTATCTCAAATGTTATGCATTAGCTCACTCAATGGGGAGTGCGATCCTCGGCGGCTATTTATTACGGGATAATGTCACCTTTGATGCAGCGGCGTTTTGCGCCCCTATGATTGGGATTAATTTACCGATCCCACACTGGTTAGCGAGCTTTATTGTTGATCGGGCGGAGCTACACCGCAGTGTGCGTAATGACTATGCGATTTCAACGGGGAAATGGCAGCCGTTGCCTTATTTGATCAATGTGTTGACTCACAGTCAGGAACGTTACCGGCGTTATCTCCGCTATTATGCGGATTATCCCGAATTGCGGCTAGGTGGCCCTACCTATCATTGGTTAAAAGAAAGTTTTGCAATTGGCGATGAGCTAATTGCCCGGGCGGGAGAAATTGATGTACCACTGTTGGTGTTAGAAGCAAGTGAAGATAAAGTGGTCAGCAATCGAGAGCTACAGGCTTTTTGTCAAAGTCGGCAAAAAGCACAGACAGGAAGAGAAGAAAAATTACCCCTCGTGATTGAAGGGGCACACCACGAAATCCTGTTTGAAGTGGATGCATTAAGAGCGATGGCGCTTAATGCTATCTGTGATTTTTTTGAGCAGTATTAGCTAGGAATGATTTATGAAATATCCTGTTGTTGCTTCTGATTTGGACGGTACTCTTTTATCTCCTAATCATGATTTAACCGCTTTCACCAAGGAAACACTGAAACAATTAGTAGAAACACAAGATATCCATTTTGTGTTTGCGACGGGTCGTCACCATGTGGATGTTGCACAAATTAGAGATGGTTTAGGTATTGATGCCTATATGATCACGTCGAATGGTGCACGGGTACACAATACAAAAGGTGAATTGATCTTTAAGCATAATGTTGATCCTGAAATTGCTCATGAGTTGTGCTTGATGGAGTTTGATCACCCTGATTTGGTGACCAACTATTACGGGGGAGATGACTGGTTTATTAACCGTGAAAGCCCCGAACAGAAAGAGTTCTTTAAAGAATCGGTATTTCAGTACACGCTATTTGATCGCCATAACTTTGATACTTCAGATGTTTGTAAAGTCTATTACACCAGTGAAGATCACGATATGTTGGTAGATTTACAAAATCGCATCCGTGAACGTTGGCAAGATCGTGTTAATGTGACTTTTTCACTACGTAGTTGCTTAGAGGTCATGGCTGGTGTGGTTTCTAAAGGGGAAGCCCTGCAACAAGTTGCGGCACTTCAAGGTTATCAAATGCATGACTGTATCGCCTTTGGTGATGGTATGAACGATAAAGAAATGCTGACCTTGTCAGGGAAAGGTTGCATTATGGAAAATGCTCACCAGATGCTTAAAGATGAATTACCTCAACTTGAGGTCATTGGCTCTAATGCCGATGATGCGGTAGCGCGTTATTTAAGAAAGCTCTATTTAGCATAATGTAAAAATTAAATGTTATCCGAAAATAGAGGTCGATAAAACGACCTCTATTTTATTATCGCAAATCTATTCATTCACCTACTGCTTAGCTATTTAAATATTAAATAAAAACAGCGTTTATATGTGAAATATAAATTTTAACTCTAAATTAAGTTAGTTTAAGCTATGCTATTAATATTAAAATAATATTGTTTATCTAGGCTTGAAAATAGAGGGAATTTGTATGGATATCGACGTCAGAGTGGAAAAGCTCCTAGAAAAAATAAGTCTCGCCCATCGTTCAATAAAGCTGTATGAAGAGAGGGTATTGCAATTAAATCAATCAGCTAAAATGAGTTTTAACTCAATGGATAATGAGGTTAACGAAGGTGATTTTCAATTTATTTTCAGTATGTTAAATAATCTAAAATCTGATTTGGAAAATAACAAGGAATTATTTGGATTGATTTTAGAAAAACAAATAATATATAAAAGTATACTCGATGAAATTAGCGCAATTAATGTTGGTTCAGCATTATATCAAGCCACTCAATTTGATAATGATATTGAAATGCTAAATAGCTTTATAGTATCACAGGAATTTTTCGATAAAGTTAACGATGAATTAAGCCGCATTAGTCATTCTTATTATGGTTCATACCGTCAAATTATTGAGGAAATGCAGCAGTTAATTGAAGTGAGAGGTTATCTTCAATATGACCTACAAGGGATTAATAGTGACCTTGAGCCGATTAAAGAAACATTAGATGTATTTCGGTTAACTGGGGAGCTGCCTCGAGACATTGTGTTATACCGGAGAATACAAGAGAGAGCCGATGAGTTATTGCTATCAAGCCATATTAGTGCGCTCCCTCCAGCAGAAAGCGAAATACCGGTATTTCGAGACAACTCTCTCGATGCTTTTTTACCCAATCAATTGTGCCATGCTAAACCGTAAGCGTGTGTCTTACCATAACGAAAGTAAGGTGTTGCCGACACCTTACTTGGATCAGGAAATATCTCATTTTATACAACAAACTTAAAAAAAGATGCTGAATTTGCAATAAAGTCAATTTTCCTATTCTTTCTGTATGCAAGTGGCATTAAACTATCAACGAGTCGGCAGTGTGTTTAGGCTATAGCTTAGCAGCAGTTTGCCGATAATAATGGATCACACTGTTTTCGCAGTCGGTAATTTGCACTGTTGAGGGTTGTTTAGGATGAAAAAAATTGCGTTAGCGCTATTGTTGGGCTCTGTTTGCTATAGTTCATTATTACTGGCTACTCCCCCGATAAAATCGGCACCTTCACAACAGACAATAGAGCAAATTACGCAATTAGCACAAAAAGGTGATCCAACCGCACAATATCTTCTCGGTCAACGCTATTTTAAAGGTAATGGCGTTTCTCAAGATTCTAAAGTCGCTGCTGAATGGTTTATCAAGGCGGGTGATCAAGGCAATGCAGACGCTCAATTCCAATTAGGAACAATGTATGTGAATGGCTTTGGCGTTCGCCGAGACTACGATAAAGCGATGCTTTGGTATCAACAAGCGGCTAAACAGAATGATACACGGGCAGAAACCAATATGGCGATGATGTATGCTCAAGGCCTTGGTGTCGCTCAAGATCTCGAAAAGGCAGCTTATTGGTTCAGAAAGGCCGCTCAAGGGGGCAACGTGATTGCCCAATTCCATATTGGCCAAATGTATTCTATCGGCAGTGGTGTTGATCTCGATAATGAAAAAGCAGTGTTTTGGTTCCGCAAAGCTGCGAAGCAGCGCGATGCAAAAGCACAAGATCGTTTAGGGGTCATGTACTCTGAAGGGAAAGGTGTAAAGAAAAACCTTCAGCAATCTTATGCTTGGCTAACCACCGCGGTGTATAGCGGTAATAAAGAGAGCCATCGGCTGCAAAGTAAAGTCGCAGAGCAATTAAGCGAAAGCGAATTAAAGCAAGCGCAAAAATTAGCAGAGAACTATATTCAATCCTATGGATTTAAAGCAGGTTGAATGATCTGATCATTCGTGGGATATGATCCGATATCCCACCATAATGATCACGGATAATACAAGATAGGCCCAGCTCATACGGTAAAAACGGTTATATCCCCATCCCCGACGCACATCCAACTGTAGTTGCTTATTTGATACTTTACTCACCAAAATACGAAACGCCACAATATATAACAGGGTCAGCACTTGCCATAAATACAGGATGTTGACTGCAAATGATTTACCTACCACCAGTAAGATGATGAGTGGAATAAGAAAAAACAGAATGGAGCCGATCTTCTCAAGTTGAGAGACTCGCAATAAAGTCAGTTCATCTTGTGGTTCAATGGGCGCTTTCATTTTTCTACCTTAATCATCGATTGAGTATTAAGGCCAACGGCTTGATGGCCGCTGACCTTGAATATCGCCATTATAACTCCCCGGATTTACGCGGAGGGTTGCGACCAGAGAGGTTGTTTGTTGCGCTTTGCAGTGCATTCTCCCGTATGTCCACTCGAGCTTGGAATGGTGGGAATGGCAAGGTAATGCCTTGCTCTGCAAATGCTGCCAGTATGTTTTGATGGATTTCATGACGTGCAGGTAACCGATGCCCCATCTCAGCAGCATAAACACGCAATTCAAAGATTTGAATGCCTTGTTGTAAATCAACTAAATAAACCTCTGGGTTCGGGTTATCAAGTATCATCGTGGAACGCTCGGCCGCACTGAGTATGATAGAGGTCACTTGCTGGCTATCTGCATCGGCAGGAGCAGGGATCGTCATCACGATACGCGTGATCGTGTCAGATAAGGACCAGTTAATAAATTGCTCAGTAATAAAGGCCTTATTAGGCACAATAATCTCTTTTCTATCCCAATCTGTTAAGGTTGTGGCTCGAGTATTAATCTTTGTAATACTCCCTGTCAGATTACGGATCGTCACGGTATCGCCAATTCGAATTGGTTTTTCAAATAAGATCATCAACCCAGAAATAATATTGGCAAAAATCTCTTGTAAGCCGAAACCTAAACCAACCCCCATGGCGGCTATCAGCCATTGTAATTTTGACCAATCAATCCCGAGCATTGAGAAACCAACGATGGTACCAATGATGGTCAATGAGTATTTGGTTAATGTCGTGATGGCATACCCTGTACCAGGGGTTAAATCTAAGTGCTGCAATACTGCCAATTCAAGGAGTGCAGGTAAGTTACGCACCAACTGAGTCGTGACGATAATGATCAGTATGGCGATAAAGATAGACCCCATAGTGATCGGCTGAACAGTATCGACCCCATTAATTGTCGAGGTTACATCCCACAGACGAATATTTTCAAGGAACGAAAATGCAGTGTGGAGTTCAGACCAGAGCCAAATGAGAGAAACCAACGCTATCATCGTGAGGATTGAGCGGACTAACCCGACGGATTGCGCGCTGATTGCATCAAGGTCAATCACTTGCTCATCAATATCAATGTTCCCTTCGCCACTCGCATTGGGTTGGTGAATATCTTCTTCCCCTTTGGCCCTTTGCGCTAAAATTTCTGCACGACGTTGTTTGGCTCGTTCAAAGGCTAATTTACGGCGCTGTATTGACATCCAACGGCGGATAGCATGGTAGACAATCAATAATACAAACCATATCGCGACAGAGGTCTCTAAACGGCCAAGCAGGGCTTGAGACGTTGAGAAGTAGCCTAATAGTGAGAAGAATGCAGCGATAATCGGTGCAACCAGCAGCATCCACCACAGTGCTTTATTGATTAGGTTATCCCCTGAACCATGTCTATCAAGGTAGAGAGGCACATGGGTGCGGCGCAAATTGTTTGTCATTAAGCTCAATGCAAAGCACAGTAGCAAGAAGCAGAAGCGACCGATGGAGGCAGAAAATTCCCTATCACTGTAGTGCTCAAAAGTGATCAGCGCCATCATCAGAGGTACGATGACAAAAATCGCGAGCCGGTAATAACGCATCGCACGTTTTACCGCATCTTTATCCCAACCAAAGTGCGCAATAAATAGACCCGTTGGGCGTGAAAATGTTTCACTGATCATAAATAGCCATAGTACGGGAGTTGTGGCACTGACACCATAACCTATTGCCGCCGCCATCGGGTATTGCCAAGCACTTTGCAGGCCATAACCAATGGCAGACCACATCATTGGGAGTGGTAGCGCCACAATAATGGACCAAAAAATCGTGCGTATGGTGAGGTAAAAGTGGTCTTGAGTCACTTTACCAATGCGTAAGCTTGCTCTATCTAGAAAGTCTTGATAATGCTTACGCGTGCTAATACTAAAAATCACTAAAATGATCGAGCCAAACAGATATAGGAAGGTGTCTTGAGTTGTTAACATCACTTTAAAGGCACCAGTGAGCTGCGATAAGGTGTCTAAAGAGAGCAACTGAGTAATATCTGTTATCAATAAAACAGGATAGTGGAGTGTTACCGGTGGAGCATCGGCAACCCAAAACAGATAACGGTGTGACGCATCTTTAACATCTTTTAATGCGTCTGTTAGTTGGCTAGTGGCGACATTTAATTTTGTCAGCTCTAACATCTCGGTATCAAAGCCAGAAATGAGCGCGGTTAGCAGCTCTTTACGCGTCTTAATTAATGATGAGTAGACTTGCGCTTGTGCTGGGCTTAAATTATTTTCGGTCTCTTGTGTGGCGGTATCCAGTTTGGATAACCGGTCTAGCATATCTTCATAATTTAGGCGTTGTACCCGTAAATCTGCCATATCACGGTTAAGCTGCTGGCTTTTAGGAATTTCCGGTAAACGTGATAATTGGGTACGAAGTGCCTCACCTAACGTACTTGAACCATCAAGCCACTGCGCTTGCTCGCGGATAGTTGTCAATGCTTGGCGTGCATCTTGTATTCCCGAGGAGATTTCTGCTTGGCTCGTACTGATAGTGTTCATACGAACCGCTTGCTCAGTCAGCTCTTGGGATAGCTTGCGGTTAATATCAATTTGCTCTTTAAGGAAAGGGGTCAACTCACCTTGTTCTGCAAGCATTTCGGTGTGTTCGAGTGCTAATACCGCTTTTTGCTGGCGCAACGTATTTTGCACTTCACGTAATTTTTGTAATTCAAGCTCCAGCCGGTTATAACGCTTTTTATTCAGTTCTAAAGCGACGCGTGAAATTTCTTGGCGGTTATTCGCGGATAATTGCGCCATTTCAAGCTCATTAACCTCAGCTTTGCGAGCACTCACTTCGGCTTGAGCTAAGGTTGTTTGGGCTTCTGCTAATGGTGTAGTAGGAGAGCTTAGTGATTGTAAGCGAAATGACGCTTCAGAAAGGAGGCGGCGTGCTTCTGATAATTGTTTTGGTAATGCACTTAGCGATTCACTGATTTCCCGACCTTTATCTTGCTCCTGCTGTGTCTTTCTTCCCTGATCGAGAAGCTGACTACTCACTTGAATGATTTGTTGTTCAAGCTCAGACAAGCTGATATTGGTTGGAATATTGGTTGGCTCATCGCTTTCATTGAGTAGTTCTTGTCTTAGCCCCTTGATAATTTTAGGGAAATTATCGATGGCGTCTTGATAAGACTTGGCTTTAGCTTCCGACTGATTGGCTTCACTGATCCAGTTAAGTGCGCCTTGAAATGCTTGCGCTATTTCCGCATCTTTAGGGTTTTTACTGGGGTCGAGCTGAGCAAGCTCTTGCTTAATCAGTGCTTCATTTGGCGTACTATTGGAAGCCCCTGCCGCAGAGAAGGCGATTAGCAGGCTGAAAAAAAAACCGATAATCAAACGCACAGTCAGGAGCTCCTTCAAGCAATTAACAATATAAGGTATTACTGGGTTTCAATTTGCTCAGCGGCGGTATCCACTGAGGTATCATTTGCCACGGTTTCCGCCAGTAGCTCTCCCATACGAGTCGCATAGCCGGGGATCAGTGAGGCATTAAAACGAATAGCGTTCGGTTCAAACAGGTTAATGACGGTTGAACCTAGCTTAAAGAGACCCATTTCTTCGCCTTTTTTCAAGAATACGGCACCTTCAGTCAGTTGATCTGGGTAGGTCCAGCGCTTAATAACCCCTTCACGCTGTTGGTTAACACAACCACCCCAAACAGTTTCAATGCTACCAACGATAGTGGCACCGACTAAGATTTGCACCATCAGACCCACATCGGTTTTAAACACACAAATTAGGCGCTCATTACGGGCAAAGAGGTTGGGTACATTGGCGGCGGTCAATGGGTTGACAGAGAATAAATCACCCGGTACATAAATCATCTCGGTTAATAACCCATCGCATGGCATATGTACACGATGATAATCGCTAGGGGATAAATAGGTTGTGATAAACTCACCGCCACGGAATTTATCAGCTAGCTGATAATTACCCGCGAGCAAGGCTTCGACCGTATAATGGTGACCTTTGGCTTGAAAGATTTGGTCATCTTGAATTGAACCTAATTGGCTCACCGCACCATCAGCCGGTTGCGCTAATTGGTGTTTTCCTGTCACTAATGGGCGCGCTTCTTCTTTTAGCGGCCGAATAAAGAAATCATTAAACGTTGCATAAGCGGTGAACTCGCTTTTTTGTGCTTCACTCATATCCACTTTATAGGCTTTTGCAAACAGCTTAATTGCCCATTGAGTGACAAAGCCTGCATTCTTATCGGCGAACCAGCCGGCAAGTCTTGTAAGACCCTGTTTTGGTAGCATATATTGCAAACGTATTTTAATCTTATCTAGCACGTTAACCTCAAATTCGTAAAGGCCAGTTAGCAAAAAGGCAGTCATTGTACCTTTGCTTTTTTAAATAGGCTATTTTGTTTCGATAGGCTTAAAAATCTTTACCATTGATGAATCACCTACCAAAATAAATGTAAGTACTCGCTCACTTGGTTAGTCAGTCGTTAAGCCAAAACTACTTATCTTTACCCGTAAAATTCCCACGAGGCTTAATCTGTTCCATGCTCTCCAAAATACGATGATAATTTTCAAACCGTGATTCGGCGATTTTCCCTTCTTCCGTGGCTTCACGCAGTAGACAACCGGGATCATCCAAATGCTTACAATCGCGGAACTTACAGCCACCTAAATAGTCTTTAAATTCGACAAAACCTTTTGTTACTTGTTCCGTAGAAAGGTGCCATAGGCCGAATTCACGTACTCCCGGGGAGTCAATGACATCGCCACCTAACGGAAAATGATATAACCGCGCTGTCGTTGTGGTGTGTTGGCCTAGCCCTGAAGTATCTGAAACGTCATTGACTAAAATGGTTTCTTCATTATGAGGCAAAAGAGCGTTCAGTAAACTGGACTTGCCAACGCCAGATTGACCTACAAACACTGATATTTTGCCGATCAGTGCGTTAGTAAGTGCTTCCATTCCTTCGTTGGTATGGCTAGAAACTTCCAGTACTTGGTAACCAATATCACTGTAAATAGTCATTAATTCGCTGACCCATTCACGGTTTTCTTGGTCTAATAGGTCAATTTTGTTTAGGACAATAATGGGTTGGATGCCTAAAGTTTCGCAAGCCACTAAATAGCGATCGATAATATTCAGAGATAGCTCGGGTAAAATCGAGGAAACGACCACGATTTGGTCAATATTTGCAGCAATAGGCTTTAGCCCATCATAATAGTCAGGGCGTGTTAGGACGGAGTGGCGTTCGTGAACGGCTTCAACAATGCCATTAACTTTGATATCGGCTTGTGTATTCAACGCAGGGCGCCAAACTACGCGATCTCCTGTGACGAGAGATGAAATAGTTCGACGTAAGTTACAACGCTGTAATGTGCCATCGCTTGCTTCGATGTCAGCATGTTGCCCAAATCGGCTGATCACTAGCCCTTCTTGCGCTTCTCCTAATAGGCTGTCATCAATCTCAGTGACTTTTTGTTTTTTAAGTCTTTTTTGATGATTTGCCTGTACTCGGCGCTGTTGGCCTTTTGACAGTTTCTGCTTAGCCACCTGACCTCTCTTGATATTGTTGGCTGAGTTTTCTTGTTTACTAACTTGAGTGGATCGCGTCGATACCTCAAACGCGTTATCATACACGAACTCCATTGGATCAAGTTAGGGTATATGATGCAAAAGAATGAGAATAATTTAATCTGGATCGATTTAGAAATGACGGGTCTCGATCCTGAGCGTGACCGTATTATCGAAATTGCCACTATCGTTACCGACAGTCAGCTTAATATTTTAGCACAAGGTCCTGTCATTGCGGTTCATCAAACACAAGCACAATTGGATTTGATGGATGAATGGAATGTGAATACCCATACAGCAAGCGGCTTGGTTGAACGCGTTAAAAGCAGTACTTTCAGTGAGCGTGAAGCTGAATTAGCGACGATTGAGTTTCTAGAGCAGTGGGTACCAAAAGGGGCATCACCAATCTGTGGGAATAGCGTTGGTCAAGACCGTCGTTTTCTATTCCGCTACATGCCTGAGTTAGAAAGCTATTTCCACTATCGTTACCTTGATGTTAGCACCCTAAAAGAGTTAGCTCGTCGCTGGAAACCTGAAATTCTCGCGGGCTTCACTAAAAAAGGCACACACCAAGCTTTAGATGATATTCGCGAGTCTATTGCAGAATTGGCTTATTACCGTGAGACCTTTATCAAATAATCAAAGCAGAAAACTGAGATTGGCGACCAAAAGGTGGCCAATTTTTTTAGCGGTTAACTTATCACAGCGCGTTAAAAGTATAAGTAACAGGCATTCGGGTTTTCATGGCATGGACGTCATTGGGCGATGCGTTTTTAGAAAAAAGTAAAAAATGTTAACTGATTGAAATCAGAAGTTTACTTGCAACGCTGATAAAATCATCACAATGCCCAATTTATCAGCAAACAAATAAAAAAGTGAAAAAATTGAGCCAAGGGGCTTGCCTGCCGTGCAATTTCTCGTATAATGCGCTCCCCGTACCGATGAAGATTTTCATGAGTACGGTAAAGCAAAAAGAAAGTATTTTGCGGGAATAGCTCAGTTGGTAGAGCACGACCTTGCCAAGGTCGGGGTCGCGAGTTCGAGTCTCGTTTCCCGCTCCAAACTCTCTTAATGTTTTAGCTAGAACACTATTTTCGGTATGCGGGAATAGCTCAGTTGGTAGAGCACGACCTTGCCAAGGTCGGGGTCGCGAGTTCGAGTCTCGTTTCCCGCTCCAATCTCTCTTAGTGTTTTAGTTGTAGTTACCTATCCAAATGCGGGAATAGCTCAGTTGGTAGAGCACGACCTTGCCAAGGTCGGGGTCGCGAGTTCGAGTCTCGTTTCCCGCTCCAAAATCCTTAGTCTCTTACCTCTTATTGTTAAAAATCCAACTGCTTTCATTAAGAAATGACACCTATTTGATGCACTAGGTGAATTGCGTTCGAATCTGTTTATTCATCAACAAATGCTTTTCTTTTAGTGATGATCGGCAGAGAGTGATGATCATCACACTCTTTGGGATCTTTTTCAGATCTTGCGGTTTTTTCTGCTTGCATTCATTAACTTGTCGCCATAGAATAGCCACCCCCTGACCAATAGGGGCGATCAATAAGTATCCAAATTGTTATAATTTCAGTTGTAATAATAAACAAAAAATCCGATTTTTGCAGTTTCAGTGACTTTTTTGTACCAACCTTGTGTTTTAAGCGCTTTAATTTTGCTGAGAGTAGTAAAAAAGAGGACTTATTTAATTTCCTATCATTAATAAGTTATCCACAACCTATCATCAATGCTGTGGTGCTTTTACGCGTCTGTAATACTTTAATGCACCGAGTTATCCACAGGATAGCATGATAGGTAATCGCACATATTCCAAAAAGCTATTGCTTCGTGGTGATATATATCTTACTGAATTTAATAGTAAATATTTTTGTTTAAAATGTGGCTAACCTAGCTTGCAAATTCTTTACCTATTGTCAGCTAAGCAATTTTTTATTTTATTCACACGGAGTTGATTTTTATTCGTTTGCAGTATAGGGGTGTATTATTTTTAAGCATCCCTAGGTAAACCTTTAGATATGGCGCGTACAAGGCGTTTCTGCTGTGAAGTTTGAATAGTTACTTGGTTTTCTTCTCGGCGCTGTAATTGTTGTTGTATTGCCCATTGGATATGCTCATCCAACATCTCCCCCATGCCTAACCGTGAGCGCAATGCGTTGACAATCGTGTCCTGATAGGGGGCATTGCCTAACGCGACACTGATATTTCTGAGCCATTTTAAGTAACCGATGCGGCGAATTGCTGAACCTTCAGTCACTTTTAGGAAAGTCTCTTCATCCCAGCTAAATAGTTCAAGAAGTTCGGGCGTGTGTAATACGCGTCTTGGGCTAAAATCTTCTTCATCGGTTAATTGTGAAAAACGGTTCCAAGGGCAGATCAATTGGCAGTCATCACAGCCGTAGATCCGATTCCCCATCAGTGGGCGAAACTCTTCCGGGATCGGGCCATCAAGCTCAATGGTTAGATAAGAAATGCAGCGGCGAGCATCGACGACATAAGGTTCAACGATCGCGCCGGTAGGGCAAGTGGTCATACAGGCCACACAGCGACCACACTGCTCTTCAACAGGTTGATCGATAGGAAGAGGTAAATTAACTAAAAGTTCACCGAGAAAAAACCACGATCCAGCTTCACGATTAAGGATCAACGAATGCTTGCCTGTCCAGCCTAAGCCTGCCTTGACGGCGAGAGGGCGTTCTAAAATAGGGGCAGAATCGACAAATGGGCGAAAATTGAGATCGTCAGAGCAGATATGTTCTCGGCAGTATGCCAAGATGCGATCACTGAGCATTTTCAAGCGCTTTTTTAATAGCTTATGGTAATCTCTACCTAGTGCATAGCGGCTAATATAACCTAATTCAGGGTTACTTAATGTGCTGGCAAAAGCTGCTTTTGCAGGCAGGTAGTTCATACGCACGCTGATCACGCGCAATGTGCCGGGATGTAATTCGTGAGGTCTTGCTCGCATCATCCCATGGCGTGCCATCCACGCCATCTCACCGTGGTATTGCTTATCGAGCCATGCCTGTAATTTTGGCTCTTCAAGGGAAAGGTCAGTGTCACAAATACCGACTTGCTGGAAGCCAACTTCACTCCCCCATTGTTTGATATTTTGTGCAAGAAGGTTGAGGTCGAGATGTGTTGCCATTAGATTTTATATTGATGCTAAGCTGAGTGAAATTGCAGGGGCACTTTACCATGATCCCGTGATTTCACAAAATCATCACTGATGCCCTGTTGTGTGATGTAACAGGATTAGTCGCTTATCTGATATCCACTATCTAAATATTTCTGTAATGTTATTTAAGAAAAATGGATCGGCTTAGGTTAATATAGTCATTATATCTATATTGATCTATTTTTCCTTACTATAGCTGATTGAACTTTCCATGAAAGAACGTATTTTACAACTTGCCAACGAAGAGCAAACAGTGGCGCTAGGGCGCGCTGTCGCAAATGCCTGTCAACGAGGCGTCGTGATTAACTTGTATGGCGATTTGGGCGCTGGCAAAACGACATTTAGTCGCGGTTTCTTACAGGCACTCGGGCACCAAGGTCACGTAAAAAGCCCGACGTATACGCTTGTGGAGCCTTATGATCTTCCTGATGGGCAGGTTTTTCATTTTGATCTTTATCGTTTAGCTGATCCAGAAGAATTGGAATTTATGGGGATCCGAGACTATTTTTCCCCTGAGTCGATCTGTTTAGTGGAATGGCCTCAACAAGGCAAAGGTTTTCTGCCAGAAGCGGATCTTGAACTCCATTTGACTTATCAGGATGAAGGGCGTCAGGCTCACTTTATTGCTTTTTCTGCAAATGGGGAGTCGTTGTTAGAAGAATTACAAGCACTCTAAGGGATATATTGCTCATGACGAATGCATTGCCGAGAAAAATAACAAAAAGAAGTTTTTTCTCCTTCTTATTGCTGTTGATGATTGTTGCATTATGGTTAGTTGCACGACCTGTACAGGCGGCGACCTTATCGAACATACAGGTTGATAATAGCCCATCAAATGCACAGGTGACACTATCCTTCATGGATGGTAAGCCTGATTACAAATATTTTCCCCTGCATTCGCCAGAGCGGCTAGTTATTGATGTTAAGCAAAATGGCGAAATTATCGGCCTACCAATGAGAGTGCCTGCTGGTGATTTGGTTAAAGTGGTTCGTACCAGCCAGCCACCGGATAGCCGACACAAACGTATCGTATTGGAACTGTCAAAAGCGGCAAAAGTACAAACGTCGCTGAAACAAGTCGCTGGGCAGTATCAAGTGGTATTTACGCTTTCCTCGGGGCAAAATCGTGCACCAACGTCTTTCAATAATACGACTCAACCGATGCAAGTGCCTAATAATGCGGTGCAAGATAAACCGTTAAAAATGAATTCGCAGGCACAGCGACCAGCTGTTGCACCTGCACCAGTTAAAACCAATAAAACAATGCCCAAGGGGGCAAAACAGGTCGTGATTGCTATTGATGCTGGGCATGGTGGCAAAGACCCCGGGGCGATTGGTAAAAACGGCTATCGAGAAAAAGATGTTACGTTAAGTGTTGCACGTAAACTGTATGCAAAACTTGAGGCTGACCCTATGTTCAAGCCAGCGATGACCCGAGATGGTGATTATTTTATTTCTGTCAGTGGGCGTTCAGATGTTGCACGTAAGAAAGGGGCTAACATGTTAGTTTCTATTCACGCTGACTCTGCACCAAATAGTAGTGCGCGAGGCGCTTCTGTTTGGGTATTGTCAAATCGACGTGCAAATAGTGAATTAGGTAACTGGTTGGAACAACGAGAAAAACAATCCGAGCTATTAGGTGGAGCAGGCGATGCATTAAGTGGTGCGGACCCTTACTTGAGCCAAGCGGTACTCGATTTACAATTCGGTCATTCACAGCGGGTTGGCTATGATGTGGCGGTACAAGTACTCCATCAATTAAGAAAAGTGGGTAATATTCATAAACGTAGCCCAGAGCATGCCAGCCTTGGGGTTTTGCGTTCACCTGATATCCCTTCAATTCTGGTAGAAACAGGGTTTATTAGTAATAGCGCTGAAGAGCAGTTGCTTAAATCCAATGACTATCAAGAGAAGGTCGCCGAAGCTATCCACCAAGGTTTGCGGCAATACTTCCTTGTAAATCCGTTGCAAGCGGCACCTAATTAAGGGGGATGGTGATGGCAATACAGATCCTCTCTCCCCAACTTGCTAACCAAATCGCTGCCGGCGAGGTTGTCGAACGCCCTGCCTCAGTGGTTAAAGAGTTGGTTGAAAACAGTCTCGATGCAGGTGCAACACGCATCGACATCGATATTGAACGTGGAGGAGAGAAGCTGATCCGTATTCGCGATAATGGTAGTGGGATCAGCAAAGATGAACTGGTCTTAGCGTTAGCGCGCCATGCGACCAGCAAAATTGCCACGTTAGATGACCTAGAAGCCATCATGAGTATGGGGTTCCGTGGTGAAGCACTGGCGAGTATTAGCTCCGTCTCTCGTTTGACGCTCACATCAAAACCGGCTGAGCAATCAGAGGCGTGGCAAGCTTATGCGGAAGGGCGAGATATGGCGGTGACCGTCAAACCCGCCGCTCACCCAAATGGCACCACCGTAGAAGTGCTTGATCTATTCTACAATACGCCAGCGCGTCGCAAATTTATGCGTACCGAAAAAACCGAGTTTGGCCATATTGATGAGGTCGTCCGGCGTATCGCGCTTTCTCGCCCTGATGTGACAATCAATTTGAACCATAATGGGAAGCTGGTGAAACAGTACCGCGCTGCAAAAGGGGAAGCCCAACAAGAGCGGCGGCTGGCAAACATCTGTGGTACAGGTTTTATGCAGGGGGCGCTAGCGATATCTTGGGAGCATGGTGACCTTGGCATTAAAGGCTGGGTGGTTTCACCGTCTTCGACGCCAGTGAGTGATATTCAGTACTGTTATGTAAATGGTCGAATGATGCGCGATAGGTTAATTAACCATGCGATCCGCCAAGCGTATGAAGGGCATCTTGATGATAATCAACAGCCAGCCTATGTCCTTTATTTGACCATTGACCCCCAACAAGTGGATGTTAACGTCCATCCTGCTAAGCATGAAGTGCGTTTTCACCAAGCTCGGCTAGTGCATGATTTTATCTATCAAGGTGTGAGAACGGCCTTATTAAATGCGCATGAGCCAGATGAGTTGCCTGGTATTGAACCTGTTACCCATGAATTAACTAATCGTTCATCCGCGGGAGACAACTACTTTTCGTCATCATCCACGCTCAATGAAAACGATGAAAATGAGACGAGTCGTACGGCGCAACAGCAACATGACAGCACGGGCAGTAGTCGTTCGCATTCAGCCCCTTCCGTAGCGGCTACATCGCCGACATCAACAAATCATTTTAGTCGAGAAAAAAGCGCGTTTACGCCTTCTAATACGCATTATGACCGAAAAGCGGGGCAACTGTACCAAGCATTGATGTCTGTTCCTGTTGCTGAAGAAGATAAAAAGCCACTATTTCCTAGTCGGCAACCATTAGATGTTCCAGCAGTTTCTTCGCAATCAGTGGAAGAAAATACCAATAACTTCACATTTGGCAAAGTATTGACAATTTACGCAAAAAACTTTGCATTAATTGAGTCTTCATTAGGGCTAATCCTGTTATCCTTATCAGAAGCAAATTATTTACTGAAGTTGGCTCAGTTATCACCTGATGGCGAAGCGTTAAAACCTCAACCGTTGTTGATCCCGCTAAAATTATCACTTAATTCTGATGAAATTGCGGTTTTTCAGCGTAACAAGGAACAATTGACATTATTTGGTATTGAAGCCACGATATCTCATGGAAAAGTAACTATTCATGCGGTATCGTTACCGTTAAGAACGCAAAATTTATCTCAGCTTTTTTCGGGTTTACTGAATTTTTTGTCGACAAAAGAGCAGGCATCTCGTCAAGATATTGCTCAATGGCTTGCAAAAACAGTTTCACAAGAAAAAACACAAGAAAGCTGGAGCTTAGCACAAGCAGTTCAGTTACTCGCTGATGTTGAGCGGCTTTGCCCGCAGTATGTTAAAAAGCCGTCACCAACATTATTACAATTAATTAATTTACAATCCGTGGTAGCTACACTAACAAATGAGTGAACTTGTAACTCAGAAAAAACCGAATGCCATATTCCTGATGGGGCCAACGGCCTCAGGCAAGACAGCGTTAGCTATTGCTCTACGCCAACACTTGCCTGTTGAGATAATCAGTGTCGATTCGGCGTTGATCTACCGTGGTATGGACATCGGCACAGCGAAGCCAAATGCAGAGGAGCTTAGTCAAGCGCCTCATCGTCTGATCGATATACTCGATCCCTCTTTACCATACTCCGCTGCTGATTTCCGGCGAGACGCATTAAATGTAATGGAGGAAATAACTTCTCAAGGTAAAATTCCATTACTTGTGGGGGGCACAATGCTTTATTTTAAGGCATTACTAGAGGGGCTTTCGCCTTTGCCTTCTGCGGATCCCGCTACTCGTGCTGAGATTGAAAAAATTGCACAGCAGCAAGGGTGGGGTGAAATCCATCGTCGTTTAGCGGAGGTCGATCCGGTTGCGGCAGCGAGGATTCATCCTAATGATCCACAAAGATTATCCCGAGCTTTAGAGGTATATCTCATTTCAGGGCAAACTTTGACTGAAATGACACAAACAGCAGGTGAAGAATTACCTTATAATGTGTTTCAATTTGCTATTGCGCCCCAAGATCGTAAAATTTTACATCAGCGCATTGAACAACGTTTTCATCAGATGTTAGACGCCGGTTTTGAAGAGGAAGTTCGTGCTCTTTATGAACGGGGTGACCTCCATGTTGATTTACCCTCTATTCGTTGTGTGGGGTATCGGCAAATGTGGTCGTACCTAGAAGGCGAAACAGATTATGATGAAATGGTTTATCGGGGAATTTGTGCAACACGCCAATTGGCAAAACGTCAAATTACCTGGTTGAGAAGCTGGGAAAATGTTCATTGGTTAGATAGTGAACAACCACAGCAAGCGCTTAAGGCTGTTATGCAGGTTGTATGTGCATAGAGCTATGGTTTGTGTACAATTAGAACGCTAAGCGCAATTTTTGAGTAGTTAATTTTTGGAATCGAAAGATTCTCATTTAAAAACAACAAAATAAGGAAAACATAGAATGGCTAAGGGGCAATCTTTGCAAGATCCGTTCCTGAACGCATTACGTCGTGAAAGGGTTCCGGTCTCAATTTATTTGGTTAACGGCATCAAATTGCAGGGTCAGATTGAATCTTTTGACCAGTTTGTCATTTTACTAAAAAACACGGTTAGTCAGATGGTTTATAAGCATGCTATCTCTACCGTTGTCCCTGCTCGCCCTGTTTCTCACCATAGTGGCAGTGCTACTGGCGGTGCGGGTAATGGTAACTACAACTCTGGTGCTTCAACTCAACAGGATGGCGAAGCTGCTGAGTAATACCAGTTGTGCGTTAAAATTCAAGGAAAACATGGGTAGGGAGACTTTACCTGTGTTTTTCCTTTGTATTTCTAGTGATTAAGCCTAAGAGGTTATAGCCCTTGTTTGATAGGTATGAAGGCGGTGAACTGGCTGTATTGGTGCATGTCTTTTTCTCCCAAGAAAAGGACACTGAAAATCTGGCAGAATTTGAGTCACTCGTGACATCGGCGGGTGTGAAACCTGTACAGATAGTAACAGGCAGTCGTAAGTCTCCCCATCCTAAATATTATGTTGGAGAAGGGAAAGCGGAAGAAATCGCTGAAGCTGTGAAGGAAAGTGGCGCAGATGTGGTGCTATTTAACCATACGCTGAGTCCAGCACAGGAACGTAATCTCGAAAGGTTATGCCAATGTAAGGTCGTAGACCGAACAGGGGTGATTTTAGATATTTTCGCTCAAAGGGCGCGGACACATGAAGGTAAACTTCAAGTTGAATTAGCGCAGTTACGCCATTTATCGACCCGTTTGGTAAGAGGATGGACGCACCTTGAGCGGCAAAAAGGTGGGATTGGTTTACGTGGTCCTGGTGAAACTCAGTTAGAGACAGACCGTCGGTTATTAAGGGGCAAAATTAGCCAAATTTTATCCCGTCTCAGCCGAGTAGAAAAACAACGTGAGCAAGGGCGCCAAGCACGAAATAAAGCGGATATTCCGACAATTTCGCTGGTGGGTTATACCAACGCCGGTAAATCAAGTTTATTTAACCGGATGACGGCTTCCGATGTTTACGCTGCTGACCAACTATTTGCAACACTTGATCCAACATTAAGACGTATTAACGTGGAAGATGTTGGGCCAGTAGTACTTGCGGATACTGTTGGTTTTATTCGTCACTTGCCACATGATTTGGTTGCTGCCTTTAAAGCAACACTGCAGGAAACGCGTGAAGCAACGTTATTGCTCCATGTTATTGATGCAGCAGATAGCCGTTTGGATGAAAATATTCACGCGGTCGAAAGTGTATTGGAAGAAATTGAAGCAGATGAGATCCCAACACTTTTAGTCATGAACAAAGTGGATATGCTGGAAGACTTCATCCCGCGTATCGACAGAAATGAGGATAACAAGCCTGTTCGTGTCTGGGTATCAGCACAAACGGGTGACGGTATCCCCTTGTTGCTACAAGCATTGACGGAACGCCTTTCAGGTGAAATCGCACACGTTGAAATGCGTTTGCCACCGAGTGAAGGCCGCTTACGTAGCCGTTTTTATCAACTCCAAGCCATTGAACGCGAGTGGCAGGAAGAAGATGGTTCAATTGGCCTTGAGGTGCGTATGCCGATGGTTGATTGGCAGCGTTTGTGCAAACAGGAACAACAATTGCCTAGCTATGTGATTTAACATATCGCTAGGAAATGGAATTGATATTAAGAGTTATTTGTTGCTCTTAACCCGAAAAATCAATCATAAAGATATGGAGCTAAAACATGGCGTGGAATCAGCCCGGTAATGACGGACAAGACCGCGATCCGTGGGGAAGCGGCAATAAAGGCGGCAACTCTGGCGGGAATAAAGGTGGTCGAAAACGTGGGGCTTCTGATCTCGACGATCTCTTTCGTAAGCTGAGCAACAAGCTTGGCGGTAAAAAAGGCGGCAGCGGTGGTGGTGATGGTGATAATAAACAGCCATTCCAAATCAGCGGTCGCTTTGGTGTATTGGCTCTCGCGGCAGTCGTCGTTGTATGGGCGGGTTCAGGTTTTTATACCATCAAGGAAAGTGACCGAGGTGTGATACTACGCTTTGGTGAATACAGTGGTATTGTCGGACCTGGTTTGAACTGGAAACCAACTTTTATTGATAAAGTGATTCCAGTTAACGTTGAAACCGTTCGTGAACAAGCGACGAATGGTATGATGTTAACCTCAGACGAAAACGTGATCCGCGTTGAGATGAACGTGCAGTATCGTGTGACTAATCCTAAAGAATATCTATTCAGCGTCACTAACCCTGATAACAGCTTACGTCAGGCACTTGATAGTGCAGTCCGTGGCGTAATCGGTCAGTCAGCGATGGAACAAGTGCTTACAACGAATCGAGCATTTATTCGTGATGTAACACAAAGGGATCTGGAAGCGACGATAGAGCCATACAAAATGGGGATTACGGTACTCGATGTTAACTTCCAAGCTGCTCGTCCGCCTGAAGATGTTAAGGCTGCCTTTGATGACGTAATTGCAGCACGGGAAGAAGAGCAAAAAACGATTCGTGAAGCACATGCTTATCGTAACGAAGTGCTACCAATGGCAAAAGGTAATGCGCAAAAACTGATCGAAGAAGCTGAAGCTTATAAGGCGAGTGTGGTCTTTAAAGCAGAGGGTGAGGTTGCAAGTTTTGCAAAAATGTTGCCTGAATATCGTGCAGCACCTGAAATTACCCGTGAACGACTCTACATTGATACCATGGAGCGTGTTTTAAGTAATACACGTAAAGTTATCGCTAATGATAAGAGTAATAGCATGTTAGTACTGCCATTAGAGCAATTAATGCGTGGTAATAACAACAATACAGCAGCACCAAAAACGGGCTTAGAACCAAAAGTGATGAATCCAAATACGACTAACAATTCATCATCTTCGGGTACTCAGCCTGCACAGCAAAGCAGTAATGTGCGCGGTGATACTGTTCGAGTAGGGAGACAATAATCATGCGTAATTCGCTAATTGTTATTATTATTGCTATTTTGGCAGTCGCTTACGCATCCATTTTTATTGTCCCTCAAGCCGATCGCGGTATTGTGCTGCGTTTTGGTAAGGTTGTGCGTGACGCTGACAATAAACCTATCATTTATGAGCCAGGTTTGCATTTTAAAGTGCCTTTCATCGAAACGGTGAAAATGCTTGATGCGCGTATTCAGACATTGGAAATCCAAGCTGACCGCTATTTGACAAGTGAAAACAAAGACTTGATGGTAGACTCCTACCTGAAATGGCGCATTACTGACTTTAGCCGTTATTATGTGGCAACGGGTGGTGGTAGCTCAGATCAAGCTGAAACATTCTTAAAACGTAAGTTTAGTGACCGTTTGCGCTCTGAGTTTGGTCGTCTGAGTGTTAAAGATATTATTACAGACTCACGTGGTCGTTTGACTGTTGATGTGCGCGAAGCTCTGAACGTAGGTTCAGCATCTGATGAATCGACTAAGGAAGTCGATGCAGAGATTGCTTCTGCGGCAGCGCGCGTTGAAGAAGAGACTAACTTAACGCCGTTAGTCGCTAACGCAAACAGTATGGCTGCTTTAGGGATTGAAGTTGTTGACGTTCGTATCAAACGTATTGAGTTACCGAACGAAGTTTCTGAGGCTATCTATGCGCGTATGCGTGCAGAGCGTGAAGCGGTTGCACGTCAGCATCGTTCACAAGGCCAAGAAGAAGCCACGAAGATCCGTGCGGTGGCTGATAAAACTGTGACTGAAACGTTAGCAGAAGCTGAACGTACAGCATTGACTCTACGCGGTGAAGGGGATGCGATGGCAACAAAACTGTTTGCTGACGCATTCAACCAAGACCCAGAGTTTTATGCCTTTATCCGTAGCTTACGTGCCTATGAGCACAGCTTTAATAGCGGTGAGGACGTGATGGTATTAAGCCCAGACACAGACTTCTTCCGCTTTATGAAAGCACCAACCAAGTTGCGTGCAACGGATTAAAATAACTGTTAAGCTAATAAAGAAAAGCCCGCTTCGCGGGCTTTTTTTACGTCTGTCTCTTTAAGTATTAGATTTTTCAGGGAAAACTAATACTGTCTAATCTGGTCGCTATCAGTTGGATTGATGACAGAAATAAAAAAGGCCATTTTTTCTTGCTTTCCAGAAAAAAATTTTTTGCTGTGCAAAAAATCACTGGAACAGATTATTTTAGATGGTAGAATTCATTTTTAAGCAACCGAGTGTATTTTGAAATGGGTAAGAACGTTGTCGTACTGGGCACCCAATGGGGTGACGAAGGAAAGGGCAAGATCGTCGACTTGCTGACAGAGCGTGCTAAATATGTAGTTCGCTATCAGGGCGGCCATAATGCTGGCCATACTCTTGTTGTAAACGGTGAAAAAACCGTTCTCCACTTAATTCCATCCGGTATTCTTCGTGAAAATGTCATCAGCATTATTGCTAATGGTGTCGTACTCGCGCCTGACGCATTGATGAAAGAGATGAAGCAATTAGAAGATCGCGGTGTTCCTGTTCGCGAACGCTTACGTATTTCTGAAGCATGCCCACTGATCCTGCCTTATCATATCGCATTAGACAATGCGCGCGAAAAAGCGCGTGGCGCGAAAGCGATTGGTACTACGGGTCGTGGTATTGGTCCTGCTTATGAAGACAAAGTTGCTCGCCGTGGCCTGCGCGTTGGCGATCTGTTTGACAAAGCAACCTTTGCTGAAAAACTAAAAGAAATTGTTGAATACCACAACTTCCAGTTGGTGAATTACTATAAAGAACCCGCTGTTGATTATCAGAAAACCCTTGATGATATCATGGCAGTCGCTGATATTCTGACTGGCATGGTAGTTGATGTTTCTGATCTGCTCTATAAAGCACATCAGAAGAATGAATTAGTCATGTTCGAAGGTGCACAAGGCACTTTATTGGATATTGACCACGGTACTTATCCGTACGTGACCTCTTCCAACACAACCGCGGGTGGTGTTGCGACAGGTTCAGGCTTAGGCCCACGTTATGTAAGCTATGTTTTGGGTATCATTAAAGCTTACTCTACTCGTGTAGGGGCTGGTCCATTCCCAACTGAGTTATTTGACGAAACGGGTGATTTCCTACGTGAAAAAGGCCAAGAGTTCGGTGCAACAACAGGTCGTAAGCGCCGCACGGGTTGGTTAGATATCGTGGCGATTAACCGTGCTGTTCAGATCAACTCACTGTCTGGCTTCTGTATGACGAAACTAGACGTTTTAGATGGCCTGAAAGAAGTAAAAATTTGTGTAGGCTATCGTCGTCCAGATGGTACTGTTCTTGAAACAACACCATTAGCTGCTGATGAGTGGGAAGGTTTAGAGCCTGTCTATGAAGTATTACCAGGCTGGAGCGAAACAACGTTCGGTGTGAAAGACAGAGCGCTGTTACCACAAGCTGCGTTAGACTATATCAAGCGTGTTGAAGAGTTGACTGGTGTTCCGGTTGATATCATCTCAACAGGTCCTGATCGTTCTGAAACGATGATCTTACGCGACCCGTTTGACGCTGAATAATATCGAGCCTAATCTTTAGGTTTAGAGAAAAAACACCGAATATTTCGGTGTTTTTTTTATCAATTAATCACGTTTTAAATGGGCTAAATCGCTACCGGATGGGTGTTGATAGATCCGTAATTTGAAATATTTAGCGGATGCGTTGACGTACTCGAATATTTCCGACTGCACTTCTTCATAATCCACCCAAGTTGTGGAACGAGTAAAACAGTATATTTCGACAGGAAGACCATTAGGTGTTGGTGGCATGGTTCTGATCACTAAATACATATCAGCTCTGACATCCCCGCGCATTTTTATCCAATTTAAAATATATTTTCTAAACAATTGGAGATTGGTCACGCCATTGTCAATCATCCATTCATTGATATTACCGAGTTCGCCTTTCTCTTCGAGCATTGTTTCTAGGCTTTTACGCAGTGGTGCCGTATTCTTTAATTCATTCAATAACGCTTCGGTTGCAAATTCAATTGATGATTGGTCGATATAAAAACTACGCTTAATCCTACGGCCACCCGAAGAGAACATGGGTTGCCAGTTTGTGTATTTCTCCGTGAGAAAATCTTTAGTCGGAATACGTGAAATCGTGTTATCCCAATTACGAATGGTGATGGTGTGCAGTGCGATATCGATGACTTCACCGCTAATATTACTACTTGGTAGCTCTATCCAATCATAAAGTTTTAAGACTTTCCCATTAGAAACTAAAATATTTGCTACAAACGACAGTAAGGTATGTTGGAATACAAACATTAATACCGCTGCGATTGCACCAAAACTGGAAATAATAATGACAGGTGATTGGTCCGTCATTAATGCGATAATAAGGATAAATGAAATAATCCAAACAATAATTTTGGCGATTTCAATATACCCTTTGATGGAGTTATTTCGATGCAAAGTTCGGGTCGTTTGCCGTAAAATAAAGACATCAAGGCCATCATTGACTAGCCCTGCACCATTGATCACAATGAGCGACCAACAAATGGTTTTGAAGGTTATATTGACTTCATCGGAGAATGAGGGCAGCAACTGATTAAGGTAAAGTACCAAGGTTACAGCGACAATTGAGGCTATTTTCTTCGCAACACCATCAATCAAGTCATCATCGGTTAAGTTAGTCAGTAACGGTAGCAACCGTCGGGCAAACCGCAAAAAAATCACTTTTCCCACAAACCAAGTGAGCAGCAGGATCACGACTAAAAGCGAGGTCATTAATAGGGTGTTGTTCGAGATAACATTATAAATTTCAGCAAGTTGTTCCATAGTATCCTACATCATATCCTCAATGTGCTGATGGCTTATTATAAAATGAGCAAACTAAAAAGAATTGATGATAAAAGTGATATATAGGTTTTCGGTTCACTCTAATATCCTTTTAGATAGTGCAAATCCACGAGTGGCCTTAGCAATCTATGTTATTATAGGTATGATTAGCGTTATGGCATTACTCGCTATTGACATATTATTAGTCAAATTATGTCAATAAAACACCGCATAATGGCAAATAATCATAGATATGTATTGTTATTGAGGGGATATTACCTCTTTGTGGTAAGCTAAACTAGAATGAAAAGGTCGCTTATGGTTGCAAATTAAAGCGTTATTCGTCGTAGTTATTGGGTATAAAACAGTAACGGGGTGTGATGTCGCTACAATTTGAAATTAATAAGTCGGTAAGGTCAGATAACCATTGGCAAAGCCGAAATTTTGAGGTGATTGTGCAACTAACGAGTTTTACAGATTATGGGTTACGTGCTCTGATTTACTTGGCATCCCTTCCTGAAGGGAAAATGACCAGTATCACAGAAGTTACTGAAGTTTATGGAGTCTCCCGCAATCATATGGTTAAGATTATTAATCAGCTCAGTCATCTTGGTTATGTTAAAGCAACGCGAGGTAAAAATGGCGGGATCACCCTAGGCCAACCCGCGGAAACGATCCGTGTTGGGGATGTAGTAAGAGCTCTGGAACCTCTGACACTGGTGAACTGTAGTGGTGAATTTTGTCATATTACGCCAGCCTGCCGTTTGAAGGGTGTGCTTCATCAGGCAATACAACAATTTTTAAAAGAACTCGATAAACATACGCTGGCTGATATGGTGAAAGACAACAGCCCGCTTTATCAATTACTGCTTGATTAAATGATGCGGTAATTACAAATTCTGATGACAACGGAGGTAACGATGTCACGCGATCCTTTTCAGGAAAGAGAAGCAGAAAAATACGACTCCCCAATTCCTAGCAGAGAATTCATTCTCGAACTCCTCACTAAGCGCTCGGCTCCAGCAAAACGTGAAGAAATTGCACAATTATTAAACCTCTCTTCTGAAGAAGAGTTAGAAGCATTACGCCGTCGCCTGCGTGCAATGGAGCGTGATGGGCAATTGGTGTTTACCCGCCGCCAATGTTACGCACTACCTGAGCGTTTAGACCTCCTCAAAGGAAAAGTAATAGGTCACCGTGATGGTTATGGCTTCTTGCGAGTTGAAGGTAAAAAAGAAGATTACTATTTGTCACAAGACGAAATGAAACGTGCATTGCACGGTGATGTTATTTTAGCACAAGCTTATGGTCAGGACCGTAAAGGGCGTACAGAGGTACGTGTGGTCCGTGTCCTTGAACCTCGTAATAACCAAATTGTTGGTCGCTATTTTATTGAGTCAGGTATGGGGTTTGTTGTGCCTGATGATAGCCGCTTAAGCTTCGATATTTTGATCCCTAAAGACCAAATTAATGGCGCGCGAATGGGGAACGTGGTGGTGGTTGAATTAATCACGAGACCACAGCGTCGCTCTCAGGCGGTAGGTCATATTATTGAAGTATTAGGGGAAAGTATGGGAACGGGAATGGCAGTCGAAATTGCCTTGCGTACCCATGAAATCCCACATACATGGCCCCCTCAAGTGGAAAAGCAGGTCGCTGACTTAAATGAACAAGTACCAGAGTCTGCTAAAAAAGGCCGCGTCGATTTACGTGATTTGCCACTCGTGACTATCGATGGTGAAGATGCTCGTGACTTTGATGATGCAGTACACTGTGCGCCGAAAAAAGGAGGTGGCTGGCGCTTGTGGGTTGCGATAGCTGATGTTAGCTATTATGTTCGTCAACAAACCGCCCTTGATGATGAAGCGCGTAGCCGCGGTAACTCGGTCTATTTCCCATCACAAGTTGTTCCGATGTTACCGGAAGTGTTATCGAACGGCCTGTGTTCACTGAATCCAGGTGTCGATCGCTTGTGTATGGTATGCGAAATGACCGTGTCGGCATCTGGTCGCTTATCATCATATAAATTCTATGAAGCGGTGATGAACTCTCACGCAAGATTAACCTACACTAAAGTATGGAAAATCTTGCAAGGTGATGAAGAGTTACGCGAACACTACAAAGCATTAGTGCCTCATATTGAACAGCTTCATGCTCTGTATAAAACGTTAGATAATGCACGTATTGGCCGCGGGGCCATCTCTTTTGAATCTGAAGAAGCGAAGTTTATCTTTAATGCTGAACGTCGTATTGAGCGTATTGAGCCTGTAGAGCGTAATGATGCTCATAAACTGATTGAAGAGTGTATGATCTTAGCCAACATTGCGGCGGCTCGTTTTGTTGAAAAACATGAAGAGCCTGCATTGTATCGTGTGCATGATCGCCCGAAAGAAGAGAGCGTGATGAATTTACGTTCTGTATTTAGTGAGTTAGGGTTAACCTTGCCGGGGGGAATGAAACCGGAGCCGAAAGATTATGCACAGGTCATGAATGAAGTGGCTGACCGTCCTGATCATGAGTTGCTGCAAACCATGATCTTGCGGTCAATGAAGCAAGCCATTTATGATCCAGAAAACCGAGGTCACTTTGGGCTTGCTTTAAAATCCTACGCTCACTTTACATCGCCAATTCGTCGTTATCCCGATCTAACGTTGCATAGAGGTATCAAGTACTTACTGGCTAAAGAGCAGGGGCATACCGATCATCGTTGGACGCCAACAGGTGGCTGGCACTACGATATGGATAGCATGTTGCAGTTAGGTGAACATTGCTCAATGACTGAACGCCGTGCCGATGAGGCGACTCGCGATGTGGCGGATTGGTTAAAATGTGACTTTATGCAAGACCAAGTTGGTCAAGTGTTTACTGGGTTGATTACCAGTGTGACAGGCTTTGGCTTCTTTGTACGCCTTAATGATTTGTTCATTGATGGCTTAGTGCATGTTTCGACGCTGGATAACGATTACTATCGCTATGATGCTGTGGGTCAACGTTTGATTGGTGAATCATCGGGAACCACATATCGACTTGGTGATGAAGTTGAAATTCGTGTTGAAGCCGTGCATATGGATGAGCGTACGATTGATTTCGCGTTGATTTCAACGACACGTAAAGCTAAAAATCCGGGTAAAACAGCCCGTGATAAAATGAAAAAAGAAGTCAAAAATGCCACTAAATCCGCGCGTGGTAAACGCGATGTAAGCCGAGATAAAAACTTCGAGCCTGATTCAGCATTCCGTCGCTCAGACAAAAATGGCAAGAAAACGGATAAAAAAGCGGGTAAGAAGGCAGAGACAAAGGCGAAAAGTAAAAAAGCCTCTGACAAAACGAAGAAAATCAGTGCAAAATTAAAAGCAAAACGTGCAGCGAAAAAAGCCCAGAAGCAAGAAGGGTAATTGACCCTGCTGAATCAAATAAGGTGGCGTAATGCCACCTTGAATTCTATCAACAAAAAAGATATTTATGAGCGAAATTATTTACGGCATTCATGCGGTGAAAGCCTTGCTTGATCGTGACGCATCACGGTTCAAAGAAGTCTATATTTTAAAAGGGCGTGAAGATCGCCGTCTAATGCCGATTATCCATGAAATCGAGTCACTGGGTATTGTTGTACAAGTGGCGAATCGTCAATGGATGGATGCACAAACAGAAGGCGCGGTTCATCAAGGGATCATTGCGAAAGTGTTGCCGGGTAAACAGTACCAAGAGGGTGATTTACCTGATTTTCTTGAAAGTACAGACACGCCTTTTTTATTAGTTTTAGACGGTGTTACTGATCCTCATAACTTAGGGGCATGCTTGCGTAGTGCTGATGCCGCCGGTGTTCATGCGGTGATTGTGCCAAAAGATAAGTCTGCACAGTTAAATGCGACAGCAAAAAAAGTGGCATGCGGTGCGGCTGAAAGTGTTCCGCTATTCCGTGTGACAAACTTAGCCAGAACATTGCGTCTGTTAAAAGAGTACAATGTGTGGATTGTTGGTACTGCTGGTGAAGCCGATCATACGCTTTATCAAAGTAAGCTTACAGGGCCAATGGCATTGGTGATGGGAGCGGAAGGTGAAGGTATGCGCCGTTTGACTCGTGAACATTGTGATGAGTTGATCAGCATTCCTATGGCGGGTACGGTTTCGTCACTGAATGTCTCTGTTGCAACAGGGATTTGTTTGTTTGAAGCGGTTCGTCAACGTGCCGAGAAGTCAGCCGTAGAATAAATATTCTCTGATATTTGTCTCCATCCCTTGAGTTTTTTCTCAGGGATGGGTATAGTTACGCGTCAATTTTTTAGCCGCACTCAACAAGTTCCTTGCCTCCGCGGGCCGCGGTTAACCCTGACAGGAGGCTGAATAATCCGTAAGGAGCAACTACTAATGCGTCATTACGAAATCGTTTTTATGGTCCATCCTGACCAAAGCGAACAGGTTCCGGGCATGATCGAGCGTTACAGTGCGACAATCACTAACGCACAAGGTCAGATCCACCGTCTGGAAGACTGGGGCCGTCGTCAACTGGCTTACCCAATCAATAAACTGCACAAAGCTCACTATGTTCTGATGAACGTAGAAGCTCCACAGGAAGCGATTGATGAGCTGGAAACTAACTTCCGCTTCAACGATGCCGTTATCCGCAGCATGGTTATGCGCGTTAAACACGCGGTGACAGAAGCTTCTCCAATGGTTAAAGCTAAAGACGAACGTCGTAGCCGTGACCTGGCTGATGAATATCAGGATGAAGAAGCTGAAGAAGCTGGGGATTCTGAAGAGTAATTGCGCAGGTGTTCACTAATCGTTTGGTGCTCACAGGCACGGTCTGTAAAGCATTAATTCGAAAAGTGAGTCCGTCGGGTATTCCTCACTGCCAGTTTGTTTTAGAACATCGTTCACAACAACAGGAAGCGGGATTGACTCGGCAAGCATGGTGCAGAATGCCCATCATTGTTAGCGGACAAGCCTTACAAGCCCATACTCACAGTATAACGGTCGGCAGTCGAATTACAGTGACAGGTTTTATTAGTACCCATCAAGGGCGCAATGGACTGAGTAAACTGGTTCTTCATGCCGAGCAGATTGATTTGATAGATTCTGGAGACTAGCCATATGGCACGTTATTTCCGTCGTCGCAAGTTCTGCCGTTTCACAGCGGAAGGCGTTCAAGAGATCGACTATAAAGATATCGCAACGCTGAAAAACTATATCACTGAAAGTGGTAAAATTGTACCAAGCCGTATCACCGGTACTCGTGCAAAATATCAGCGTCAGCTCGCTCGTGCTATCAAGCGCGCTCGCTACCTGTCTCTGTTGCCATATACTGATCGTCATCAGTAATTGGTACAGTCCATTAACGACTTTAAGAGGATAAGGTAATGCAAGTTATTCTGCTTGATAAAGTAGCTAACCTAGGTAGCCTGGGTGATCAGGTTAACGTTAAATCGGGCTATGCTCGTAACTACTTAGTTCCACAGGGCAAAGCTGTTCCTGCAACTAAGAAAAACATCGAATTCTTCGAAGCTCGCCGTGCTGAACTAGAAGCTAAATTGGCTGAAGTTCTGGCAGCAGCTCAAGCTCGTGCAGAAGCTGTTAATGCACTGGGCTCTGTGACTATTGCTTCTAAAGCAGGTGACGAAGGTAAACTGTTTGGTTCTATCGGTACTCGTGATATCGCTGATGCAGTCACTGCAGCAGGCGTTGCAATCGCGAAAAGCGAAGTTCGCCTACCAAACGGCGTTCTGCGTACTACTGGTGACCACGAAGTTCACTTCCAGTTACACAGCGATGTTTTTGCTGAGCTGAACGTTATCATCGTTGCTGAGTAATCAAAAATGATGGTAGTACTATCGGACTTATTCGATGGTACAAAAAAACACCGGCTTGTCCGGTGTTTTTTATTGCCTAAAAACTGTTATTTTTACTTAAAAGTCGTAAGCGTTTTACCTATCCTGCTGCTTTCCACGAAATAACCTTATTCACACCACTCCATCCTATATCAAGTACAGTGATACCACTGATTTGCGACTTTGATAGAAAATGGCAATAGCCTAATTTTCTCAAGTGTGAGTTAGAGTCGGAGCAATCGAGCTAAATGCGATTGCGTAATAGCAAATTTACCGCGTAAGGTTGATTGACAGTATGTGGCATAAAGCGAAATGGGATTTTTTGTATAAACATTAATGCCCCAGCTATTGCCTGATAGTGGAGCGTTAATGTTTTAACGAATAACTAAGGTGTACGGTAGTAACTACCATCACTTAAACGGGCAAAACTAACCGTTTTACCTTCCGCAGTTGTCACTTCTAAAAGCTGTACTTCACCTTTGGCATTCGCTTTCAAACGAATTTTCTGCCCTTGGCGCAAGTTACTCAATGGTTTTTCTGGGCCTTCAACGCGTGCCATGATAAATGCATCGTTGGCTTGCAGATGATTATCACGAAATAACTGAGCCAGTGTTTTTCCTTTTTGGACTTGATAATTTTGCCAATTATTAGTGGAAGGACGCGTAGCTGGACGCTTCTCTTGCTCTGTTGGTGTGGTCTGTTTTGGCTCTGATGGTGTGACCGGTTGCTTAGGTTGCTCGACAGTGGTAGGTGGAACGGTTTCAACGGGAGGCTCTTGAATAATTTCAGGCTCATTAGGTAAACGCGTTTGTGTGTCGTCTGTTCCACTACTGATGGTTGGCTCCTCCGAAGGGGCTTGGGTCACAATTTCCGGTGCTGTGGGTGGTGGAACTACAATAGGTTGTGGCTGATTTTGTGCTATTTGCTGATCGCTGTTTTTGTCATCGACAGGTATAAAAAACGCCGCGATGATAATGATCGTTAAAACAGCAATACCAATACGATGAAATATTGAAAGTTTAAACATGACTCCTCCTTGATTGAGGAAACCCTAACAACAGGCAAAATAACTTGTGATAACAAGAATACTAGCACTGATTTGTAGTAATTTGATTACCCTAAGTTATTTTTCAGAGAACACTGAGCGGGATCAGGCTGTCCGAAAGGCTTTTATTCTTGATAGGCATTGTTTAGGTTTACCCATAAGAGGGGGGCTGTTATCCTTGGTTTTTTATCAAAAACCATACAGGTATTTTCATGGCAAACCAAAATTTTGATTCAGTAGAAGCTCAAGCAAGCTACGGTATTGGCCTGCAAGTTGGTCAACAACTATTAGAGTCTGGCTTAGAAGGCCTAGAGCCGGCAGCTATCTTAGCGGGTCTTACTGACGCATTAGAAGGTAATATGCCTTCAGTTCCCGTCGAAGCGCTACATAAAGCGTTACGTGAAATCCATGAGCGTGCAGATGCTGTTCGTGTAGCTCGCCAAGAAGCGATGGCCGCAGAAGGCCGTGCATTCCTTGAAGAAAACCAAAAACGTGAAGGTGTCTCAACCACTGAGTCTGGTTTGCAATTTTCTGTCATTAACCAAGGCGAAGGCGCAATTCCTACACGTACAGACCGTGTTCGCGTACATTATACCGGTCGCTTGATTGATGGTACTGTATTTGACAGCTCAGTGCAGCGCGGTCAACCCGCAGAGTTCCCTGTTAGCGGCGTTATTCAAGGTTGGATTGAAGCATTAACACTGATGCCTGTCGGTTCTAAATGGGAACTTTATATCCCTTCCGAGCTTGCTTATGGCGAACGTGGTGCAGGCGCATCTATTCCGCCATTCAGCACGCTAGTCTTTGAAGTTGAGTTACTCGAAATTCTGTAATCTTGGCGGTCAGTATAACTGACTAAGCTACTATCAGGGCTTTGCAGGTCAGCCTTTTTATTATGAAGGCGAGGCCGCAAAGCCCTTTTTATGTTTTAAGCGGTAGGCGTAATTGTGGGTGAATCTTTTTTCGTTCTAAACACCCGTTTATTTATAAGACGTGCAATGATAATAAAAATCACAATCCCAACGATGACGAAGAACTTATCTAAAGTGGCGATTTGTTGATTGGCCTTTATTGATAAATAGAGTAAGAATGCTAACAGGCTCATTATCGCCAGTAGTATAATGGTATTAATGAACGAAAGAAGCATTAAACGTTTTACCTTGAGTTGACTTCCTTGGAAAGGAATTGATCTATATATACTTAAAAGGAAGATAACGATAGCAGCTGCTGTTGCAGGAAATAACATGTCAGACGCTTGGTAACTCAGAAGCAAGAAACCTTTTAATATCAGTTGATTCTCCTTGAATAATGCAATGCTATATACTGTGATAAAGGTGATAACAAGCGTAAAACATAACATGGTTATGATATAGAGTGCATTGTAAATTAACCCATGATTTTTTTTTGTTAATACGAAATCATGACGCGCTTTTTTACAAAAAAATATTCTTGGTATAAATAGCAAAATAAGTATCAAGACGTTGATAATGCTAACTATAATGGAAAACCTGTAGGCATACACTAAGCTGGGGCGATGATATAATCCTATCCCTCCAAATGTCTTGTTCATGACTATGCCACTTAAGTGTTGCGTAAATTTGAGAATAAAAAAGTAGACAATGGCAATACCCGCAACAATAAGTATATTTTTAAGGTTAGCTTGGTTCAATTTGGTGTAGTAAAAGATAAGGCAAGTGGAAAGTAGGAAGATAAAAATCTTAATGAACCACTCTACCCTTAGGCCATATATAATCGAATTTAAATAATGCGGTGGCGCGTATAATAATGGTTGGATTGTCACGCTATAAAACCACAAATATTCAGTGAGGATCCAAACACTCACAAATATGGCGGGTAATCTAAAAAAAGAGAGTTTGGCTGCATTTGATTGACTCATTTTTATTCCTAAATTTTAGAGAATCACATAATTGATAGCGGTGATATATAAATAGAAGATTACATTCCCGTTCAAAAATGCTATCAAGCTTACTGTCATTTTTACTTATTGTTCTGTATGGCATTAAATCATAATGCGTTGTTGCTACTCGAGAATGGATCATAACGTTTGCTATCTTAATGTTGCCATCGGGCATAAATATAGGAATTTTTCTTAGTAGCGTGAGAGCTAAAAACCTAAACTAACTTCGGATATATATTCACAATCTATAATTGCTTTTATTTAAAAGAAGCTCACGGCTCTCGCTTATTTGTTTCTTACGCATACAAAACAATGGATTAAGCAATATCACTATTGCAAATGTCGAGTAATAAATCAAACTTAAAGCAAAATATAAAGCACTATTCTGATATAACGCAACATTTCCCCAAGAACACTATTCTTTTCATTAATTGAAACTACTTAGAAAGAAAATAATGTAGATTGATAAGGTAAGTGTGAACGGTTTCTGTGGCTTCAATTAGCGTGCACTTACTATCTATGGCTGTTAATCTTAAGGTAAAGAGTGATGGAAAAGAGGTGAATCATGCTAAAACAAATTTGTGAACTGGCTATCGATGCAGGCTCTGCCATTATGGAGATCTATCATGCTCAAGAACCGCTACAAGTTGAGCAAAAAAGCGATAAATCTCCGGTGACGGCTGCGGATATTGCCGCTCATCAAATTATTACAGCGGGTTTGACTCGCATTGCACCGGATATTCCTCAGTTATCTGAAGAAGACCCCCCTTCATGGAATGAACGCAAAGGTTGGCAACGGTATTGGTTGGTTGATCCACTTGATGGCACAAAAGAATTTATTCATCGTAATGGGGATTTTACCGTTAACATTGCCTTGATTGAAAAGGGTATGCCCGTTATGGGGGTTATTTATGCGCCCGCCAAAGGCTTGCTCTATTATGCGGAGGGTAATCAAGCGTGGAAAGAAGAGGGTGGGCATAAACAGTCAATCCATGTTAAAGATATAACACCTCCAATCATAGCGATTAGCCGCTCTCATCAAGACGCTGAATTACGTGATTACCTTGCACAATTGGGGAACCATGACACGGTAGAAATTGGCTCATCATTAAAATTTTGCTTGGTAGCGGAAGGGAAAGCGCAGCTCTATCCTCGCTTTGGGCCAACTAACATTTGGGATACAGCAGCAGGGCATGCAATCGCAATGGCAGCTGGGGCTAAGGTGCTTGATTGGAATGGCAAAACATTAGATTACACACCACGTGAATCCTTTTTAAACCCAGGTTTTCGCGTAACGTTATTTTAAACTATGGTGAAATAATGTCGGGTAAATAACTTTATTTACCCGACAGCGCTGAATTAATTATCCAGTTTGAGCACTTTTGCCGTTGCCGCACGGATATCAGAGCAAGCTTTTGCATCGACTTTTAAGTCAATACCATAAGTTGGAATGATCTCTTTTAAGCGTGCTTCCCAGCCATCTGCACTAAGCTGCTCGGCAAAACAAGTTTTCAAAACGTTTAGCGCGATAAAGGCCGCAGTAGAAGCGCCCGGTGATGCTCCCATTAATACGGTGAAGGACTTATCTGCACTGGTAATTAGCTCCGTGCCGAATTCCAAGACCCCTTTCTTATCATGATCTGGCTTAATGATTTGTACACGTTGACCCGCGACAACTTCTTTCCAGTCTTCATGTTGTGCTTCAGGGTAGAACTCTTGTAGCATCGCAAACTGATGTGCTGATGTTTGTAATACTTGTCCAACTAAGTATTCCGCCAGCGACCAGTTATCTTTAGCAACTGCCAGCATCGGTTCGATGTTATTTAAGCGCACAGATTCAAACAAGTCTAAATAAGAGCCATGTTTAAGGAACTTACTGGAAAAACCCGCGTAAGGTCCGAATAGAAGTGAACGTTTGCCGCCAATGATACGTGTATCTAAGTGAGGCACTGACATCGGAGGGGAGCCTTTGCTTGCTTTACCATAAACTTTTGCATGATGGCGATTAGCAATCTCTTCGTTGTCGCAACGTAGCCAGATACCACTTACAGGGAAGCCACCGAAGCCTTTACCTTCTGGGATGCCTGATTTTTGTAGTAGCTCTATTGCACGTCCACCCGCGCCCACAAACACAAATTTCGCTGATGTGATGGTTTTTTCGTGAGTGAGTAGGTTTTTAACCTCAATATTCCATCGACCCTCTGCGGTTTTCTTAACATCAACCACTTCATGCTTGTAATGAACAGTGAAACCCGATTGCTGTGTTAATTGCTCCATCAATAAATGGGTCAATGCACCATAATCTACGTCAGCCCCCGTTACCACGCGTGTGACTGCAATGGCTTCTTTTGGATCACGGCCTTCCATAATCAACGGTGCCCACTCATTGATCTGCTTAGGATCATCACTGTATTCCATGTTTTGGTAGCAGTGGTGAGCAGACATTTGGCGATAGCGTTGCTGGAGGAATTTTACGTTATCATCACCCCAAACAAAGCTCATATGTGGGCAAGGGTGAATGAAGTCACGGGGATCTTTGATTTTACCTTTGGTGACAAGATAGGACCAAAGTTGACGTGATAGGTCAAATTCAGTATTAACTTCAAGCGCTTTGCTGATATCCACTGTACCATCTGGGTTCGGTGGCGTGTAGTTCATTTCACAGTTTGCTGCGTGACCTGTTCCCGCATTATTCCATGGGTGGGAACTTTCTTGAGCACAGTCATTGAGTCTTTCAAATATCGCAATATTTAGCGATGGCTCAAGCTCTTTTAAAAAAGTTGCGAGTGTGGTGCTCATGATACCTGCGCCAATGAGCGCAATATCAACTTGTTCTGAAATAGGCTTACTCATTCAAAAAACTCCTAAGACTTAGAGGGTTTAAAACACAGTTCAGTGCCTTCTTGATAAACAACATAAGCACGGCGCCATGGTTCATCACCAATTAAACGCCATTTATGGCCAGTACCTGTGTTGTCTTGTGCGAGTAAAATATCACCAGGCTTGATAATAAAAGTTGAGCCGTCTTTGGTTTCGAATTCTAAAGTGCCTGAAAGTGTGATGACATAACGTGGTACAGGATCTTTATGCCAATCCCAAGACCCACCAGAGGTTGTTTCACGAAATGAAAGTTCACTGACGGCAATAGCAGGCGTTTCTTTATCGCCTCTAGCTTCACCACTTAATTCAATCGTACCTTCTTCAAAAAGAGAATTGCCATCTTCACCGGTCCACATACGAACACAACGTATCATATTATTAACCTCTTACATTTTATATGGCTGAACAAACAACTTAATTGGTAAAAGAGTGAGACTTTCAATAAAGGACTTTCTAAAAAAGACTAAACTGAAAATTAATAATTAACCTACTCGTTATTGTTGTAAATATAAAATATCACATTATTTGATTGTATCGTGTTTTATTTAAAATAAACACTGTAGTTATTAGATTAATAGTTCCTGATAGTATATTTGTGAATAAAAAATTATCGTAACCTATTGATTGTAATTTGATATTTTTATTTATTTTTTGAGCTGGGATAAGAAATGTCAATATTTCTAGTATAGAGGAAATAAAACGTATTAATGTAAAAATATAAGAAGAAATAAACCCTATTTAATTTTCCTTCTTGGTTCTTATCAAGAAGGAAAATAGAATAATATAAATAGTACTTTTAATGACTCTTTAAAATATTATTTAGGGCAATGTGTTGTATAAGCATAATCGTTTTTCCATCAACAATCTCACCACTTTTTATCGCGGCTAATGCTTTTGGGAATTCCCACTCTAATACTTCAATATCTTCACCTTCCTCGGTAAGCCCACCTCCCGAATTGATGCGGTCGCCATCGTGATATTCGGCAATATAAAAATAGAGTTTTTCGGTGACGGAGCCTGGGCTCATATAGGCTTCATAGACTTTTTCTATTTTTTCGATACGAAAACCTGTTTCTTCTTCTGTTTCGGCAATAATGCGTTCTTCGGGCGATGCATTATCAAGCAACCCAGCCGCAGCTTCGATAAGAAAATGAGGATAGCCGTTGATATACAAAGGAAGGCGGAATTGGCGGATCAGTATAATGGTATTTTTCGCTTGGTTGTAAAGTAGGATAACAGCCCCGTCTCCTCTGTCATATGACTCACGGGTTTGCTGCTGCCAACGACCATCGCGGCGTTGAATTTCGTAAGTGTATTTTTTTAAGGTATACCAATTATCAGAGAGTAAAGTTTCACGAATATGACGGATTTGGGGAGTTTTAGCAGACATGATGTTACCTTCGTAATAGGGGTAACGGTTAATTTAGCACTGTGGTCACCATCCTTAAATAAGAGTTTATGCCAGTTTTATCACATCAATCTCTATCAATATAAATAAGGCAGCCGTAGCGGCTACCTTAATTTTTACCAAAAGATTATTTTATAATTTGGATCTGTTTGACTTCCACTTCGCGTGTATTCCAGTCTTTGTCGATTTTACCGCGGATCTCTACTTTATCTTTTGGCGTGACATTAATGCCATTCCAGCGTTTTGGGCTAATTTCGAGATTGATGGTGCCTGTCCCATCGGTAAACTCATAATGTTTTTGATCTAACTGCTTAACAATATTACCACGCAAGATCACCCAGCTATCATCGGATAAATCGAGAGCTTTAGCGACCGTAGTTTCGCCGCTATTTGGGCCAGAAAAGCCACCAGCTTGGTTTGTTTGATTGGTGGTCGTCTGAGCCGCGCCTGGTCCATCAAAGCTACCATTTGCAGCGAGTACAGGTGCAGAAGCTAATGCAGCAATTAACGCGATTAAGGGTAATTTTTTCATAGTGGTCCTCTCCATTTGTTACCAAAATTTGTTTACGGGAGCTATTAAAACAAGAAATTCTTAACAGGATCTTAAGAACCCACAGAAAAAAAATATATTTTAAATTTAGTTCATAACAACTGGTCATATCCAAATTAATCGGATAAATATAACAATATTCTAATAAAGGAGAAAATCATGCGTATTTTGCTGATCGAAGATGACCGGTTAATTGGCGATGGTTTAAAAGTAGGATTAAGCCAACTTGGCTTTACCATTGATTGGTTTGCCGATGGTAAGCAAGGGCAAGTCGCCTTATTCGATGCGCCTTATGATGCCGTGATACTCGACCTTTCTCTGCCGAGTGTAGATGGTATGGAGATTTTGAAGTTTTGGCGCAAAGAAGGGCGTGATGAGCCTGTTTTAATATTAACCGCAAGAGATGCCTTGGATCAGCGAGTTCAAGGGCTACAACAAGGTGCCGATGACTACCTTTGTAAGCCCTTTGCGCTTGCAGAAGTTGCTGCGCGTTTGCAGGCATTAATTCGCCGGCGTAGCGGGCAATTGTCGCCAATATTAAAGCATGGTCATATTGAAATGGATCCTGTTGCAATGACTGTCACCTGTCACGGTGAACGTATCGAATTAAAAAGTAAGGAGTTATCTCTATTATCCTTGTTTTTACATAATCCAAACAAGGTGCTGTCTCGTGCCTTCATTGAGGAAAAATTGTATAACTGGGATGAAGAGGTATCCAGCAATGCCGTCGAGGTGCATATTCACCATTTACGGCGTAAGTTAGGTACGCGTTTTATTCGAACAGTTCATGGTGTCGGCTACCGTTTAGGTGAGGAAGCATGAAAACCTTTAGCTTACGCTTAAAATTGACACTCATGCTGTTGCTACTCGCGCTAATGACGTGGGGAGTGGCGAGTTTACTTGCGTGGCATCAAACATATAAAACGATCAATGAACTGTTTGATACTCAGCAAATGGTATTTGCTAAACGTTTGTCTGTATTACCTTCTGATCTCGATTTTAATGATGTTTCATTAGCAAAAACGAAGAAAATCTTACGTAAAAACCGTGGTAATCAAGATGATGATGCGCTGGCATTCGCCATTTTCACACCTCAAGGGGAGATGGTACTGAATGACGGTGATAATGGGCGCAAAATCCCGTTTAACTTTAGCCGAGAAGGGTTTACCGAAGGCAAAATTAAAGGAAGTGATGATGAATGGCGCTTTGTTTGGCTAAGATCATCGGAAGGGCAATATATTATTGTCGTGGGGCAAGAGTGGGAATATCGGCAAGATATGGCGATGGAGATTATGGTTGCGCAGTTTTTACCTTGGCTAATTGCGCTGCCTATCATGCTAATCCTGTTTTTATGGTTATTAACGCGTGCATTGAGGCCATTACATCAAGTCACAACCCAACTCTATCAACGGCGGCCCGATGAACTGAGTTCAGTGCATGTTGAGCGGCTCCCCTCAGAAGTCAAGCCAATGTTAGATGCACTCAATAGCTTATTTACGCGTATTCAAGCGATGTTTGCTCGTGAACGCCAATTTACCTCGGATGCGGCCCATGAGCTACGTAGTCCGTTGGCAGCACTGAAAGTGCAGGCCGAAGTTGTGCAGATAGCAGGGCATGATCCTACCATTCGAGAACATGCGGTTGCTAACTTATCCGAAGGGATCGATAGAGCCACACGTCTTGTCGATCAGCTATTAACGCTTTCTCGTTTAGAGTCATTGTCACAGCTTGATGATGTGGAGCAACTTTCATGGTTAGCCTTAATTGAGTCTGCACTGCAAGATATCTCATTAGAGGCGAAAGCTGCACAGACGACAATGGATGTTGTAGTGGTTAATGAGCCACCATTATTGACTGGGCAGCGTCTGTTATTAGCTATCCTTTTAAGGAATTTGCTACATAATGCCATTCGCTATGGTAAGGCTGGTGGAAAAGTAGATATTGTACTGAATAAGGATCACCTCACGATCCATGATGATGGGCAAGGGGTAACTCAGGATGTTCTTAAACGGTTAGGTGAACGCTTTTATCGTCCACCGGGGCAAGAGAAAACAGGTAGTGGTTTAGGGTTATCTATTGCGAAACAGATTGCTGAGCTACACCATTTCAGATTGGCTTTTGCAAATGGCGAAAATGGCGGTTTTTGCGTCAAAATCACTTGGTAATAATGCTTGGTTATTAATAAATTCCAAATAATTATTCACCATATAAATTTAGTGGCTAATAAGCCTTTTTAGAATAACTCACTAGTGATAGATAAACTCACACCTCTCTTTTAATATGTGCACGACAGCGATGTTTCCGTGCACAAGAGGTGATGAGCGCTATTGAGCAAGTTCAGATTTAATTAATGTGATCACTTTATCCACTTCAGGGGCAGTGAGCGCACCGTCTTTGAAATAAAGCACTTTTCCTTGTTTATTCAAGATGATAATCGCTGAACTTTCTGGTGCGAGATGCCATGCTTTTTTAACGACACCATCGCTATCAACGATAAATTGCGAATAAGGAAACTCTTTTTTGCTGTCTTCAACACTGTTACTGACGAAAACACCTGTGCCAAAAATGGCATCATCCGCATTGATAATTGAGGTTGTTTGATAAGCATCATGGGGAAAATTCGCTTTTTTGATCGCTTCAATCAATGGTGCATTCAGCTCTTTAGCGGAAGAGCGCCCCGCAATGTGTTGAACTGTACGGACTTTTCCTGGTAATTGTTGGCTTTTCCACTCTTGATAGGAAAATTTCCCCTCTTGACTTAATAGCATCTCTCCTTTGTCTGTAACAGAAACTGCCGGTACAGGTTGATTTAGTTGGATTTGGCTTGCGAAAGCTGTGGATGATAAAGTGAGTAGGCAAGCAAGTAAAAAATTCTTTTTAATCATTATATTACCTCATTATTACTCGGTTTGAGAGTGTCATGCAATGACTGAAACATGGCAGTCATGTTTTGCGCTTACAGTTATAGCATAGCTCATCCGATGAGTTGTGAAACTGAAATTAACATTTTTGCAAAATTTAGCATAACTACAAAGTTTTTGAGGTTATTGACAGAATGTTCGTAGTGTCATTTTCTGTAAATGAATTGAATAAAACTGCAATAATAGAACCAAAGTAAATATTACTGGTCTATTATTAACGAGCGGTATGAGTGAACGAGTATCGTATGACAAAAGGAAAGGAAAAGTTCTAATGAAAATATTTAACCGTTATAACCCATCCAAAATTGCACTCTACGTTAAAACGCTATTCCGTGGTCGTATTTACATCAAAGGCTTTGGTGCATTTGAATTCAATTACGGCAAAATCTTACCACCTAAAGTGGGTGATAAGCGCCACTACAATGTAATGAGTGAGGTGAATAAACAAGTTCTGGTTCTACAATCTGAGTTGGGGTAAATGCTGTTGATTTAATTAAATAGTTGTTCGCTATTTAATTAAAAGCAGCGCCACACAAGGTGGCGCATCAAATGAAACGGCTTCGCTGTAAAGTATTACTCTTTGACTTTTTGTGTTGGTTGTTCTGCGTTAGCCGTTTCTGTGTTGTTTTTACCCGCTTGAACCACGACAGGTGCGGGTGGCGTTGTAATTCGGGTGACAAGCAACTGATCAATCTTATAGTTATCGATATCGACAACTTCAAATTTATAGCCTGCATATTTCACATAATCAGTACGTTTCGGCATTTTCCTTAAACGGTACATCATAAAGCCTGCAATGGTCTCGTAATTGCTCACATCAGGGAATTCATCGATATCTAAAATACGCTGTACATCTTCAATCGGAGTACCGCCTTCAACCAGCCATGAGTTTTCATCCCGCGTGATAATCTGCTCTTCTTGGCCCGGCCCAATCAGATCGCCCATTAATGTTGTCATAACGTCGTTGATCGTAATAAGCCCCATCACAAGAGCGTACTCGTTGAGAATGACGGCAAAATCGACCCCATTTGTTTTAAAAGCTTCGAGTGTATCGGAAAGCGAGAGGGTATCGGGGATCATCAGCGCATTTTGAATATGAACGCCATCTTGTAAGTTAAGGCTTTGACCATTCAAAACACGATTTAGCAAGACTTTTGAATCAACAAAGCCAATGACATGGTCAATATCACCACTGCAAACTAAAAACTTAGAATGCGGCTCGGTTGAAATTTTATGTTTAATACTCTCCTCTGACTCTTCTTTATCAAAGAAGATAATACTTTCACGTGGCGTCATTGCAGAGGGAACGGTGCGTGATTCAAGTTCAAATACGTTTTCGATCAGTTCGTGCTCTTGTTTACGCAGCACACCTGCAACCGCTCCCGCTTCGACCACAGCAAAAATATCATCGGAGGTAATATCTTCATTACGTGCCGTTGGTAACTTGAAAATTTTGAAGATCAGGTTTGCAAGACCATTAAAAAACCAAACTAGAGGGCTTAATACGGTCAAACAAAAACGCATTGGATTGACAATTCGCACTGCGATGGCTTCAGGTTTCACCATTCCAATACGCTTAGGCGTTAGATCCGCCACTAAAATAAATAGGCTGGTGACAATCGTAAATGAAAGAATGGATGCGGTTTGCTGTGCCCAAGTTGGTGATAAGAAATGAATAAATACCTCTTGTAGTGATGGCGCAAAAGCAGATTCGCCGACAATACCTGCTAAGATGGCGACGGCGTTAAGGCCAATTTGCACTACGGTAAAAAACATACCCGGCATTTCTTGTAATTTTAGAACACGAGCGGCATTAACATTGCCCTCATCAGCCATGAGTTTCAATTTAATGCGGCGAGATGCTGCCAATGATATTTCTGACAGCGAAAAAAATGCGCTGATAGCACATAATAAAAGTACGATTAGTAAACTGTTAAGCATAAATTATCCAGACATTACCTTCAGGTATAACGGATCTTGATTTGAGATCACCTGAAGGTAACTCGTTCTACTACATAGGCAAAAATAACGCGGAGTGCGCAAAAATTCGGTTAGTGGCGTTATTATAGCATTAGGTTAAATTTTCTGCCTAGTTTATGTTCTGTGGTGGTAAACAAATACCGATTCCACCTAAACCACAATAGCCTGCTGGGTTTTTGTGAAGATACTGTTGATGGTAATCTTCCGCAAAATAAAACACTTCAAATGGCATGATTTCTGTGGTGATTTGGCGTGGATCACCCTGTGCTGTCATCGCTTGTTGATAAGCGTCCCGCGTCTTTGTGGCTTGCTGTAATTGCGAATCAGAGACGGTGTAGATAGCCGAACGGTATTGGGTGCCAATGTCACCCCCTTGGCGCATACCTTGTGCTGGATCGTGGTTTTCCCAAAACAGAGTCAGTAAGTCTGCATAACTAATAGTTTGTGGGTCAAAGACGACTCTCACGATTTCAGTATGGCCGGTGAGACCCGTACACACTTCTTCGTAAGTTGGATTTGGCGTAATCCCGCCACTATAGCCAGCGGATGTTGAGTAAACGCCCGGTTGCTGCCAAAATAAACGCTCAACTCCCCAAAAACAGCCCATCGCAAAATAGGCAATTTCAGCGTTCTTCGGAATATTGTCAATCGAATGATGGTTAACCGCATGGTATGGTGAATGGGGAATAGCACTTTGCCTACCGGGTAGCGCTTGGGAAATATTTATGGGTTGTGACTGATTAGATGACATAACTATTCCTATGAGTAATGTTGTGCACGTTAGGTAAAAATTAGGATAAAAACTTGTATCTAAAATTTATTTTACTCAAAATAAATTGATATGGAGTCTTTAGTCAAACTATCAATGAACTTAGGAGCGGGCGTGTCAAAATACCCTATCATTTGTTTTCTCAGCTTAACGGCGGCGGTTTCTACGGCATATGCTGCAAATCTTCGCCTTAATATTGAAGGGCTTGAGGGGCAACCGAATCAGAACGTCCGAGTTCAATTATCTACGATTTCTCAAGATGAAGTTGTGCCTAATGGCCGCTTCCGCGCTCGGGTAACAAAAGCGATTGAGGATGGTTTAAAGCCGTTAGGCTACTACCAACCAAAAATTGAATTCAGCTATCAAGAAAATAAGCCACCAGCGCGTTCTGTGCTGACAGCGAAAGTGACTTTGGGTGAACCCATTCGAGTACAGGGTGTAAATATTGAATTAGAAGGGGGAGCCAAAAACGACTCTGACTATGCCAAAATGATTAAAAGTAATACACCCAAAATTGGTACGATCCAAAATGATGGTGAATATGAAAGCTTTAAAGGGAAGTTTAGTAGCCTAGCGATCCGTAAAGGTTATTTCGATGCGATAATGGAAAAAAGTCAGTTAGGGATATCGCTAGACCACCACGCGTCTTATTGGGATTTTAATTTTAATAGTGGTGAGCGTTATCGATTTGGTGCTATTTCCTATGAAGGTTCTCAAATTCGCACGGATTACCTAAATAACCTTGCTCCTTTTAAAGAAGGGGAATATTACACGTCAGAGCAATTAGCTGAATTTAACCGCCGATTAGTCGAAACTGGCTGGTTTACTTCGGCTATTGTCACACCAAACATCGCTAAAGCGCGAGAAGATGATACTGACATATTGCCGATGGAAGGGGTGATGGTGCCTCGGGCAAAAAACTTTGTTGAATTGGGGGGCGGTTATGCGACAGACGTGGGGCCGCGTGTCAAAGCAACATGGAATAAGCCATGGGTCAACTCTCGTGGGCAAAGTATTACATCCAATATTAGCCTATCACAGCCAGAACAAATTATTGATGCAAGCTATAAGATCCCCCTTAAAGCCAATCCACTTGAACAATATTATGCCGTTCAAGGGGGGTATAAACGTACTGATTTAAACGATACGGAGTCTGATACCACAACGTTAAATCTGTCTCGTAACTGGGATTACTCCAGCGGTTGGCAGTATGGCGTCAATATGCGTTGGATGCTCAGTCACTTTACTCAGGCAGATGTCACAAATACCACGATGCTGCTCTATCCAGGGGCAAATGCGAGTCGCATTCGTCAACGCGGAGGGGTGATGCCAAGTTGGGGTGATAGCCAACGTTATTCTGTTGATTACTCAAATGAAATTTGGGGATCAGATATTGATTTTCTCGTGTTACAAACAAAACAGGTCTGGATCCGTTCTCCTTGGGAAGGGCACCGTTTTGTGTTTAGAGGCAACTTAGGTTGGATTGAAACTAATAACTTTGACAAAGTACCGCCAGACTTGCGTTTCTTCGCAGGGGGTGATGGCAGTGTACGTGGTTACGGTTACCAAAAAATCTCTCCAGAGGATAGTAAAGGCAAGCTAACCGGGGCATCTAAACTGGTTGTCGGCTCTATCGAGTATGATTACAACTTCACAGGTAATTGGTGGGGCGCCGCGTTCGTTGATACCGGTGAAGCAGTTAACGATATTAAGAAAAGCGATTTTAAAACAGGGGCCGGTGTTGGCGTCCGTTGGGTTTCTCCTGTAGGGCCAATTAAATTCGATTTGGCTACCCCAATTGGAGATTCGGATAACAATAAAATTCAATTTTACATCGGCTTGGGGACAGAACTATGAAATGGATGAAGTGGTTAAAATGGACAGGTCTCACCATTTTATTAGTCTTGATCTTGGTTTTTGCCGCGCTAGGCTGGGTACTTGGCACACAATCGGGCCTGCATTTTGCCTTGAACAGCGCCACCCGTTTTGTATCGGGGTTAGAAATCCGTTCGATTGAAGGGGATATTAATAATCTCACCTTGACCGACGTAAAATACCAAATGCCAGGTGTTGATGTGAATGCTGGAAAATTACATCTGGCGTTACGTTTAGGCTGTTTGACTAATCGGGAATTATGTATTGATGATCTTTCGACCGAAAATGTGGTCGTTAATGTTGATACATCCAAAATGCCACCTTCAGAAGAGACACCACCTTCTGAGCCATTAACAGAGTTAAATGCGCCACTGACCATCAACCTAAATCAACTACAACTGACTTCAACGCAAGTCAATGTGGATGGAATGGCGATTGATTTAGGGAAGTTTAAAACGGGTATTTACTGGCAGAAAAAAGCGTTAACGGTAACGCCAACCGATATTATTGATTTGGCGATTAATTTACCTGAAAACAAAGAGGCACCACCAGAAGAGCCCGTCAAAGAAGTCGCGACTGGCGAAGAAAAATCTATTGGTGAAACGCTAAAAACATTATTCGCCAAACCGTTATTAGCGGAATTGCCGGAAGTGATTTTGCCTGTTGATCTAAATGTTGAAGGTATTAATGGTTCAAACTTGCAACTGACGGGAGCAACCGAAGCGGTTATTAATAGTTTGAATTTAACGCTTTCAAACGATGGGCAAAACGTTTTACTTAAGAAATTTACGATTGATTCACCGCAAGGTAATGTCGCTTTATCAGGCACCGCAACATTACAGGATAAGTGGCCGGTTTCTTTGTCGATAACAGGGGAAAGCCGCCTTGAAGATCTTAATGGACAAAAGATTGATTTATCCCTTAAAGGTGGATTGCTCGAAGAGTTAAAACTGGCACTGAATCTCAGTGGGCCAGTGAATGCGACGTTGAATGCTCAGACCGATCTTGGTCAGGCAGACTTACCTATTCAATTAACGCTAGAGAGCCAAAAATTGAGCTGGCCGCTGGTGGGAGAGGTTCAATATCAGCTTGATGGCACTCGTTTACGCTTAAATGGGCGTCCTTCGGCTTATGATTTATCCCTTCGCTCAGCGATTACAGGACAAGATATTCCACCTTCAACGCTAATGTTGGATGCGAAAGGTAATGAAGAGCAAATTAACCTTACGCGCCTACGTTTAGCGGCGTTGCAAGGTAATGCGGATATTACGGGGGTGGCTGACTGGAGCAAAGCGATCAGTTGGAATGCAGTACTGACGTTATCAGGTATCAATACCGCAAAACAGTGGCCTGAATGGCCAGCAAAAGTCGATGGTAAGATTGCCACTCGCGGTAGTCTTTATGGCGGTAGCTGGCAGTTACAAGTCCCTGAGATTAGCTTAGACGGTAACGTCAAGAATAATCCGCTAAAAGCACGCGGTCAGGCTTCAGGTAATGCGGCAGGGCAATGGAATATACCTGATCTGAAACTGTCATTGGGTAAAAACCACCTTGATGTTAAAGGAAGCCTTGCGGACAAATGGAACCTAGATACTAAAATCAATGCACCGGGCCTTGATGGCATATTGCCGGGGCTAGGTGGTGTGATCATCGGTGATGTAAAACTACGCGGTGATCTCGACGCACCAGAGGTGCAGGCTGATCTTACCGCTCGTGGGGTGAGATGGCAAAAAGACCTATCCATTGATAATGCAGTTATTAAAGGAAAAGTCACATCGGGTGAGCAAATCAAAGGGGATTTATCCGTCGTTGTTCGCCAACTCAAACAGGCTGACTTGGTGATCAGCCAGCTAACATTAGATGCGAATGGGAGCGAGAAAAAACATACCGTAAAATTGGATGTGAAAGGTGAGCCAGTTTCGGGGCGCTTAACGTTAGCAGGTGGTTTCGATCGCCAAACTGAAACATGGAAAGGTAATCTCAGCAATACGTTATTTGAAACGCCAGTGGGTGAATGGCAATTAAGTAAGGTCATGGCGCTGGACTATGCAAACCAAACGCAAGAAGTGACTATTGGTACTCACTGTTGGGTGAATACCAATGCACGCCTTTGTGTTCCCAAACCGATTAAAGCAGGGAAAAGCGGTAGCGCCGATGTTGTGTTAGAACGCTTTGACCTTGCGATGTTAAAACCGTTCCTGACAGATGAGACACGCGTCAAAGGCGTATTTAGCGGTAAAGCCAATGTGGTATGGAAGGATGATGGCAGCTTGCCACAAGCTAAAGTCGATCTTAAAGGTGATGGTGTTAAAGCTGTTCAATTGGTTCAAGGTACACTATTACCGTTAGAGTTTGAGACTCTGACCTTGAATGCCGCATTGAAAAATGGCAAAGCAGACCTGAATTGGTTGTTTAAAATTGCCAACAATGGGCAGTTAAAAGGCAATGTTCATATTGCTGATTTGGAAAAGAGACGGCAGCTTTCAGGTAATGTCGAAATCAATGCGATTACCTTAGCGTTAATTAAGCCGTTATTAGGCGAGAAAGAAGTTGCCAATGGTAACCTAAATGCCAATTTACGTCTTGGCGGAACGGCGAATAACCCATTGCTAAATGGTAATTTATCCCTTTCAGGCTTAGAGCTTAAATCGTCATTGATCCCATTTGATATCAAAAGTGGTCAATTAGGTATTGCCTTTAATGGCGCCAGCTCAGTCATGACGGGGCAAATTAATACGCCAGAAGGTTATCTGAATATTAATGGTGATGCGGATTGGCGTAAGGCAGAGGCATGGCACGCTAAAGTCATGGCCGTGGGTAACAATTTACGTGTATCCATGCCGCCAATGATCAAAGTGGATGTGCAGCCTGATATTGTGTTTGAAGCTTCACCGACCTTACTGACGTTAAACGGAAGTGTGAATATTCCGTGGGCAAGAATTACGGTTCAAGAAATTCCTGAATCAGCGGTAGGGGCTTCTTCCGATGTGGTGATGTTAGACAGTGACCTGAAACCTATTGAGAAGACAAGCACACCAATTCCAATTCAAACCAATCTGGATATTAAGATCGGCAACGATGTGATGTTGGATGCGTTTGGTCTGAAAGCTCGCTTAACAGGCATGTTGAAGGTACTGCAAAATAAACAAGGCCTGAGCTTGAATGGGCAAATCGATATTCCATCAGGGCGTTTCCGTGCTTATGGGCAAGATTTGATAGTGCGTAAAGGGCAAATCCAGTTCTCAGGTCCTCCGGAACAGCCTTTCTTGAACTTAGAAGCGATTCGTAATCCTGAAAACACAGCTGATAATGTGATTGCTGGTGTTAAGGTGACAGGGCTTGCAGACAAACCGAAAGTCGAGATATTCTCTGAGCCAGCCAAAACGCAACAAGAAGCTTTATCCTATTTGCTACGCGGAGAAGGATTAGAAAGCGGAGATGCTAATGGTTCACAAATGACATCAATGCTAATTGGACTCGGGGTGGCTCAAAGTGGGCAACTCGTAGGTAAGATTGGTGAAACATTTGGAGTATCTGATTTAGCCCTCGATACGCAAGGGGTTGGTGATAAATCACAAGTCGTGGTGAGCGGTAAAATTACCAATGACCTTCAAATTAAGTACGGTGTTGGTATATTTGACTCACTGGCAACGCTAACATTGCGTTATCGATTAATGCCTAAATTATATTTGGAAGCGGTGTCTGGTGTGAATCAGGCGCTGGATCTTCTTTATCAATTTGAGTTTTAATATATGCGTGTAATTGTTTATGGCAGTTTAAGGCGCAAGCAAGGAAATCATCACTGGATGACTTACGCTCAGTTGTTAGGCGAACATAGCTTAGAAGGCTATGAGCTTTATGACTTGGGGTATTATCCAGCGGTTATCAAAGGTGAAGGTGTGATTGAGTGCGAAGTGTATCGCATCAATCCCTCTATTTTGACTGAGTTAGATGAGTTAAAGAAAAATTCACAGGACTATGTTCGTGAATTAATCCCTACGCCATATGGCAATGCTTGGATTTATCTTTATCGGCATTCCGTTGAAGGCTTGCGTCGTATCAAATCAGGTGACTGGTTAAAACGTCACGAAGAAGAGTAATAAAGCGCCGGTAGCCAATGGGTTATCGGCGCTTTTTCTATAAAAAAGGCTCTCGTGTTACCACCAGAGCCTTCCCTTCCCGAGTTAGGGGAAATTATTTTTTAGCAGCGCGTTCGAAAGAAGAGATAATTTCAGCTTTAGCCGCTTCAACGTTATCCCAACCGTCTACTTTCACCCACTTACCTTTTTCTAAATCTTTGTAGTGTTCAAAGAAGTGTGTGATTTGTGCGCGTAGCAGCTCTGGCAGGTCGTTCACATCTTTAATGTGATCGTATTCTTTGCTCAGTTTAGTGTGTGGTACTGCAACTAATTTGGCATCTTCACCTGATTCATCAGTCATTTTTAATACGCCGACTGGACGGCAACGAATAACTGAGCCTGGTTGTAATGGGTAAGGTGTTGGTACCAGTACATCAACAGGGTCACCATCTAAAGATAGTGTGTTGTTGATGTAACCATAGTTACATGGATAGAACATCGCTGTAGACATAAAACGGTCTACAAATAGAGCGCCAGAGTCTTTATCAACTTCATATTTGATAGGATCTGCATTAGCAGGGATTTCGATGATAACGTAGATATCTTCTGGCAGATCTTTACCTGCCGGTACATTGTTCAGGCCCATGAAAAAGTATCCTTTATGTTAAAAACTAATATGCCCATCAATAAGTTAAGCCCTATCTAAGCAACTTAAAACGATTTTGGGTACATAACGTGAAAGGTATTATAGCCGTAAAGAGGGGGAAAACTCACTAGTTGGTAGGGCATTCATAAAAAAAAGCTGAGAAAAGGCCACAAAAAAGGCGGGATTAGCCCGCCTTAGCGCGATGAATAACATTATTCAGCGTCAGGGAACTCACGCATAAAGGATTCTGCTTTTTCAACCATAGAAGCTGTACCAACAAAGAAAGGAACGCGTTGGTGAAGTTCAGTTGGGTTGATATCTAAAATACGGTCACGTCCGTTACTCGCTTTACCGCCTGCTTGTTCTGCAAGGAACGCAATTGGGTTGCATTCGTACAGTAAGCGGAGCTTACCATTTGGATGGCTTGCCGTGCTTGGGTAGATATAGATGCCGCCTTTAAGCAAGTTACGGTGGAAATCCGCAACCAGCGAGCCAATGTAGCGAGTCGTATAAGGGCGACCTGTCGCTTCATCTTGTTCTTGGCAGTATTTAATGTATTTTTTCACGCCCATAGGGAACTTGATGTAGTTACCTTCGTTGATTGAATACATTTTTCCTTCTGTTGGGAACATCACTTTTTCGTGAGAGAGGCAGAAGACACCAAGTGATGGATCATAGGTAAAGGCATGTACGCCACATCCTGTGGTATACACCAACATGGTGGATGAACCGTAAACGACGTAACCTGCCGCGACTTGACGATGACCCGGTTGCAAGAAGTCAGCTTCAGTCACCGGTTGGCCAATTGGGGTAATACGATGGTAGATAGAGAAGATTGTTCCGACGGAAACGTTTACATCGATATTCGAAGAACCATCCAGTGGATCCATTAATACGACATATTTCGCGTTTTCTGCACGATCGCCTTCGAAAATGACGATTTCATCTTCTTCTTCGGAGGCAATACCAGCTACTTCCCCGCGAGCTTTCAAAGCGGCTTTTAATTTTTCGTTTGCATACAGGTCAAGCTTCATCTGGACTTCACCTTGGACATTCGACACACCGCTTGTGCCAAGAATGTCTACAAGTCCAGCTTTGTTAATATCACGATGGATAATTTTAGCGCCCAGTTTGATTGCTGACAGTAATGCGGTCAGTTCTCCTGTTGCATGAGGAAAATCTTGTTGCTTATCGACGATGAATTCGCCTAATGTTTTCATGACGAAGGTCCTGAATATAATTGACAGAGGTTTGCAGGGGGGAATTGTACCCTTGCGCGTGGAGTTAATCTATACCCTTGATACGTTGTACCGCCGCGATGTGGGCCGTATTTTGTTACCTAAGTCACATACTTGAGCATGTACTCTTGGGATAACAGTAACTGGCTCTTGTTGCCGCGTTTGGATCATTTTGGGAATACTCTGCCTATTTTTCCCTGTATTTAATTCGAATTTTTTGTCTATATAAACCTAACGTTGATGGGTAGAATAGTGACAAACCTCATGCTATTGGATGGAAAATAATGCACATACATATTTTGGGTATCTGCGGTACGTTTATGGGGAGCTTGGCAATACTGGCTCGCTCCCTCGGGCATAAAGTAACAGGCTCCGATACAAACGTGTACCCTCCGATGAGTACCTTACTAGAAAAGCAAGGTATTGAACTCATTCAGGGCTATGACCCTAGTCAGCTAGAACCAGCACCTGATATGGTCGTTATTGGTAATGCGATGACGCGTGGTAACCCTTGTGTTGAAGCGGTATTGGAAAAAGGCCTCACTTATACATCTGGTCCACAATGGCTACATGATCATGTACTTCCTGAACGCTGGGTACTCGCTGTCGCGGGCACCCATGGTAAAACAACGACGGCGGGGATGCTTGCTTGGATCTTAGAAGATTGCGGTTATAAACCAGGGTTTTTAATTGGAGGCGTGCCAGGGAACTTTGAAGTATCAGCCCAATTAGGGGAAAGTCCCTTTTTTGTGATTGAAGCTGATGAGTATGATTGCGCGTTTTTCGATAAGCGTTCGAAATTTGTACACTACAGTCCAAGAACGCTGGTGCTCAATAACCTTGAGTTCGACCATGCCGATATTTTTGAAAATTTAGAAGCCATCCAAAAACAGTTCCACCATCTTGTTCGTATTGTGCCTGCTAGCGGTAAAATTTTCATGCCAGATAGCGATAATAACCTTAAACAGGTTATGACGATGGGCTGCTGGAGTGAGCAAGAGTTCGTCGGTGAACATGGTGAATGGCAAGCGAAAAAGCTGAACCACGATGGCAGCCAGTTCGAAGTCTATTATCAACAACAACGTGTGGGTGAGGTGAATTGGTCACAAGTGGGTAATCATAATATCCAAAATGCGTTGATGGCAATTGCCGCAGCACATCACGTAGGCGTGCCCGCCAAAGAAGCGTGCTTTGCTTTAGGTAAATTTATTAATGCTCGTCGCCGCCTTGAATTACGGGGGGTTGAGTATGGTGTCAGTGTTTATGATGATTTTGCTCATCATCCAACGGCGATCCTCGCAACACTGGAAGCGCTGCGCAGTAAAGTTGGGGGTACTTCCCGCATACTGGCGGTATTAGAGCCACGCTCTAATACTATGAAGTTAGGGGTTAATAAAAGTGATATTGCTCCGGCGTTAGGTCGTGCTGATGAAGTTTTCTTATTCCAGCCAAGCAATATTCCGTGGATGGTCACTGAAATTGCGGAAAAATGTGTTCAACCAGCCCGTTGGAGTGGTGATATTGATGCGTTGGCACAAATGGTCATTGAAACCGCTCAGCCAGGCGATCATATTCTTGTTATGAGTAATGGAGGTTTTGGTGATATCCACGGTAAGTTACTCGCCGGCTTAAAAAATAAAGCAGAGACAGAGTTAGACGACTAAATATAATGGCTGACGCAAAATGCCACTTCCCTTAACAGGACAGTGGCATTTTTTGTTTTTGGATAGTAGAAAACGTCTCGTATGTTATACGACTAAACTCAGTGAATGATATTGGTGAAATGCATTGGGTTAGCGCTGTAAAATCGCGCTCTTGGCGAGGTGTGCCGAGGCTAAATGTTAACTCGCCTCAATAAATTGGCGACTATAACAATAACTATACTGTAGCTCTTGTTTTAGGCTGCCCATGTAGCAATCTAAAGAATCTATGCAGAGATGGAAAAGACAACCAACAGCGATAGCCTTTAATTTCCACGATGGCATCAAAAAGAGGATACAATAAGCGATTGCCGCCCAGAGAGTATGTAATGGGTGAAAACCAATGCCACAGCGATTAGGATCAAAAATTGGATCCGCAAGAAGATGGTCTAAATCAATCGCCATCGTGGCTATCATAAGCAGTGACGCTAATTTCCAATTTTTGCGCCAAAATAGATAACCGAAGAGAATGGGAACTAAAAAGTGAAATCCATAGTGCACAACGTTTCTGAATATCTCAAATATCACTTTGATAGCCCATCGTTTTTATATTCAATCGCGCACGAATGCGCGAATGGAATAGAAATTAAAAAATAAAAATGGATTTAAAGCTCTTGATCAAAGAGTGAAAGGATCGCTTCGTAAAGCTCTTTAGTTGTAAAATTATTCGCTGGTGTAGAGAAAATGGTATCGTCCCCTGCGATACTGCCTAAGATCCCTTCCGCTTTCCCTAAAGAATCTAGCAAGCGTGCAATCAATTGTGCGGCGCCGGGGCTTGTTCTGATCACCACAACAGAATGGTTGTAATCGATATCCAGTACTAGGTTTTTTAATGGGCTAGTCGCCGTGGGAACGCCAGGCTCTGTGGGTAAGCAGTAGACCATTTCCATTTTTGCGTTGCGAGTGCGCACAGCACCGAACTTAGTCAGCATTCTGGAAATTTTTGATTGGTTGATATTTTCAAAGCCTTGCTCTTGCAGTGCGATAACAATTTCAGCCTGAGAGCTAAATTTTTCTTCTTTAAGCAGCGCTTTGAACGCTTTAACCAAGTCTTCTTGTTTAGACGGTGTACGCATAATTAACCCATCCTATGACAATAAATTGGTCTGTATTATCTGTAAATGTGAATTTTTATGCAACAAAATTGCGTTATGATGGTTTTGTATACGATGAAAAATGAAGGTTATTGTCTTTTTTATGCATAAAAAGAGAACATTGATGAAAGTTTAGTTTAGCAAAAGTTGATAAATAAAAATAATCAATAATCTTAATGATTTATGCCTATATAAGAAGAAAATAGACCCAGTAGCATAGAGAGGTAATGCAATTTGTTGCCAAAAGGTGTAAATTTTTTGTTAATCACTTTGTGAATAACGGGATTATCAGCAGTAAAAACAATTTATTATGCAAAAATCAATAGTGATAAAAACTATTTGTTAAAAAAGTGCCCCTTATCTCATTAACAGATAAGGATTTTGTTTAGAATAGATGAAATCAGTGCGTAAGCCTATACACATTAATATGCTTCAACATCTGTTAATGAATTGTTTTTTATCAGTAATGTGTTTACTACATAACAAGATGAATCAATATACTTTTTTAAGTACAAATAAAGGAGTTTCAGAATGAAAGTTGCAGTCCTAGGCGCAGCAGGTGGTATTGGTCAGGCTCTGGCCCTTCTTCTTAAAAACCAGCTTCCAGCAGGTTCAGAACTCTCACTATATGACATCGCACCAGTAACTCCGGGTGTTGCTGCGGACCTTAGCCATATCCCAACTGACGTTAAAGTAGTTGGTTTCTCAGGTGAAGATGCGACTCCTGCACTGAAAGGCGCTGATGTTGTCCTGATCTCAGCAGGTGTTGCTCGTAAACCAGGTATGGATCGTTCAGACCTATTTAATGTTAACGCGGGTATTATTCGCAATTTGACTCAACAAATCGCTGATACTTGTCCAAAAGCATTAATCGGTATCATTACTAACCCAGTTAACACAACAGTGGCTATTGCGGCTGAAGTGCTGAAAAAAGCAGGGGTTTACGACAAAAACCGTCTATTCGGTGTAACGACTCTGGATATCATCCGTTCTAATACTTTCGTTGCTGAACTGAAAGGTAAGAAACCACACGAAATCGAAGTGCCTGTCATCGGTGGTCACTCAGGTGTTACTATCCTGCCTCTATTGTCTCAGATCCCAGGTGTTAGCTTCACCGATGAAGAAGTTGTTGCTCTGACTAAACGTATCCAAAACGCAGGTACTGAAGTTGTTGAAGCAAAAGCAGGTGGCGGATCTGCAACACTGTCAATGGGCCAAGCAGCAGCACGTCTAGGCCTGTCTCTGATCCGTGGCCTACAAGGTGAGCCAAATGTTATCGAATGTGTTTACACCGAAGGTGAAGGTGAACACGCTCGCTTCTTTGCTCAGCCAGTCCGTTTAGGTAAAAATGGTATCGAAGAGCATATCTCTTACGGCAAACTGAGTGAGTTTGAACAAAAAGCACTGAAAGACATGCTTGATGTACTGAGAAAAGATATCGAACTAGGTGAAAAATTCATTAATGGCTAATTGCTATTAATTTTCACTTATTTCTTAAGAAAACCGCTGTCCTGATATTGTTGGGGCAGCGGTTTTTTTTATATTCTTTCAGCTTGAGGTTGGGTTTTTTTCTCTTACTTTTCTTTCTAATAATTCACCTGTAATTGGATTGAAATAGCGGCTTGGCCATATCTCTGAAGGATGAATTCCGAGATAATTCGCAATAATCCATTCACCTTTAGGCCAAGGACGAGATAAGGCATTCGCCAGTGTGGAGGAGCTTAAACCTGCTTGTCGAGATATTGCTGCTAAAGTCGTTCCGCGTTTACGTAAAGCGGCAATTATATCTGCTGGATGCCAATCCGATTTCCGTAAGATCATTTTTTAGTCCTTTTTTTACTCAGAATCATGTAGAGTTAGTAGTACATCTAACAGGAGATTGTGATACATTCACTGCAATAGCCCTGTTATTGGAAATAAAATAACAGAAATTTTCCAAAATTATTTCTAATTTTTTCTAAAAATTCAGTTTTATGAAAGGAGTTTTATTTTTATGAAATATAAGAAAGATTTGGCATATATATTTGTGATTTTATCTAACATATTGAAAGTAAAAACTAACTAGTTTGGGTTATCTGTAAAAATCACATATTAATGATAGATGTTATAAGTACAGCTAATATATAAAGACGATCGCATGAAAAAAGATAACTGTGACCTCGTGTATATCCAATCTATTGTTATTAAAAGAAATTAAAATATACTTTACATGTATAACTCATAAATTAATTAATAATAAATATTAATAAAACAAAAAAGAAAAAGGTTATTGAGAAAATAAACACGTTTTTCAGCAATTATTATTAAATTGTAAATCGTGACTAGGAGGGTCAGGCATGCAAAAAGAATGGTTAACGGCGAAAGAGTTAGTTGGCTTAAAAGGACTCCCAATGACTACTCAAGGTATCAATGCGATGGCTCGTCGTGAAAACTGGTTATGCCGCAAGCGGCGGGGGATTCAAGGAAAGGCGTTGGAATATCATATTAATAGTTTGCCTGAAGGTTTATTTGAGCCCCTTTCTGTTTATGAAGCCCCTGCATTATATCAAGCAAAACATCATGGTAATGCATTTATTTGGCAGGAAGTTTATCACCAGCTTTCTCCGGAAGAGCGTAACCTTATATTGGCATTTATTATGCGTGAAGGTGTAATAGCATTGGTAGATTTAATAAATAAAAAATAATTTACCTAAAAAATCGGTTTGGGTAATTCAATAATGAAGAATAGGCATATTGGTACTCAACATATTCTTTATTAACAATATTTAGATAGAGCCTCAACGGCAGATTTCATAATATAAGTTCGAAAGAGATAATATGAAAAAAATGTGGTTCACTGCGAAAGAATTAGCAGGTTTAGAAGGCTTACCAACTTCTCCTCAAGGTATTAATTTGATGGCTAGAAGAGAAGGATGGAAAAATCGTCGTAAGCGTGGCGTTCAAGGTAAAGCCGTCGAGTATCATCTAGAGAGCTTACCTGGAGAAATACAGAGTCAATTGAGTCTTTCTGAGCCTTCAGTGGGCTATCAAAGCCAAAGAATGGATGCTTCACAAATTTGGATGGAAGCCTATTACCAACTCACTGAAGCGGAGCGTGATAAAGTGGTGAAATATATTTTGCGTTATGGCCTTTCATCATTGCTCGCTAGGATCGAAAAAGAAGAAAAAGGGGAAGAGTAGTCTCTTTCCCCCTCATCGCATTCAAAACGATACGTTTAACGCTATGAGTGACGTGAAATAGCCACCTCTGCGAGGCTGATTAACGCGTCTTTATAAACTGAATCATCAAGAGTACTCAAAGCATCAATGGCTTTTTGCGATTCCTCTTTTGCGCGAGCGTAGGTGTACTCCAGTGAGCCGCAACGTTTCATAGTTGCCAGCACAGTGTCCAGTAGGTGACGGCCATTGCCCTGCTCGATCGCTTGGCGGATCAAGGCGGCTTCTTCCTCGGTTCCATGGTTCATTGCATGAAGTAGGGGCAGCGTAGGCTTCCCTTCATCAAGGTCATCCCCGGTATTTTTGCCTAATTGCTTATTATCTGCGTCATAATCCAACAAATCATCAATCAATTGAAAGGCAGTGCCGAGATAGCGACCGTAATCTTGCAAGGCTTTCTCTTGCTCGGGGGTTGCTGATGCTAAAATTGCCGATGCATGCGCGGCAGCTTCAAACAAACGAGCGGTTTTACTGTAGATCACTTGCATGTAGTTTTCTTCAGTAATGTTAGGATCATTACAGTTCATTAACTGTAAGACTTCACCTTCAGCGATAACGTTCGTCGCTTCCGACATGAGTTTAAGGACACGCATCGAGTCAAGATCCGTCATCATTTGGAAGGATCGTGTATAAATAAAGTCCCCAACGAGGACACTCGCAGCATTACCAAATACGGCGTTCGCTGTTTGTTTACCGCGGCGCATGTCGGATTCGTCGACAACATCATCATGCAATAAAGTTGCAGTATGGATAAACTCGATCAGCGCAGCAACTTGAATATGTTTTTGCCCTGAATAACCAAGGGATCGTCCTGCCAATACCGCGATCATTGGACGGATCCTTTTCCCACCACCGCTAACAATGTAATAACCAAGTTGGTTAATTAGCGCAACGTCTGAATTCAATTGACTGAGGATTGCTTCGTTTACTGCTGACATATCCTCGCTAGTCAGTTCAACAATAGATTCTAAATTCATCGTAATTTATTCATATTATAGGATTTTAGCCGCCACCCTTTAGTCAAAAAGGTGTCGCCAATAGAACAGTTATAGCCTAAGCATAACATTAATATTTCTAAGATAATTAGTTGTAATGCAAAAAATGTTTAAATAAGTAACAATTCGAGTTATTCATCATAAATCAAAGGCTGACCGGAGTATGGAATAAAAAAGTCGGTTTTTTTGTGATCTAAATGCATTATTGGCTTGTGTTCTGACGCTTTTTTGCGTAGAATTCGCGCCCTATTGTGAATATTTTATAGCGTGCTCAGGAATTAAATTTTTTAGCGGGTACGCGGAAAGCGGAGTTAATATGTACGCGGTTTTCCAAAGTGGTGGTAAACAACACCGAGTTAGCGAAGGTCAAACTGTCCGCCTAGAAAAGCTGGACATCGCAACAGGTGAAACTGTTGAATTTGATCACGTTCTGATGGTTGCTAATGGCGACGATATCAAAATTGGCGCTCCTGTCGTTGAAGGCGTTAAAGTGAAAGCGGAAGTGGTTGCACACGGTCGTGGCGATAAAGTTAAGATTGTCAAATTCCGTCGTCGTAAACACAGCCGTAAACAACAGGGTCACCGTCAGTGGTTCACTGATGTTAAGATCACTGGCATCGCTTAAGATTTAGGAGAGCAGATTAATGGCACACAAAAAGGCTGGCGGCTCGACTCGTAACGGTCGCGATTCAGAAGCAAAACGTCTGGGTGTAAAACGTTTCGGTGGCGAAGCTGTATTAGCAGGTAGCATCATCGTTCGTCAACGTGGTACTAAGTTCCACGCAGGTAACAACGTAGGTTGTGGCCGTGACCACACTCTGTACGCTTTAGCGGACGGAAAAGTTAAATTTGAAGTTAAAGGTCCACAAAACCGTAAATTTATCAGCATCGAAGCTGAATAAGTTTTCTGACTTTTAATTCGAATTAAAGCCCTGCAAAAACTTTTTGCGGGGCTTTTTATATTTAGAATACGCCATCTCTGGGTAACACGGCCATCCAGCACTATAATGGCTATCATACGGAGAAAGAATTATGAAATTTGTAGATGAAGCCAAAATATTGGTTGTGGCGGGGGATGGTGGCAATGGTTGTGTCAGCTTCCGCCGCGAAAAATACATTCCAAAAGGCGGTCCTGACGGTGGTGACGGCGGTGATGGTGGTGATGTCTATCTGCAAGCCGACGAAAACCTGAATACACTCATCGACTACCGTTTTGAAAAATCTTTCCGCGCAGAGCGTGGGCAAAATGGTCAAAGTCGTGACTGTACAGGGAAACGTGGTCAAGATATCACGATCAAGGTGCCTGTCGGAACGCGTATACGCGATCTCGGTACTGGAGAAATACTGGGTGATATGACTCGCCATGAGCAGCGCCAAATGGTCGCGAAGGGCGGTTTCCACGGTTTAGGTAATACACGCTTTAAATCTTCAGTTAACCGTGCTCCACGTCAACGTACGATGGGAACGCCTGGTGAAACTCGTGAGCTGATGTTAGAGCTGATGCTGCTCGCTGATGTGGGTATGCTAGGGATGCCGAATGCGGGTAAATCGACCTTTATTCGTTCGGTATCGGCAGCGAAACCAAAAGTCGCTGATTATCCATTTACTACGCTAGTACCGAGCTTAGGTGTCGTGCGTATGGATAACGAAAAAAGCTTTGTGGTTGCGGATATTCCAGGGTTAATCGAAGGTGCTGCGGAAGGCGCAGGTTTAGGGATCCGTTTCCTTAAACACTTAGAACGCTGTCGCGTGCTATTGCATCTGATCGACATCTGCCCGATCGATGAATCGGATCCTGTGGAAAATGCCAAGATCATTATTAGCGAACTCGAAAAATACAGCGAAAAACTGGCAGAAAAACCACGTTGGTTAGTGTTTAACAAAGTGGATATTTTAGGCCCTGAAGAGTCCGCAAAACGTGCTGCTGAAATCGCTAAAGCGATGGGCTGGGAAGATAAATACTATATGATCTCCGCGGTGAATCACGAAGGTGTGAAGGCACTGTGCTGGGATATTATGGAGTTTATGGAAACTCAGCCGCGTGATATGGCAGCATCGGAAGATGAAAAACAGCCTGAAAAAGTTGAATTTATGTGGGATGACTACCATAAAGAGCAACTCGAAGGTGCTGAAGATCTGGATGACTGGGATGATGATTGGGACGAAGATGACGACGAAGGTGTCGAAATCATCTATCAGAAATAATCAATCTCAGAAAAACCCCCAATGATTGGGGGTTTTTTCAAATATAAAGATTGTTTTATTTACGGGGAATTGATCGAAGGATCAATTTTTCTGGTAAAGATCTTTATACAACCGACTCTCAAAACGCACGAGAGGAACGCGTCGGCTCCGTTGTTGGTTTTGTGGTACCGCATAGGCAGAGATAAACTGTACGAAAGCAACGCGTTGCCCACTAGCCGTCGTGATAAAGCCTGCTAAGTTATAGACGCCTTGTAAAGCCCCTGTTTTAGCTGAAACTTTGCCATTCACACCGGCTTCATCTAAGCCGCCACGGTAACGTAATGTACCGTCATGTCCTGCAAGAGGCAGCATAGAGATAAAATCAAGTTGCTGATCGTTTTTAGCGATAAATTGTAGAATTTCCATCATTGTCGTCGGCGTGATCAGGTTATGGCGGGATAAACCAGAGCCATCGACCATAACGGTATTACCTAAATCGATGCCCGCTTTTTGTTTTAAAACCTGCCTAACAGCATCCGACCCCGAGCGCCACGTACCGGGAACACCGTAATAGTCTCGACCAATAGTACGAAAGACAGTATCAGCAATCATATTGTCTGATTTTTTCAACATCACCTTCAATAGGTCATGCAGCGGCTGAGATTCGGTTTTGACGAGGACCTGCGATTGTGCCGTTGGTTGGGTACGCTTTTTGACATGCCCTGTTAGCGCTATGCCCGCATTTTGCAGTTCATTTTTAACAATAGCGCCGGAATAGCTTGCGCCATTTTGTACCGCAAAGGCAAGGGGGAGAGGTTCACTACGTTGTGATAGACAGCCTGTTAACGTGTAGCGATTTAGCTCGCCAGGAACCACATCCAGTTCACAATAACGCCCTTCAGGGTCTCCCTTGGCTAATGTTTTAACCTCACTGAACATATTGACGGGGTAGAAACTGGCTGCCTTGATATAAGCCATATCCCCTATTTTTTGAGCGGGATAGAGTGAAACAGAAAAACAGTTTCTATCGATAATGGCTGCGGCAGGCGGCGCACTAAAGCATTGCGTCATATCGTTCCATACCCAGCCCGGCGCTTTATCATGGCTAGTAAATGCCGAAATATCGACAATTAAATCACCTTCAACTTTGTGGATACCAATCTGTTTCAGCGCATTGACCATATTGCGGATTTGCTGGCGTGTGAGTGTTGGGTCGCCGCTAAAGCGGATAACGAGGTCGCCCGTTAGCGTATTGTTGTTTAATTTTGCATTGGTTTCGAAATTCGTCACAAAACGGTAATCAGGACCAAGCTGTAGCAAAGCCGCGAGGGCAGTGACGACTTTTTGGGTACTTGCAGGCAGTGCCATTTGCTGCGCATTGTAATCAATAATGGGGGTGTCACTACCGACTTTTTGCGCAACCAGAGCGAGGTTAGTACCATCGGGTAAATATTGCTTATAATCATCAATTGGAATGGCAAATGCTTGTCCTGTGGTGAAGACAAGTCCTAAAGTGATGATCCATTTTCTGGTAAGTGTTAATAACGGCATAAATTTCACGCATTAGGGTAGACATACTGTACATACTAAAGTGTAATGCCTGAAAAAGTAAACGATGACCCGCTATTAACTCTACGTTAGAATGGTTAGCATTGTGATAAGATAAGTGTGTGAATGGGTTTTAAAGACACATTCACAGCCTGTGTATTGTTTGAGCCTCCCCATTAACCATGGGGCGGTTCAGTGTACTGTTGTTACAAAAATCAGGAAGATACTTATTTTTAGATAGGATTGAAACAGAGGTATTTATCAATGAAACAGATTCCAATGACGGTATTGGGTGCAGATAAGTTACGAGAAGAGCTCGATTATCTTAAATCTGTCCGCCGCCCGGAAATTATTGCAGCGATTGCGGAAGCCCGCGAACACGGTGACTTGAAAGAGAACGCAGAATATCATGCCGCTCGCGAACAACAGGGCTTTTGTGAAGGCCGAATTCAAGAAATTGAATCCAAGCTTTCCCATGCTCAGGTTATTGACGTCACGAAAATGACAAACAATGGTCGTGTGATTTTTGGTGCGACAGTTACTGTGTTGAATGTTGATACGGATGAAGAGCTGACTTATCGCATTGTGGGTGATGATGAAGCAGATATTAAAATCAATCTGATTTCCGTTAACTCACCGATTGCACGCGGCTTGATCGGTAAAGAACAGGATGATGTTGTCACTATCAAAACGCCCGGTGGCGACGTTGAGTTCGAAATTCTTAAAGTTGAGTATATCTGATTCCTATTTGCCTGAATTGGTTATATTATTTTACTGTATTAGCGAAAAAGGCCGCTGGCGGCCTTTTTCTTCATATAAAAGCTGCCTTCAATGGCATTTTTATATAAATTAAGGGTGATTATTTAGGTAAAATAATTTTGCGCTCATCCGATGGACGGTAGAGAACAAGTATCTTGCCTATAATTTGTACATTAACAGCACCTGTTTCGCGAACGATCGCTGCGGCGATCAAATTTTTAGTTTCGCGATCTTCGCCTGCGATTTTGACTTTGATAAGCTCATGATGTGCTAATGAAAGTTCAATCTCAGCTAAAACACCCTCAGTTAACCCATTGTTACCAATCATAACAACTGGGTTGAGGTGATGAGCGAGGCTTTTCAGGTGTTGGATTTGTTTTTTATTAAGATTCATCGATTTTTTGCTTCGTTAGTATTGAAAATGGCTTATTCTACCGCCATCTGATATCTATCACCATCAATTATATTTATCGGATGGTAAAGAAGTAACAATGAACACCCAAAATAATTCGAATTACATGCAGTGGTATCATCAACGTTCATGTAGGCCGAAAAATGATGGGGATAGATGTGCTCTATTTAGTATAGTTGGAAAATGCAATGGCCAATAAAAAACGTTCGGCAAGCTCTAGTCGCTGGTTGCAAGAACATTTTAGTGATAAATATGTTCAACAAGCACAAAAAAAAGGGCTTCGCTCACGTGCATGGTTTAAACTGGATGAAATCCAGCAAAGTGATAAAATTTTTAAACCAGGTATGACCGTTGTTGATTTGGGGGCAGCACCCGGAGGCTGGTCACAGTATGTGGTTAGTCAAATAGGCCATAATGGCCGGGTGATTGCTTGTGATATTTTACCGATGGACCCGATTGTTGGCGTTGATTTCCTTCAAGGAGATTTTCGTGAAGAAGCAGTGCTAGCTGCACTGTTAGAGCGGGTTGGAGATAAAAAAGTCCAGGTGGTCATGTCTGACATGGCTCCCAATATGAGTGGGACTCCCGCGGTCGATATACCTCGGTCGATGTATTTGGTTGAGTTAGCATTGGATATGTGCCGTGCTGTGCTGGCTCCTGGGGGCAGTTTTATTGTTAAAGTGTTTCAGGGGGAAGGCTTTGACGAGTACCTCAGGGATATCCGTTCCCTATTTACGAAAGTAAAAGTTCGTAAACCCGAATCTTCGCGGGCACGATCGCGTGAAGTATACATTGTAGCGACAGGGCTAAAACTGTAGTACCCTGAACGTTATTTGTTAACACAGTTGTAATATGAGGTTAATCCCTTGAGTGACATGGCGAAAAACCTGATTCTCTGGTTAGTCATCGCAGTTGTTCTGATGTCCTTGTTCCAGAGTTTTGGCCCAAGCGATTCGAATAATCGCAGAGTTGATTATTCTACGTTTATCAATGAGTTAGCCCAGGATCAGGTACGTGAAGTTCGTATCACAGGTCGTGAATTAAACGTCAGAAAGGCTGATAATAGCCGTTATACAACTTATCTTCCTATGCAGGATGAGAAGCTGTTAGACACGTTGCTAAATAAGCACGTAACTGTCGTTGGTGAGCCACCAGAAGAACCTAGCTTTCTGCAAACTATCTTTATTTCCTGGTTCCCAATGCTTCTGCTGATCGGTGTCTGGATCTTCTTTATGCGCCAAATGCAAGGCGGTGGCGGTAAAGGAGCAATGTCATTCGGTAAAAGCAAAGCTCGAATGCTAACGGAAGATCAAATCAAAACGACTTTTGCCGATGTTGCTGGCTGTGATGAAGCAAAAGAAGAAGTTGGTGAAATTGTTGATTTTCTACGTGAACCAGCTCGTTTCCAGAAGTTGGGAGGTAAAATACCAAAAGGCGTCCTGATGGTAGGTCCTCCAGGTACAGGTAAAACTTTGCTTGCTAAAGCAATTGCCGGTGAAGCCAAAGTACCATTTTTTACGATTTCAGGTTCTGACTTTGTTGAAATGTTTGTCGGTGTTGGTGCATCGCGTGTTCGTGATATGTTCGAACAAGCGAAAAAAGCAGCACCTTGTATTATCTTTATCGATGAAATCGATGCGGTTGGTCGTCAACGTGGCGCTGGTTTAGGTGGTGGTCACGATGAGCGTGAACAGACTCTGAACCAAATGCTGGTTGAGATGGACGGTTTTGAAGGCAATGAGGGTATTATTGTTATTGCGGCAACAAACCGTGCTGATGTTTTGGACCCTGCATTATTACGTCCAGGCCGTTTTGACCGTCAGGTTATGGTAGGCTTACCAGATGTACGCGGTCGTGAACAAATATTAAAAGTTCACATGCGTCGTGTTCCTATTGATCCTGCTGTTGATACAGCCATCCTTGCTAGAGCAACGCCTGGGTTCTCCGGTGCTGAATTGGCAAACCTAGTGAATGAAGCAGCCCTGTTTGCGGCTCGTGCCAACAAACGCGTTGTTTCAATGGTTGAGTTTGAAAAAGCTAGGGATAAAGTATGGCTGGGGGCTGAACATCGTTCTTTGATGATGACAGAAGAACAAAAAGAAGCTACCGCGTATCACGAAGCAGGCCATGCAATTGTTGGTTATCTGATGCCTGAGCATGACCCTGTGCATAAAGTGACGATTATCCCTCGTGGGGGTGCATTGGGCGTTACTTTCTATCTACCTGAAGGCGACCAAGTCAGTGCAAGCCGTCAGAAATTAGAAGGGAATATCGCTAGCACATACGGTGGTCGTATTGCAGAAGAGTTAATTTATGGTCATGACAAAGTCTCTACAGGGGCGTCAGGCGATATTCAGCAAGCAACCAACACCGCTAGAAAAATGGTGACTCAGTGGGGCTTCTCTGAGAAGTTAGGGCCAGTACTGTATGCTGACGAGGAAGGGCCTGCATTTTTAGGTCGCTCGGGGCACAGCTCGACTTATTCGGATGAAACTGCTCGCATTATTGATGAAGAGATTAAAGCAATTATTGAGCGCGCTTACCAAGTCGCCTATAAAACGCTGACAGACAATATGGATATTCTGCATGCTATGAAAGATGCATTATTGAAATATGAAACCATTGATATGCCAATGATTGATGATTTGATGAATCGTCGTCCTGTACGCGAACCGGCGGGCTGGGATGAAGACAAAAAAGTCAACAATGTAACGGGTTCTTTTGGTGCTGCGGTTAATACATCAAAACCTGAAACAACGACTGAAAAACCTCAATCTGAAGAGCCAAAAAACAGTAATGATGAATCTCATTCATCAGACAATACAAACGATAACAAACCACAATAAGCTATCGTTAAGTGATATGGAAAAACCCCAGTTCTCTGGGGTTTTTTACGTTAAGGTGAAATAACGATGAAAATTAGAGCAAGGGCTTGTGAACTCGATCTATCCACACCAAAAGTGATGGGGATTTTGAATGTTACTCCTGATTCATTTTCAGATGGTGGCACTCATAATCGTTATCATGACGCATTGGAACATGCCGCTAAGATGGTGAATGAAGGGGCATCGATTATTGATATTGGCGGTGAATCGACGCGTCCGGGAGCGGCAGAGGTTTCTGTCAATGAAGAACTCGATAGAGTTATTCCAATTGTGGAAGCCATTGCACAGCGTTTTGATGTGTGGATTTCTGTTGATACCTCAAAAGCGGAAGTGATGTCAGAAGCCGCAAAAGCAGGTATGCACCTAATCAATGATATTCGCTCATTACATGAGCCAGGAGCCATTGAAGTTGCGGCACAAAGTGGCTTACCCGTTTGTATTATGCATATGCAAGGTCAGCCAAGAACCATGCAAGATGCGCCTAATTATGAAAATGTTGTAGCAGATATTAAAGCTTATTTTGATGCTGAAATTGCGCGTTGTGTCGCGGCAGGTATCGATAAACAGCAGATAATACTCGATCCCGGTTTTGGTTTTGGTAAAAACCTGTCACATAATTATCAACTGTTGGCAAATTTGGATCAGTTTCATGATTTCGGACTACCGCTATTGGCAGGAATGTCTCGTAAATCTATGATTGGAAACTTATTGAATGTTCCACCACAAGAAAGGCTTGTGGGAAGTATTGCTTGCGCAACTATCGCAGCGATGCAAGGCGCACAGATTATTCGTGTACATGATGTCAAAGAGACCGTACAAGCAATGCAGATCGTTCAGATGACTCTGTCAGAAAAGGAAAAGTTAGCGTATGAGTAACCGTAAATATTTTGGTACTGATGGTATTCGTGGCAAAGTGGGTGACAGCCCAATCACGCCTGATTTTGTATTAAAATTAGGCTGGGCAGCAGGGAAAGTTCTTGCTCGCCATGGCTCACGAAAAATTATTATTGGTAAAGATACGCGTATCTCCGGTTATATGTTGGAGTCATCTTTAGAAGCGGGTCTAGCGGCTGCGGGTTTATCTGCGTCATTTACTGGCCCAATGCCAACACCTGCCGTAGCTTATCTGACACGTACTTTCCGCGCTGAGGCGGGGATTGTAATTTCTGCGTCTCATAACCCTTATGATGATAATGGGATTAAATTCTTCTCGATTGATGGGACTAAATTGCCTGATGAAGTCGAAGAAGCGATAGAAGCGGAGATGGAAAAACCAATCACATGTGTTGAATCCGCAGAGCTAGGTCGCGCAAACCGTATTGTTGATGCTGCGGGTCGTTATATTGAATTTTGTAAGGGCACTTTCCCTAGTGAACAAAGCCTCTCTAGCCTAAAAGTCGTTATCGACTGTGCTAATGGCGCAACTTACCATATTGCACCGAATGTATTTCGTGAGTTAGGGGCTGAAGTCATCGCGATTGGCTGTGAACCTAATGGGATCAACATTAATGAGAAGTGTGGCGCTACGGATGTTCGCATGCTACAAGAGCGTGTGCTTGCAGAAAAAGCGGATGTGGGGCTAGCCTTTGATGGTGATGGTGACCGTTTGATTATGGTTGACCATGAAGGTAATAAAGTCGATGGTGACCAAATTCTCTATATCATTGCGCGTGAAGCATTACGTCAAGGTCAATTAAAAGGTGGTGTTATCGGCACGCTGATGAGCAATATGGGGTTAGAAATCGCTCTGAAACAACTTGGCATTCCTTTTGAGCGCGCAAAAGTGGGGGATCGCTATGTACTTGAGAAGCTCCAAGAAAAAGGTTGGAGAATGGGGGCTGAAAACTCAGGTCATATTATCTTATTAGATAAAACGACGACGGGTGACGGTATTGTGGCTGGTCTGCAAGTACTCAGTGCGATGGTTCGTAACCAAATGAGTTTGCATGACTTATGCAGTGGCATGAAACTGTTACCGCAAGTATTGGTTAACGTACGCTTTTCTGGCTCACATGACCCATTACAAAGTGAAGCTGTATTGGCCGCGAGTGAGCAAGTCGAGAAAGAGTTGGCAGGCAAAGGTCGTGTTCTGCTGAGAAAATCAGGTACAGAACCTTTGATTCGAGTCATGGTCGAAGGTGAAAATGAAGCTGACGTTTTGGCGATGGCTAACCGCATTGCTGATGCAGTAAAAGCGGCAGGTTAATCATTTTAACGATAGGATCGTTTAAAAATAAGGCACTAACTGAGAGCCTGACAAAATTGCCCATCCCGAGTTCATTTGCTGTTTTTTTCCGCAAATGAACTCAGGAAATGAAATTTGGCTTGCTTGTCGGCTCAGCTTTGGTTAGTATTCGCACCTGCTTAATCCCGTAAAGGTCATACTTAAGCGGCAAATAAGCGGGTGTGCAGTATTATAGGTCATAGTGGTTACACTATGTTCCGCAAACTGAATAGGTAACTCAAATGTACATAGCTCTTTTAATTGTTTTCTTGTTGGTAGCTATCGGCCTGATTGGTCTGATCATGTTACAACAAGGTAAAGGTGCTGACATGGGTGCGTCATTCGGTGCGGGTGCCTCTGCAACACTGTTTGGTTCATCGGGTTCTGGTAACTTCATGACTCGTATGACTGGAATCTTGGCTGCTGTATTTTTCATTATCAGTTTGATCCTTGGCAATATGACTGCCAATAAATATGGAACTGGTAGCAAATGGGAAAATATTAGTGAACCGGCAAAAGTCGAGCAACCAACAGACGTTCCGGCAGCACCAGCAACACCAACGAGCGATATCCCTCGTTAAGTGTTAAAGATTCCGGATGAAGGCATTTAAGCCATCATCAATAAAGTAAAAAAGAATTTGAGGTTATTGTTAAGTTATTCATCAATAACCTCGCCTCAGTGCCGAGGTGGTGAAATTGGTATACACGCTACCTTGAGGTGGTAGTGCCTACAAAACGGGCGTACGGGTTCAAGTCCCGTCCTCGGCACCATTATTTAAGATAACTTGTGCTCTACAGGTTATTTGTGTAGAATATGTCACGTTTTCGAACGCGGGATGGAGCAGCTTGGTAGCTCGTCGGGCTCATAACCCGAAGGTCGTCGGTTCAAATCCGGCTCCCGCAACCAATTCTTAGTCAGCATATCTTATCAGATGTATTTATCGGAAATTCTCATCGATTTATCACGGTTTTAAAGATATACTAAGAACATGGTGAACCCGTTGGCACTACAGGGTCCAGTTTCATAAAGCCCCGAAATTTCGGGGTTTTTTGTTATTTGACAATCGAATTAACTGGGCTTTTATAGCCCTTTTTTTATGTCTGGGGGTGGGCTTGTCCACATTAGAACAAAAATTGACAGAGATGATTTCAGCACCGGTGGAAGCACTTGGCTTTGAATTTGTAGGCTTAGAGTTTGTCCGTGCTCGTACATCGACATTGCGTGTTTTCATTGATAGTGAAGAAGGCATCACTGTTGATGATTGTGCTGATGTCAGCCATCAGGTGAGTGCAGTATTGGATGTCGAAGATCCAATCTCTGTGGTCTATAACCTAGAAATATCGTCACCAGGGCTAGAACGCCCACTGTTCACTGTCGCACATTATGAGCGTTTTGTCGGTGAAGAGGTGGCACTGACTTTACGCATTGCGATGCAGAACCGCCGTAGATGGCAAGGCATTATAAAAGCTGTCGAAGGTGAAATGATAACGGTTACTGTGGATGGTAAGGATGAAGTGTTCGCCCTTGGCAACATCCAGAAAGCTAACTTGGTACCCCACTTTTAATTAAGTTCAATGAGGCAACTAGGATGAACAAAGAAATTCTGGCTGTTGTAGAAGCGGTTTCTAACGAAAAATCCCTCCCTCGTGAAAAAATCTTCGAGGCACTGGAAACGGCACTAGCGACAGCAACCAAAAAGAAATATGAGCAAGAAATTGACGTTCGTGTCGAAATCGATCGCAAATCCGGTGATTTTGATACCTTCCGTCGTTGGCTGATCGTTGAAGATGTAACGATGCCAACACGTGAAATTACGTTAGAAGCAGCACAATTTGAAAACCCAGAGCTAAAACTGGGCGAATACGTTGAAGACCAAATCGAGTCCGTTGCTTTCGACCGTATTACAACCCAAACTGCAAAACAAGTGATCGTACAGAAAGTACGTGAAGCGGAACGTGCGATGGTGGTTGATCAATTCCGTGAGCAACAAGGTGAGATCATCACCGCTCAAGTTAAGAAAGTAAACCGTGAAAATATCACGTTAGATCTTGGTAACAATGCTGAAGCGGTGATCTTACGAGAAGATATGTTACCGCGTGAAAACTTCCGTCCAGGTGACCGCATCCGTGGAGTCCTGTATGATGTTCGTCCGGAAGCACGTGGCGCACAACTTTTTGTTACCCGTTCTCGCCCAGAAATGTTGGTTGAATTATTCCGCATTGAAGTGCCAGAAATTGGTGAAGAAATTATTGAAATCAAAGCCGCTGCTCGTGATCCGGGTTCTCGCGCTAAGATCGCAGTAAAAACTAACGATAAGCGTATTGACCCGGTCGGTGCGTGCGTTGGTATGCGTGGCGCGCGAGTTCAAGCTGTTTCTAGTGAGCTAGGCGGCGAGCGAATTGATATTGTGTTATGGGATGATAACCCAGCTCAATTCGTGATTAATGCAATGGCTCCGGCTGATGTGGCATCTATTGTGGTTGATGAAGACAAATGTACAATGGATGTTGCCGTAGAAAGCAGTAACTTAGCTCAGGCGATTGGTCGTAACGGCCAAAATGTGCGCTTAGCAGCACAGTTACTGAAAAAACACCGTGGTGATGACAAATGGGAATTGAATGTCATGACTGCAGAAGAGCTGAATGCAAAACATCAGGCAGAAGCGCATGCTTCTATTGACACATTCACTAAGCATCTTGACATTGATGAAGAGTTCGCCACTGCACTTGTTGAAGAAGGCTTCTCGACGTTAGAAGAACTGGCCTACGTGCCTATCAAAGAGCTTCTGGAAATTGACGGTTTAGATGAAGAAACTGTTGAAGTTCTACGTGAAAGAGCGAAAGCGGCCCTCACTACGATTGAATTGGCTCAAAAAGAGAGTCTAGGTGATAACCAGCCGGCAGAAGATTTATTGAATCTGGATGGTATGGATAATACTCTGGCCTATAATTTGGCTATTCGCGGTATCTGTACACTGGAAGATCTTGCTGAGCAGGGCATCGACGACCTGATTGATATCGAGGGTCTGGATGGTGAGAAGGCAGGTGCACTCATCATGGCCGCACGTAATATTTGCTGGTTCGGTAACGATGCGTAAACACTGTAGCAGGAAGGAACGGCATGACAGAAACTGTAAAATCATTGGCAGCAGAAATTCAAACCACAGTTGAACGCCTGGTACAGCAATTTGCTGAAGCAGGGATCAAAAAAGGTGAGAATGACTCTGTTAGTCAGGCAGAAAAAGAAACATTGCTGGGGCACTTGAATCGTGAGCAAGGCGGTTCAGCGAGCCAGCCAAGTAAGTTAACATTGCAACGTAAAACACGTAGTACGTTGAGTGTTCCAGTCACCGGTGGTAAGAGCAAATCGGTAAATGTAGAAGTCCGCAAAAAACGCACTTATGTGAACCGCGACGCTGAGCAAGCGCAAGCGGAAGAGCAGGCGAAGCGTGAAGCGGAAGAGCAAGCACGGCGCGAAGCTGAAGAACTGGCTAAACGTGAAGCAGAAGCAAAACGTATCGCAGAAGAAAATGCGAAGCGTGAAGCGGAAGCAAAGCGTGCAGCCGAAGAGAAAGCAAAACGTGAAGCAGCTGAGAAAGCTACGCGCGAAGTAGCGGAAAGAGAAAAAGTGAAATCAAGCGAAAATCATCAAAAAGCTGGCAAAGCCGGTGAGACCAACTCTGAAAAACAGCGCCGTGAAGCTGAAGCAGCAGCTCTGAAGCGTAAAGTTGAAGAAGAAACTCAACGTAAAGTTGAAGCAGAAGCGAGACGTGTCGCAGAAGAGGCTCGCAAAATGGCAGAAGAAAACAACGAAAAATGGAACAATGATTCCAGAATCGACGACGATAGTGACTATCACACGACGACTTCTCGCCATGCTCGTGCAGCGGAAGATGAAAGCGACGAAAAAGAAGAAGGTCGTCGTTCTCGTAACCGTAGTGCGAAAGCGCCTCGCCAAAAGAAAGGCAATAAGCTTTCTGAAAAAGCCGATCGTGAAGAAGAACGCGCTGCTGGCCGCTCTAATCGCGTCAAAGGTAAACAACGTAAAGGTAGTTCACTGCAACAGAGCTTTAACAAGCCTGCGGCAGCAGTAAACCGTGACGTGGTTATCGGTGAAACGATCACTGTTGGTGAACTCGCTAACAAAATGGCGGTGAAAGGTTCACAAGTGATTAAAACAATGATGAAGATGGGCGCGATGGCGACTATCAACCAAGTCATTGACCAAGAAACTGCGCAGCTTGTTGCAGAAGAGATGGGGCACAAAGTTATCCTTCGTCGCGAAAATGAGCTAGAAGAAGCGGTAATGAATGACCGTGATACGGGTTCAGCAGTTGAAGAGCCACGTGCACCGGTTGTTACCATCATGGGTCACGTTGACCATGGTAAAACATCACTGCTTGACTATATTCGTTCAACGAAAGTCGCTTCAGGCGAAGCAGGTGGTATCACTCAGCACATCGGTGCTTACCATGTGAAAACTGATAAAGGGATGATCACCTTCTTAGATACTCCGGGTCACGCCGCGTTTACGTCAATGCGTGCTCGTGGTGCTCAGGCGACGGATATCGTTGTTCTGGTTGTTGCAGCAGACGATGGTGTGATGCCACAAACTATCGAAGCCATCCAACACGCAAAAGCGGCGGGTGTGCCTATCGTTGTTGCTGTGAACAAAATTGATAAACCAGAAGCGGATCCAGATCGTGTAAGAAATGAGCTGTCACAATACGGTGTTATTTCTGAAGATTGGGGTGGTGATACTCAGTTTATTAGCGTATCGGCGAAAAAAGGTACCGGTATCGATGAGCTGCTTGATGCTATCTTGCTACAAGCAGAAGTCCTCGAGCTGAAAGCAGTTTACGCAGGTATGGCAAGCGGTGTTGTTGTTGAATCTTACCTTGATAAAGGTCGTGGTCCAGTTGCAACGATTCTTGTTCAAGAAGGTACGCTCAACAAAGGCGATATTGTTCTTTGTGGTTTTGAATACGGCCGTATTCGTGCAATGCGTAACGAACTCGGTAAAGAAGTTCAATCTGCTGGCCCATCAATGCCTGTTGAGATTTTAGGTCTATCCAATGTTCCATCCGCAGGTGATGAAGCAACCGTTGTTCGTGACGAGAAAAAAGCACGTGAAGTTGCATTGTATCGCCAAGGTAAATTCCGCGATGTGAAATTGGCTCGCCAACAGAAATCTAAACTGGAAAACATGTTTGCTAACATGGAAGAAGGTAAAGTTTCTGAACTGAACATTGTTCTAAAAACCGACGTTCAAGGTACTTGTGAAGCGATTACTGACTCACTGTTAAAACTATCGACTGATGAAGTTAAAATCAAAATCATCGGTTCTGGTGTGGGTGGTATTACCGAAACTGACGCAACTCTGGCTGCGGCATCGAATGCGATCATTCTTGGCTTTAACGTTCGTGCTGACGCATCTGCTCGCCGCGTTATTGAGAGTGAAAGTGTTGATTTACGTTACTACTCCGTCATCTATAGCTTGATTGATGAAATCAAACAAGCGATGAGCGGTATGTTAGCACCTGAATACAAACAGCAAATCATGGGTCTTGCAGAAGTCCGTGACGTCTTTAAATCACCGAAGTTTGGTGCTATCGCTGGTTGTATGGTGACAGAAGGTACTATCAAGCGTAATAACCCAATCCGTGTTCTGCGTGATAACGTGGTTATTTACGAAGGTGAGCTGGAGTCACTGCGCCGCTTTAAAGATGACGTCAACGAAGTCCGTAATGGTATGGAGTGTGGTATCGGTGTTAAGAACTACAACGATGTCCGTGTTGGCGATATGATTGAAGTCTTTGAAGTGATTGAAGTTAAACGTTCGATTGACGGTTAATTTCTTTTATACCCGCGAAGGGAGCATATCGCTTATCACGGGTATCCATAGCTTTGTATTTATTGGGGGGCAATAGCCCCCCAAAATGTCAGGAGATATAACGATGGCAAGAGAATTTAGTCGTTCTCAGCGCGTAGCCCAAGAAATGCAAAAAGAAATTGCGATTATCTTGCAGCGTGAAGTTAAAGATCCCCGCATTGGCATGGCAACTGTTTCAGGTGTCGAGCTATCAAGAGACTTGGCTTATGGTAAAGTTTTCGTGACTTTCCTTAACATTTCTCATGAAGAACATGAGTCTCAAATGGTTCAAGATGGCATTAAAGCGCTCAATGAAGCTTCTGGCTTTATTCGTTCTTTGCTAGGAAAAGCGATGCGTTTACGCGTTATTCCAGAGTTAACGTTCTCTTACGATAGCTCATTGGTTGACGGTATGCGTATGTCTAACTTAGTTTCCAATGTTATTCGTAATGATGAAATGCGTCGTGCGAACGCGGATGATAAAGAGGAAAAATAATGGGGCGTCGTCGTAGCGGCCGTGACATACATGGCGTTTTGCTGCTGGATAAACCCACTGATATTTCTTCAAACGATGCGCTGCAAAAAGTGCGGCGCTTCTTCAATGCAAATAAAGCGGGTCACACGGGAGCGTTAGATCCACTTGCAACAGGGATGCTCCCTGTTTGTCTCGGTGAAGCAACCAAGTTTTCTCAATTTTTACTCGACTCAGACAAGCGTTATCGTGTGATTGCCCGTCTAGGACAACGTACTGACACTTCGGATTCCCATGGTCAAATCATCAGTGAGCGTAACGTTGAGTTTACACAAGCTCAGCTTGATGAGGCATTAGCGCATTTTCGTGGTGATACATTGCAAGTGCCATCAATGTATTCGGCACTAAAACATCAAGGGAAACCTTTGTATGAGTATGCGCGTAAAGGGATCACCGTTGAGCGGGAAGCACGGCCTATCACAGTGTATGAGTTACAGTTTATTCGTTTAGAAAATAATGAACTGGAACTGGAAATTCACTGCTCTAAAGGTACTTATATTCGTACCATTATTGACGATTTAGGTGAGATGTTAGGTTGTGGTGCACATGTCATTTACCTACGACGCTTGCAGGTAGCAAACTACCCTTATGCGCGGATGGTGACATTAGAGCAGCTCGCCGCATTAAGAGCGCAAGTTGATGAAGGCAATGGCACTTTTGAATCGCTGCTCGACCCTTTATTGTTGCCGATGGATACTGCGGTGGTGCATTTTCCTGCCGTTAATTTGACAGAAGAAACGGCGGCATACTTTAAGCAGGGCCAGCCTGTTAGGGCGAATATTGGTCAATTAGCGGAAGGCACCATGGTTCGCGTGACTTGTGGTACTGCTGAACGTTTTATTGGCATTGCGTTGATCAGTGAAGATATGCGGGTTGCTCCTCGGCGTTTAGTTGTTGAAAATGAATAATCCGCATGGCGGCACTTATTGCTTTGCGACTATAAGCAGCGTAGAATAGCGGCGCTTAATCTGTGAGATGCTAAATTAGAGATTGGCTCTCATTACATACATTTATACATTTGGAGTTTAATATGTCTCTAAGTACTGAAGCTAAAGCAAAAATCGTTGCTGAATTCGGCCGCGATGCTAACGACACTGGTTCAAGCGAAGTGCAAATCGCTTTGTTGACCGCTCAAATCAACCATCTGCAAAGCCACTTTGCAGAGCACAAAAAAGATCACCACAGCCGTCGTGGTCTGCTGCGTATGGTTGCTCAGCGTCGTAGATTGCAAGCTTATCTGAAAAGCAAAGATATCGCGCGTTACACCGCTCTTATCGAGCGTCTGGGTCTGCGTCGTTAATCGAGTCAGTTTCAGTGGAAAGGGGCCTAATGGCCCCTTTTCTTCTAAAAGTTATATTTAAAGTTGAAGTAAGACTCGAATTATACTTAACTTAAATGCTAAGCTATGATTCGTAATTAATTGTTTTATTAACGCCTCTTCAGCTACACCGATTCGCGCGGCTAATGAGAAAATTGATCATTTGAATATCTGTCTTCTCATTAGTCGCGAGGCTGTAGTTAGGAAGAGAAAGCCAATGCCACGAGAGAGAGTCGAGTGGCCTAAAATAAAGGGTACTATTTTGTTAAATCCTATCGTACGCAAATTTCAATACGGTCAACATACCGTATCCATTGAAACCGGCATGATAGCGCGTCAAGCGACTGCCGCTGTTATGGTAAACATGGATGATACAGCCGTTTTCGTGACCGCGGTTGCTCAGAAAAAAGTTAAAGAAGGCCAAGACTTCTTCCCTCTGACCGTTAACTACCAAGAGCGCTCTTATGCTGCTGGTCGTATTCCAGGCAGTTTCTTCCGTCGTGAAGGCCGCCCTGGTGAAGGTGAAACGCTGATCGCGCGTCTTATTGACCGCCCATTACGCCCTCTGTTCCCAGAAGGTTTCCTGAACGAAATCCAAATCATCGCAACTGTTGTTTCTGTTAACCCACAAGTTAACCCGGATATTGTTGCTATGATCGGTGCATCGGCTGCATTGGCGTTGTCTGGTGTTCCTTTTAATGGCCCAATTGGTGCGGCACGTGTTGGTTTTATCAATGACCAATATGTTCTGAACCCAACAGCAGATGAGCTAAAATTAAGCCGCCTTGATTTAGTGGTAGCAGGAACAGAAAGCGCAGTTCTGATGGTTGAGTCAGAAGCGGATCTGTTAAGCGAAGAGCAAATGCTGGGTGCCGTTGTTTTTGGTCATGATCAACAACAAATCGTGATTCAAGAAATCAATGAGTTAGTTAAAGAAGCAGGTAAAGAAAAATGGGATTGGCAACCAGAGCCAGTTAACCAAGCTTTACGTGATAAAGTTGCAGCGCTGGCTGAAAGCCGTATGGGTGATGCTTATCGTATCACTGAAAAACAAGAGCGTTATGAGCAAGTTGACCTGATCAAAGAAGAAGTCACAGCAGCAATCGTGGCTGAAGATGAAAATGTCGACGTAGCTGAAGTTGCTGACATTCTAGCGAACCTAGAAAAACAAGTTGTTCGTAGCCGTGTCATTCGTGGTGAGCCACGTATTGATGGTCGTGAAAAAGACATGGTTCGTGCGCTGGATGTACGCACTAGCGTTCTGCCACGTACTCACGGTTCTGCGCTATTTACCCGTGGTGAAACTCAGGCATTAGTCACTGCAACACTGGGTACTGAACGTGATGCACAGGTTATTGACCAGTTAATGGGCGAATATACTGACCGCTTCTTGTTCCACTATAACTTCCCTCCATACTCTGTTGGTGAAACAGGTATGGTTGGTTCGCCTAAGCGTCGTGAAATTGGTCATGGTCGTTTAGCGAAACGCGGTGTGATGGCGGTCATGCCTGATCATGCTGATTTCCCATACACTGTTCGTGTTGTATCTGAAATCACTGAATCAAACGGTTCATCATCAATGGCGTCGGTTTGTGGTGCTTCTTTAGCACTGATGGATGCAGGTGTACCAATTAAAGCAGCGGTTGCAGGTATTGCTATGGGTCTGGTTAAAGAAGGCGATGATTTCGTCGTACTTTCTGACATCCTTGGTGATGAAGACCATTTAGGCGATATGGACTTTAAAGTCGCAGGTAGCCGTGATGGTATCAGCGCACTGCAAATGGATATTAAAATCGAAGGTATTACTCGCGAAATCATGCAAGTTGCATTGAACCAAGCAAAAGGTGCTCGTCTGCACATCCTAGGTACAATGGAACAAGCGATTAACAGCCCTCGTGATGATATTTCTGAATTTGCACCACGTATTCACACTATCCGCATTAATCCAGATAAGATTAAAGATGTTATCGGTAAAGGTGGTTCGGTTATCCGTGCGCTGACAGAAGAAACTGGCACTACAATCGAAATTGAAGATGATGGTACAGTGAAAATTGCTGCAACTGATGGCTTGAAAGCAAAAGAAGCTATCCGTCGTATCGAAGAAATTACTGCTGAAGTCGAAGTCGGCCGTGTTTACCAAGGTAAAGTTACTCGTATCGTTGACTTTGGTGCGTTCGTTGCTATCGGTGGTGGTAAAGAAGGCTTAGTGCATATTTCTCAAATCGCCGATAAGCGTGTTGAGAAAGTGACTGACTATCTGCAAATGGGTCAAGAAGTTCCTGTTAAGGTGTTGGAAATCGACCGTCAAGGCCGCATCCGCCTGAGCATGAAAGAAGCTGTTGCGACTGAAGAAACTCCAGCACAGCAGCAGGACTCAGCAGAATAGGCTGAATCTAAGCAGCGCCCTATAAGTTAGGGCGCATAGCCGTAATTTGCTGAAATAGTGGTAATGTAAGGGCGGAGTATGCTGAATAGTATCTGTCTTCGGTTTAGGGGCTTAAGCACGTTTACTCGTGTGGTCTCTGCGCTTATCTTTTTTGTGCTCATTGGATGCAGCAGTAAAGATTGGCGTAAAAACGAGGTATTTGCTGTTCCTCTGCAACCTTCATTACAACAAGAAGTAATATTGGCTCGTATGGAACAAATCCTTGCGAGCCGATCTTTAACCGATGACGAATACGCTCAGCTTTTATATGAGCGCGGAGTGTTGTATGATAGTCTCGGTTTGAGGGCGTTAGCGCGCAATGATTTTTCAACGGCGTTAGCGATTCGCCCTGATATTCCTGAAATTTTTAACTTTTTAGGAATATATTTTACGCAGGCTGGCAACTATGATGCCGCCTATGAAGCGTTTGATTCTGTATTAGAGCTTGATCCAACTTACACTTTCGCGCGTATGAACCGCGGCATCGCATTATATTACGGTGGTCGGTACAAACTAGCGCAAGATGATCTGCTGGCGTATTATCAGATAGATCCAAATGATCCTTTTCGCACGCTATGGCTTTATCTCGTTGAGAAAGACATAGACCCGCGAGTGGCGCAAGATAATCTTGCAGCTCGTTATGACCGTGCGGAGAAAGGGCTATGGGGCTGGAATATCGTAGAGTTTTACCTTGGCAAAATCAGTGAAAACACATTGATGGAGCGCTTGAAAGAAACTTCTACGGATAACACTTCGCTCGCTGAGCATCTCAGTGAAACTAACTTCTATTTAGGTAAGCATTACCTAAGTCTGGGGGATAAGGATAGCGCAACTGCGTTATTCAAACTGACGGTGGCTAACAACGCTCATAGCTTTGTTGAACACCGCTATGCATTGTTGGAATTGGCGCTGTTAGGCCAAGAACAAGACGACCTTTTAGAATCGGGCCAGCAATAGCTGACGAACATTTCATCACTATTTTTTGAGTCATCATCCTTCGGGGTGACGGCCTATTTGTTCGTTTAATAACACAATTTGAGCCAGTTCACATTTTAAATGAAAATGACCGAAATGATTTTCGCACGGTTATGTAAACTGGCCGCCATTAAGTATGAGGCACCTTTACATGACCACCGAGACTGATATCTCTTTCGCTGATTTAGGTTTATCAGCGTCTATTTTGACTGCACTAAACGACCTGGGATATGAAAAACCTTCTCCGATCCAAAAACAATGTATTCCATTGTTAATGGACGGTAATGATGTGTTGGGTATGGCACAGACGGGGAGCGGTAAAACCGCAGCCTTTAGTTTGCCGCTACTGCACAACATTGATCCAGATTTAAAAGCTCCGCAAATTCTAGTCCTAGCCCCAACACGTGAGTTGGCGGTTCAGGTTGCTGAAGCGATGGGCGATTTTTCTAAACACATGAGCCGTGTTAACGTGGTGGCCCTATATGGTGGCCAGCGTTACGACGTGCAATTGCGTGCTTTGCGCCAAGGGCCACAAGTTGTTGTAGGAACGCCTGGGCGTCTGCTTGATCATCTGAAACGCGGTACATTAGACCTGTCTAAATTGAAAGGCTTAGTACTGGATGAAGCTGATGAAATGCTGCGTATGGGCTTTATTGAAGATGTTGAAAACATCATGAGCCAAATCCCAGCAGAGCATCAAACAGCGCTGTTTTCAGCGACGATGCCAGAACCAATTCGTCGTATAACACGCCGTTTCATGAAAGAGCCTAAAGAAATTCGTATTCAGGCTAGCATTACAACACGTCCAGATATTGCTCAAAGCTATTGGACTGTTTACGGCATGCGCAAAAATGAGGCTCTGGTTCGTTTCTTAGAAGCCGAAGATTTTGACGCAGCAATTATTTTTGTTCGTACAAAGAATGCAACGCTGGAAGTGGCAGAAGCGCTTGAGCGCAACGGTTATAACAGTGCTGCATTGAACGGTGATATGAACCAAGCGTTACGTGAACAAACGCTAGAACGTTTAAAAGACGGTCGTTTGGATATTTTGATCGCCACTGACGTTGCTGCTCGTGGTCTTGATGTTGACCGTATTAGCTTAGTCGTTAACTATGACATCCCAATGGATGCAGAGTCTTACGTTCACCGTATCGGTCGTACTGGCCGTGCAGGGCGTGCTGGCCGTGCACTCTTGTTCGTAGAGAACCGTGAGCGTCGTTTGCTGCGTAACGTTGAACGCACCATGAAGCTAACGATCCCTGAAGTTGAACTGCCAGATTCACAATTGCTAAGTGAACGTCGTCAGGCGAAATTTGCTGAAAAAATCCAACAGCAATTTGAAAGCAGTGACTTAGACCAATACCGCGCGCTGTTAAAGAAACTGTCACCGTCAGAAGATGTTGATATGGAAACATTGGCCGCCGCGTTGCTAAAAATGGCTCAAGGTGAGCGTGCACTTATTCTGCCACCAGATGCACCGCGTCGCCCACGTCGTGAATTCAATGACCGTGATGATCGCCGTCGTGATCGTAATGGCAATGGCTTTGACCGTGCAGAGCGTGGTGATCGTAGTGGTCGTCGTGAGCGCCGTGATGTTGGCGATATGGAAATGTATCGCATCGAAGTCGGCCGTGATGATGGCGTAGAAGTGCGTCACATTGTAGGGGCGATTGCCAATGAAGCGGATATTAGCAGCCGTTATATTGGTAATATCAAGCTGTTTGGCTCTCACTCAACGATTGAGCTACCAAAAGGCATGCCAACCGAAGTGTTAACTCACTTAAGCCGTGCACGCATTTTGAATAAACCAATGCAAATGCAATTAATTGGTGATGCACAGCCGTTTGAACGTCGTGAGCGTCGTGGTGGTTCACGCCGTGACGGTGGCTTTAATGGTGAGCGTCGCAACGACCGTGAGGGTGGCAATCGTCGTGGTGGCCATCGTGGTAACGGACGTGGTCGTAATGAAGATCACAACTCGGCAGCTCCGCGCCGCCGTAGCACCAGCCATAATGCTTAATTACACACATTTATCGAGTGTTTCTATTTAGGAAGCACGACTTAAATTGTGAAAAAACCGCTTCAAATTAATGGAGCGGTTTTTTTATGTTGTTCTAACACGACAGGTAATAACACTATTTATTATCTAATAATTCTTCCGCTTGCCTTTGTGGTATTGGTAATTCGTCATGGCTGACAATCACTTTTTTCAGTTTATGATTAAACGCCGTAACGGTAATTTCTTCTAATAACCTGACTTCAACGGGGCTTAGTCCACCTTCATTTTTTTCTAAGGCTTGTATAACAATGCGGTGATGAGGGGTTAAAGGAAGGCGAATACTGAGTTTCATTGCATCAATAAGCTGTATTAGGAGGCTTTGGGCGACGTAGAAATCTCCGACAATTAACCGAGAAGATGAGAACTCCCCTTCGGCGGTGTACTCCTCATGGGTCTTTAGGTTTTTTAAAGTCATTGAGTTAGTGCGAAGTTGTAAATAGAAGTCCGCCATGTGTGATCTCCTTATAAGCTCGTTATCCGCCAAGTTGCAGTATGTTGACTTGTCGCCTAGCGACAACGCAAATTATTTAGAGTCAGTATGGCACATTAAATGATCCCCAGCGCTTCTTTTAGTGGTTTTAAGTAACGACGGCTGACAGGAATATGTTCGCCCGACCTTAAAACGAGCTCTGCTTGCCCATTGTCACCAAACAAAATCTCACTTAATTCTGTCATGTTCACCAAATACTGGCGATGGCAACGGACCAAAGGTGTGCGTAACTCTAGCGTTCTCAGTGTCAGTTCGGTGAAGCCCTCTTGACCTTGCGTGCTCATCACATAAACACCACTCATCCGCGAGGTCACATACTGCACTTCGTCCAACTTCATCAGCCAAATACGACTGTGACCAGTACAAGGAATAAATTTGAGTGGTTCATGGTCACTTAGGATCTCAAGATCTTGTTTTTGCTTGCCTTGGCGTAGACGAGTTAGTGTTTTATTTAGCCTTTCACTCTCTAATGGTTTTAATAAGTAATCAAAAGCATGTTCTTCAAAGGCCTGTATGGCAAATTCATTAAATGCAGTTAGAAAGACAATATAAGGCCTATCTTCAGGGTCGAGCATGCGTACCATTTCAAGACCCGTAATACGTGGCATCTGAATATCAAGAAACACGACATCGGGCTTCTTTTTATGGATAACACTGATCGCCTCAATGGCATTGGCACACTCATCCATAATTTCAATATCATCATGCTCTTCCAACAAACAGCGTACATTTTCCCGCGCAAGTGGTTCATCATCAACAATCAATACATTCATAGAAATTTAATCATTTTATTCTGTTAGCCTATAAGGCAGACGTAATTGCACTCGCGTAAACTGTTCAGGTTCATATTCCACGCTAACGCCATATTGTTCGCCATATTTTAGGCGTAGACGCTTATCAACTAGGCTCATGCCTAATCCATCGTTCTGAGCTGTGGGTTGATAAAGACCTGCATTATCTTCTATCTCAATATAAACCTGTTCACAGCGTATATAACTTCTAATTGTAATATATCCAGTGTCTAATAACTGTGAGGTGCCGTGTTTAATTGCATTTTCAACGATCGGTTGTAGGGAAAAGGCAGGTAACTCTACTTGTCTTAATGCTTCAGGGATATCCAGCTCTATCTGTAATTTCTCACAAAAGCGTGCTTTCTCAATTTGTAAGTAAGCATTTACATGCTCTAACTCTTCGCCAAGCGTTGCATTTTGTTCCGGACGCTTAAGGTTATTACGAAAGAAGGTGGAAATATATTGTACTAGCTGACCCGCTTGTTGGCTGTCTCTGCGAATAACGGCTTGTAGCGTATTGAGGACATTAAATAAGAAGTGAGGGTTTACTTGCGCGTGAAGTAGCTTCACTTCGGATTGTAGTAATGATTGTTTATTGCGTTCATATTGCCCAGCAAGGATTTGTGCCGAAAATAGACTCGCAATGCCTTCACCCAATGTACGGTTGATAGAGCTAAATAAACGGTTTTTGGCCTCATACAGTTTAATTGTACCAATAACGCGTTCGTTCTCTCCCCTAAGTGGGATCACCAGTGCAGAGCCGAGCTTACATGTTGGGCTTAACGAACATTTATAGGGGGTTTCATTACCATCGGCATACACCACCTCGTTATTATCAATTGCTCGGCGCGATTGTTCTGAAGCTATGGGGGTTCCGGGGCAATGGTGATCGGCTCCTATCCCAATAAAAGCTAATATTTTTTCTCTATCGGTGATGGCGACCGCACCAATTTCTAGCTCTTGATAGATAATTTTAGCCACTTTCATACTGTTATCGGTATTGAACCCTTTACGTAAAATACCATCTGTGCAGAGGGCTATTTTTAGGGCCTGTGCGGAGAATGCGGTTGTGTATTTTTCTACGATAGCGCGGCGATCGAGTAAAATCCGAATAAACATCGCGGCACCAATCGTGTTGGCAATGACCATCGGGGCGGCAATACTTTTGACCAGTTCCAGTGCTTCGCCGAAAGGGCGGGCAAGTAATAGGATGATCAGCATCTGAATAATTTCGGCCACAAAGGTAACGCAACTGGCGGTGAGAGGATTAAATATTTTATTGATCTGACCGCGTTTCATATAGTAGCGGTGGACTAAGCCACCAATTAGCCCTTCCACGATGGTGGAGACCATACAACTGAAGGCGGTCATGCCGCCGAGTGAGTAACGGTGTAATCCTCCCGTGAAGCCAACAGCAAACCCAACCGCGGGGCCACCAAGTAATCCACCAAGGACAGAGCCAATGGCGCGTGTATTTGCTATTGAGTCGTTAATGTGTAACCCAAAATAGGTTCCCATGATGCAGAAAACCGAGAAAATGAGATAGCACATCACTTTATGGGGTAAGCGAATGGTCACTTTTAATAATGGAATAACAAGGGGGGTTTTACTGAGCGCCCATGCAATGACCAAATAAACGCACATCTGCTGTAGTAGCAGCAGAATGAGATCAAACTCGTACATAAAGGTTTCCAGTTGGTGGCGTCTTAACAGGGCAATTGTAACGTAAGCGGCTGATTTGATAATAGCGATTTGGTCAAAGTTAACTTTTCTTTATTTGACATAAGGGGCAAGTCACTTCAATATTATATATCCCCCTTCTATTTGTGACCTTGCGCACAAATTTATTAACGCTGTATCGGCAATTACTGCGATAATTTTATAGCCATAGTTTCCTCCGTGATTATTTAGGGTTTTACTAATAATGAAAAAAAGAACAATAGCACTGATTTTGTTGATGCTGATTTTGATAGCGGCGGCGGCACTTTTCCATTCTCACAATCAATTTTTGCTATTACAAGGTGAAGTTGATGCACCCGAAGTCATGGTCACATCTAAGGCTAAAGGTCGTGTTATTGAGCGTCATGTTGAGCGTGGGGATGATGTTAAAAAGGGGCAGTTATTATTGACCTTAGAAAGCCCTGAGCTAACAGCGCAATACGCTGCCTTGAAAGCCGCAAGAGATCAAGCAAAGGCACAGTTAGCACAATCGCTCCATGGCACTCGCGAAGAGACGATCCGTCACCTGCAAGCCTCATTGGCACAAGCCAATTCACAATACCAAAATGCGTCTCGTGAATACCAACGCTTAAGTAATTTATCGGCTAAAGGCTATGTTTCAGCCAATGAGCTTGATAATGCGCGTAAAGCGAAAGAAGTTGCTTTTCAGCAAGTTCAAGGGGCAAAAGCGCAGCTTGAAGAAGCTAAGAATGGTGATCGCATTGAATTGCGTCAAAAATATGAGGCGGCGCTGAATGAAGCTGAACAAAAACTCGCGGAGCTTCAAGTCCAATTAGATGATTTACAAGTGAAAGCGCCAGTGGATGGGGAAATCGGTCCAATTCCCGCAGAAGTAGGGGAAATTTTCAATGCGGGCAGCCCGCTTTTGACCATGGTGCGTATACCGCAGTCTTACTTTATCTATAACTTACGTGAAGACATTCTTGTCGATGTGAAAAAAGGCGATAGAGTTCAGCTTGATGTGTCTGCATTAGGCGATAAAAAAATCGAAGCTGAGGTGCGTTATATTGCGCCAAAAGGGGATTACGCAACAAAAAGGGCAACACGTGCAACAGGGGATTTTGACTTGAAAACCTTTGAGGTTCGTTTGTATCCAGTAGAGCCTGTTGACGGCTTAAGGCCTGGAATGAGCGTGCTATGGCGCTGGGATAAATAAAAGGCGCGAGTATGAGATTAAAATTCGCTTGGCATGGTTTTGAGCATGCATTCAGTCGAGAAACACAAGCCGCTATTCGTAGTCCGGTTTTTCACTGGTTAAGCTGGTTGTTTCCATTAATGTTATTCACGTTAGTTAGTGCTAACTTCTCAGAAGGAACGTTGATGGATTTGCCTGTTTCGGTGGTGGATAATGACAGAAGCCCCGTTTCCCGACAAATTATCCGGGATCTCAATGCTGGACCCCATGCTGACGTTAAAGCGATTGATAATAATCTTAATACATCGTTAAAACGATTAGCCAGTGCACAGGATTATGCGCTGCTGTACGTGCCGACTAATTTTGAGGCCGATGCATTACGGGGGCGTCAACCTGAGCTACGCATGTACTATAACGCGCTGTTTTATGCGTCAGGGAGCTATGCAATCCAAGACTTTAGTGGGCTGGTGGCTGAGCTAAATGCCAAATATCGAACGCAGTTGGCAGGTTCGATGGGGAAAGCATTACCACCGCTCGCTCAAGTGACCCTCTCTTATGACAGTTTATTTAACCCTAGTGGTAGTTATATTTATTATCAGCAATTTGCGGCTACCATTCATATGCTACAACTGTTTGTGGTGACCTGTACGATTTACACATTATCACGTAGTTCTATCTTACAAAGCGTGAAGCCTTTCGGTATGGCGGTCTTAGGGAAAATGGCTCCTTATACGCTATTTTTTACGACACTGTTAGTGGTTGAACTTGCGGCTTTGGTCAGTATTTTTGATGCTAAGGTTGTGGGGAATCCCCTCTATATGATAATGGTGGGCTTTTTCTATGTAATAGCGGCACAAAGTATTGGGCTACTGCTATTTAGCTTTACTTCAAGTGCGATTATGGCTTACAGCTTGATAGGGATGCTAGTGAGTATTGCACTCGCTTTCTCCGGTATGGCTGTACCGGAATTATCCATGATTTTACCTGCGCAGATTATTTCCAATATCGAGCCATTAACTCATACACTCAATGCGATGTTTGATATTTTCCTACGTGAGATCTCATTTAAACGTATTGTGGAAGTGTGTCTATTTTTGCTGATTTATCCAATAGTGACGGCATTTTTGATCCGTAAGCGCTTGCCGAAACGTATTGCGGCACAAGGAGGGGAGCTGTAATGCAAATGTATTTTGCGACTTTCCGTAAGGTGCTGATTGGCATGTTAGATAAGCCAATGTGGTTATTATTGATCGTTTCACTGTGTGTGATGAGTTTGGTGTATGCGAAACCCGTCTTGTGGGATCTGCCTGTTGCAGTCATCGATCAGGATCATAGTGTGGCAAGTCGGGCACTTATCCGCGATTTGGATGCGGCGCCTAAAGTTAAATTACACAGCTATGACAATTTGGAACAAGCTCGTAAGGATATGATTAATCGGCAGCTTTTTGCCATTATTATTATCCCGACAGACTTTGAAAAATTCCTGCTAAATGGGAAAAATATCACTATCCCCGTTTATGGTGATGCGACAAACCGTTTAGCAAGTGGTCAGATCCAGCAAGAGCTAATGAGTGCGTATCAAACGTTATTAAATAGCTATAACACCCAATTACTCATCAACTCAGGATTTAGTCAAGAGCAAGCGAACGTCATTATTACGCCAATACGTAGTTTAACAGAGCCGTTATATAACCCGGGTGTAAGCTTTGCCGCGATTGTGTTTCCTGGGTTGTTAGTGATGTTGCTACAACACTCCTTGCTGATTGCTTGTGTTCGCGTGAGTATTGCTATCCGCGGTACACCGAAAGGTAAACCACCATTAGCGGTGTATTTGGGGGCGCTATCGGCCTTGATCCCGATCTGGCTATTTTTATCGACCGTCTTTTTTGCATTATGGCCGTGGATCTTAGGCTATCGTCAAGAGGCGCCATTGTATCAATTGTGGATGCTCACTTTTCCCTTCTTGCTTGCCGTAATTGGGTTAGGGAAGTTGGTCACTGAGTGTTTGCGTAGTGTCGAGATGATTTATCTGACATTAGCGTTTATTACAACACCTGTCTTTTACATGTCCGGTACGATATGGCCCTTACAAGCCATGCCTGAATGGGTACGAATGATTGCTTCGGCTTTACCATCAACATGGGCAACGAGTGCCATGGCGGGTATCAATCAAATGGGGCTACCTTTTAGTGGCGTCTTGATGGATATTGTGATGATGTTAGTGCTCGGTGTGATTTATACTGTAATTGGTGTCTTAATTGGCATGTTGCGTGATGGTGAATTACGTCAGATTTCTCATATTATTCATCGTTGGCGTAAACAACATCATAATTAATATTATTCTTCTGGCGTGTTTGATTGTCAGAAAATAAAAAACGATTGCAGTTGGTGGTAGCCAGCTGCAACACCACTAATCATTTTGCTCTCAATATTATTATCTTTATCTGTTTGGTATTCTTACTTAAATATAAGTGTTTTTAACATTAGATAAGAAAAATCCATTATTGGTTTATTCGTGACAGGATTGTCATCATCAATTAATCGTTTAGACCTCATGCAGTTATTCTATTATTAATAAAGCGACTTATTTGATACTACTACTCTATCATGCTCAGTAAAAAATGAATCATTAGATCATAGTCTCTAGATAAAAGTAAAATGCACTGAATTATTTATAATCTCTTTATTTTTGAAAAAGGTTAAGCTACATTTATTCCTTTTTCACGGAAATATAATTTCATGGATTTTACAGCTATACTTTCTGCTCTACTCTCCTTTATTAGTTATTTTGCAATTGGTGCTGTTATGGTACTTGCATTCCTCTTTATTTATACACGTATATCGCGTCATAATGAATGGGTATTAATTAAACAGAATAATACCGCCGCTGGCCTTGCATTTATTGGTGCGATGCTAGGTTATATCACTCCGTTATCGAGTGCGATTTCTCATTCTATTAGTATTCTTGACTGTATAATATGGGGTGTTATTGCATTATTAGTTCAATTGCTTGTTCTTGGCGCAACAAAAATCTATATGCCAAAAATCAGTGAAAAAATAGAGCAAAATAATATATCCGCAGGCCTCTTTTTAGGTGGAACATCACTTGGATTTGGTATTTTGAATGCAGTAAGCATGAGCTATTAATGAATAATGATGTTCTATGAAAAATAAAAATAAAATCAAAAGAAAACAGCGTAAGTATAATAAGGCTCAAGAGGGGCCTGAATTAAAGCGTATTGGCCTTGATGTAAAAGATGAACCACGCAAAGGCGCTAATATACTTACGTTGGCAATTATGGGAGGAGCCGTTTTTTTGGGGTTACGCAGTTGCAGTGACGAATCACCAACACCCAAAATAACGATTTTCAAGGGGCTTAATGATTGTGAGCTTGCAGGTTATACCAACTCTTTTTGTAAACAAAAACAAGAAGAAGCACAACAAGAATTGAATAGAAGCATGGCGATTTACAATCGATTAGTTGATTGTGAATATCATTATGGGAAAGATAACTGTGTTTTAGTTCATCGTGCCCTTAATATAAGAGAATATCAGCAATGCTTATTACAATCAAAGCCAGAATATTGCGATAGCATACAGCGTGATGTTTATGGCCCCAAATTGGCTGGTTTTGCGCTTAATGAATTTCCGCAGCCAGCAAGTAGTAGTCATACAACCAGCTCTTACTCAGGCTCTCATTACTATTTTTCACGAGTTCGTCCATTTTATCGCGCTAAAAATGAACCGAATATTTATCATGAGCTAGGTTCATCCGATAAATGGGTTGCTGATGGTTCGAATAGGCTAAAGCCTGCGAAATATAGTAATAATTCGACTAAAACAACATCAAGAGGGGGCTTTGGGCATAAATCGGGGAGTAGAGGTGGTTAATTATGTTACGAATACCTGTAAAGCCACGCGAAGATTTAGTGCGAATTACGCAAGATTATGGTTTTGACTTCCATATTATCGACAATGAAATTTATTGGGATGAATCGCATGCTTATTGTTTTACATTAGCGCAAATTGAATCTGGCATCGAAGACCCAACCGAAGAGTTGCACCAAATGTGCTTAGAAGTAGTCAATTCTGCTATCAATGATGAACGTATTTTAGAAGCATTAGCCATACCTGAATTATATTGGGATGCGATTGCAAATAGTTGGCGAAATAATAAATCATCACTGTATGGGCGAATGGATTTTTCATGGAATGGATATCAGCCTGCAAAGTTGCTGGAATATAATGCAGATACCCCGACATCACTTTATGAATCGGCATTTTTTCAATGGCAATGGTTATCTGACATGACAGATAGAGGTATGCTTCCTGCAAATGCCGATCAATTTAATTCGATACAGGAAAAGCTTATCCAGCGTTTTTTATTGTGGCGCAATGAGCACCCTTTTTATTTTTGTTGCTGTGAAGGCTCCATTGAAGATAGAGGAACTGTTTTATATTTGGAAGATTGTGCGCGTCAAGCAGGGCTACAGACACAATTTATTTATGTGGAGGACATCGGATTAGGCTTAGGTGGTGTTTTTACGGATTTACAAGATCAAATTATTCACCAAGGCTTTAAATTATATCCATATGAATGGATGTTCCAAGATGATTATGGTCCAGTACTACGTAGTGAACGAACAGAATGGGTAGAACCTTTATGGAAATCCATTTTAAGTAATAAAGGACTATTACCGTTATTATGGCGTTTTTTTCCTAATCACCCTAACTTACTTCCTGCCTATTTTGCGGATGAGCAGAGCGATATTGTGGGAAAATTAAAACAGGATATGGGGAAAGCGTGGCAAGGGTTTACGACAAAGCCATTATTTTCACGGGAAGGCGCTAATGTTTCATTATTTTTTAATAATGAGCAAGAAGTGATCACGCAAGAATTAGGGATGTATGCTCATGAGCCTAGAATTTATCAGGCGAGTGCTTTTTTGCCTAAATTCGGTAATGACTACACTTTAATTGGGAGCTGGGTGGTGGGGGATGCCCCAGCAGGGATCGGTATACGTGAAGATAACTCTTTAATCACAAAAGATACTTCTAGGTTTGTTCCTCACTATATTATGAATGAGTGAGTGTGAGGTAATGCTGTGAACCGTGCAATTTATTCATTTTTCAAAAATAAAATCAATGAGATGCTTTAGAATGAATACACAGCGGGAAGCTGGTGTTTGCTCCCGCTTTTTATCCAATGGCGCTGATTGATATTGCGGCTAAGGCAGCATTTCTAATCCTGCCACTTGCCTCCAATAACCATTACAACTCTTGTCATTGATGACCAGTGGCGCTTCTCCGGTTTGATTCGCTTTAAATTGCGCCAATATGTCTAGAGACTCAATGTTCTCCGGCGAAATACGTACAATATCAACCAAATCAATCATAGATGTTTGCTCATTACCTAGGTTGTAGCAATAGCCACTTTGTGTCTGTAACCCGTTGAGAGTAAACACTTGCTGTTGTTCTTGAGAGAACACCTTTCGCCCCTGAGGATAGTGAATGCAGCAAGTTTCACAATCATCTTTGGCACGATTTTCTGAACGGGCAGTAAAACAGCGAGCAGAGTAGGCCAGCGGTAAATGACCATAACTCATCACTTCTACTTCAAATTTGCCACGTATCCCCAATTCATCGCATTGATTGAGTAAATTGATCAACCAGTCACGAGAAAGCTCTACAGGCATACACCAACGCTGCATGCCTTGGCGTAATAATATATTGAGGGTCTGTGCGTTATAACAATTCAAACCATGACCAGCAATAAAAGGAAGATGGCGCTCAGTGAGCATATTGACGACACCAAAGTCATGGGCTTCAACCAAAAAATCGCCATTATCAACGAGTTTACTTATTTCTTTAAGTTCGGAAGGTGCCTGCAATAGCGCTAATGTACTTAAGATAATCTGCTTGCCACTTAGCGCTAGCGTTTTTGCTAATTCAATCCAATCAGCCGGTTTCATTTCACGGCGCTTGCTACAAACCGTCTCACCAAGATAAATAATATCGGCTTCACTTTGTGCTGCTTGCTGATAAAAATCATATAGCTCTTGTTTAGGCCAGTAATAAAGAACTGACCCTAATGCATACTTCATCATCTATTCCTTATTATTGCCATTTACGATGATAAGCGCCTAATGTGGTTTGGCTGCCTTCAGAAAGCCCACCCAGTACTTTTATCCATTGTGGATCTGCAATAAATTGCTCTGGGTTTGCATGATATGTATCGATAGCTTTTCGCCAGATGCGTGTCACTTCGGTGACGTAAGCAGGGCTGCGCTGGCGGCCTTCAATTTTGACCGAGGCGATATTCGCCGCCATTAGGTCTGGTAGTAATTCGATGGTATTGAGGCTAGTTGGCTCTTCGAGTACATGATATCGATGGTCATCCACCAAATAACGCCCTTTACAGAGAGTGGGGTAACCTGCATTTTCATGACTTTGGTAGCGATCAATAAGCACTTCATTTAAACGTGACTCCATGCCATGAGGCGTTTGTTGCCAACGAACGAAACGCGCGGGCGAGCATGCCCCAACAGTATTGGGGGATTCACCCGTTAAATAGGAAGAGAGATAGCAGCGTCCTTCCGCCATAATACATAGGCTACCAAAAGCAAAGACTTCTAAGGGGACAGGGCTACTTTTAGCGAGTTGTTTGACTTGATGAATAGATAGAACCCGAGGCAGTACAATCCGATGAACATTAAAATTGCGGGCATAAAAGCGAATCGCTTCGGTGTTGGTTGCTGAAGCTTGAACGGAGACATGACGTTCAATATGAGGGTATCGGTGTGCAGCATACTCAAGCATCGCGAGATCGGCAAGGATCAGGGCATCAGCCCCTAGCGAAGCCGCAAGATCGACCGAATCTTTCCAACGTTGAAAGCCATCTGGGTGAGCAAATGTATTGATAGCAATATGAAGTTTACGCTGATGTTGATGTATGTAGCGCTCTGCTTCTTGCAATTTTTTTTCAGTAAAGTTGAGTCCAGCAAAATGGCGTGCGTTAGTATCATTTTTCAAGCCAATATAAACCGCATCGGCACCGTTATCGACAGCGGCTTTAAGGGCCGGTAAGTTGCCTGCTGGGCAGAGTAATTCCATGGTATCTGTTCCAGTTTAAATTTTCGACAACTTAGCATTCTAGTCAACTCATGCGATGTAAATTTTGATTTAAGGCATTGAATTGGCTGTTGGCTATCTGTTTTTGTGGCTTATGAGGTCATGACTCCATGAGCTTTTTGGCATAATAAAAAATAAATGCTGGCGAGAAGTGTAAACCTTGATATAGGATCAAGTGAGTACTTATTTTCTCTGGCATGATAGGACTATTCTATTATTGAGTATGTCGATATAAATGCCTGTTCTAATACTGATTTGCTACCGAGAGGCCGTAGCTGATGCTGGGGTGTGTATTTAACGGGCAGGCAATTGATACGGGAGTCAGTGCTGTGTTAGCTAAAATTCGTTCTCAACTTATTTCAAAAGGGCCTTCATTATTGAAGTTACCTTTAAAAGTGACCCCATTTGCAGTGCAGCGTCAAGTACTTGAGCAGTTACTGAGCTGGCAGTTTCGTGAATCGGTCAAAGAAGGGGAATTGGATTTTCTCGAAGGTAAATGGCTGAAAGTTGAAGTCAGTGACCTTGATTTAGTCTGGTTCATTAGTTTGCAAAATGGCATGTTAATTGTGCGTAATCAAGAGCAAGCCGATGTCAGTGTCTGTGCTACAGCCAATGACCTGATCCTTATCGCGGCGCGTAAAGAAGATCCTGATACGCTGTTTTTTCAGCGCCGTTTGGTCATTGAAGGTGACACCGAATTAGGGCTGTATGTAAAAAACCTTATGGATGCTTTTGAGCTAGACAATATGCCGACACCCCTGCGTTTTGCATTACTACAATTGGCCGACTTGATTAAAACGACTCAACAAAATGAGGACACAGAGCATAAAGGCTCCGTGGTTGCCTCATGCTAATTCGTGTTGAAATTCCTGTCGATGCTATGGGGATCGATAAGTTACTGCGTGACACTTTCCCGACGGAAGCAGAAGCCGATCTGGTACAAAAGCTACGAGAAGACGGCTTATTGACTCTGGGTGTTGTTGCCACGAATGACAACGGCGAAGTGATCGGTTATGTCGGCTTTACACCTGTCGATGTCAACAATGAAGACGTTCAATGGGTTGGCCTTGCACCGCTTGCAGTGAGTAAAGCGCACCAAAAACAAGGCATTGGTGGGCAACTTATTTATGAAGGGCTAGATAGTCTTAATGAGTTTGGCTATGGTGCGGTTGTGGTATTAGGAGATAGCAACTATTACCGCCGTTTTGGCTTTGAACCTGCCTCAAAATATGAAGTTTTCAGCCAGTGGCCTGAATTGCAAGAGCATTTTCTGATTTGCGGGCTAGAAAATGGCAGCTTGAGTGATCACAAAGGGCAGGTGACTTACTCTTCACACTTTGATGTATTCTGATGCATTAAGTAATCAAAGATATTAATGGGCTGGTCAATAACCAGCCTTTCTTTGGCGGCTTTACTCAGTTGTTTTATCTGATATTCCAATCTTGATGCGGTAGCGCGATCCCCGGCTAAACAATCAAATACTAGCGTGAGCGGCATTTTCCCCTTCAACGCTTTTGCGCCTTTTCCCTCTTTATGTTGGGTAAAGCGGCGCGAGACATCTGTGGTGATCCCACAATATAACCTGTTATTTTTCTCTCTAATTAGGTAAATGTACCAGTTTTTCTGCGTAGACATTTTATTTTGTTGCCCTATTTTTGACTTTCTGTGCTGAAATTTAAGGGGAAATAATTCATAAATAGACTAAAAATCTCGCGAACAAGGATAGCCATAACTTATTAAATTATAAATAAAAAATGACACATTAAAGTCATAAATTTGTAACCTAAAGCGTGGTTTTGATTCAAAATATTTGAACTATAACAGCAAAATTAGCTAATTTTCATCGTAACTAAAAGAGCATAATATGATCCATATCACAGGGGGAGAACAAAAATCCCTGATAAAAATGAATATACAATGAGGAAAACATTATGAAAAAATCAACATTAGTCGCTGCAACTTTGGCTTTAAGTGCTATTTCATTTGGTTCAATGGCTGCTGAAGAAGTTCAACATTCTAGCCAACCAGCTGCGGGTTATGTTTCTGTATCAGGTGCTGTTAGTGTTAATGACCTGACTGAAAAGTTAGCCAAAAAAGCTGATGAAGCTGGTGCAACTTCATTCCGTGTTATCTCAGCTGGCGGTGAAAACTCAATGAATGGTGTTGCTGCAATCTATAAATAATTTATAGTACCTAGCAAATGTAATACCAAACGTTCAGAACAGCTTAAGCACGCTCAGCGATAGGATGTACATATTCAAAGAGCGTGTTCTGAACGGTCAATATGGGCTTTTGCTATGAATGATGAACACGCCTTACAACATATCCAACGTTACTTTTCTCGCCAACACGTCTTTTCTCTATTTACTTGCCACGGCAATGATATCTGGCCTGCCAGTTGTTATTATGCATTTGATGCTAAGTCGATGAGTTTATTCTTTATGACCGATCCTGCTTCACGCCATGGTCAACTGATGACTGAAAATCCTCACGTCGCAGGGACTGTCTCTGCCCAAACGAAAGTGGTTAGCCAAATCCAAGGGCTACAATTTATTGGGCAAGTGATAGCGCTGGATGGAAGCTTACGACAGCAAGCCCATCAATTTTATTGTCGTCGCTTCCCTGTGGCATTGACGGCAAAACTGCCTGTATGGCGTTTGCAGTTACAAGAAGTCAAAATGGTCAATAATAAATTGGGTTTTGGCAGCAAGCTCTATTGGTCTAGAAATCGCTAGCGTAATTTATGGATCACTTGATTACTGCTTCCTCGCCAAAGTAACGCGGGGTCATGCAGCGCTTTTACAAATTTCCCATCAACCAGTACATTGATCAAACTCACCACCTTATGTTGCTCGGCGGTCAGTTCGGCAAATTGATAGCCTGTCCATAGCCAAATGTCTTTATCTGGACAAACGGTTTTTACACGTTTAACCAACTGAAAGATCGCTGATAAGTTAGCGGGATGTAGTGGATCCCCGCCGGAAAGGGATAAACCTTGCCGACGGATACGGGTATCTTGTAAGTCTTGAATGATCCTATCTTCCATTTCCTGAGTGAATGGAATACCCGAATCGAGGCGCCATGTGCTTTGGTTATAACATCCTCGGCACTGATGAACACATCCTGAGACGAACAGTGTGCAACGCGTGCCCGGACCATTCACGACATCAACAGGGTAATATTGATGATAATTCATACTATTAACCTAACTGCCCATTACCTAGGTGTTTGATACGTCGCTTCACTTCTTCTTGCTTGCCTGCATTAAATGGGCGTGCATCAGGGCTGCCAAGGTAACCACATACTCGGCGGATCACTGAGACACGGTTAGTATCATGGTTACCACAACGAGGGCAAACAAAGCCTTTACTGGTACAGTTAAACTCACCCGTAAATCCACACTCATAACATTCGTCTATGGGCGTATTTGTTCCATAATATGGAACATGCTCATAACTGTAATCCCAAACATCTTCGAGCGCTTTGAGGTTATGCTGCAAATTAGGATACTCGCCATAGCAGATAAAGCCCCCATTTGCGATGGCAGGGTAAGGCTGTTCAAAGTCTATTTTGTCGTATGGGTTCACGCGTTTTTCAACATCAAGATGGAAGCTATTTGTGTAGTAGCCTTTGTCTGTCACACCAGCTATTACGCCAAATTCAGCAGTATCAAGGCGGCAAAAACGATCACATAAGTTTTCACTAGGTGTACTGTACAGGCTAAAACCATAGCCAGTTTCTGCTTTCCACTCATCTGTTGCTTGGCGTAGGCGGTTAACAATCGCGATGGCTTTTTCCCTTAAGTGCTCACTGTCGTAAACATGGTTTTGCGTACCAAATAGTGCATTGATGGTCTCATGTAGTCCGATATAGCCGAGCGAAATTGAGGCTCGACCCTTTTTAAAGATTTCTGCAACGCTATCATCAGCGGCTAATCTTACACCGCAAGCCCCCTCCATATAGAGAATTGGCGCGACACGTGCTTTGACGTTTTCAAGGCGTGCGATCCGTGTCATAAGGGCTTTTTTAGCAATAGATAAACGTGCTTCTAACAGTTGCCAAAATGCGTCTTCATTGCCTTGTGCTTCAATGGCAATGCGAGGCAAATTAAGGCTGATCACCCCTAAATTATTGCGACCATCATGAATTTGTTGCCCCGCTTCTTCGTAGACCCCTAAGAAGCTACGGCAGCCCATGGGTGTTTTAAACGATCCGGTCACTTTAACAACTTGGTCATAATTAAGGATATCGGGGTACATGCGCTTGCTAGCACATTCAAGGGCTAACTGTTTGATATCATAGTTAGGATCACCAAATTGGTGGTTTAATCCTTTTTTAATGGCAAAGACCAACTTAGGGAATACGGCTGTTTTACGATTTTTGCCTAAACCTGCAATACGATTTTTCAAGATGGATTGTTGGATTAAGCGCGCTTCTTTCGAGGTGCCAAGACCAAAACCAAAGGTGACAAAGGGGGTTTGCCCATTCGCGGTATGCAATGTATTGACTTCATATTCTAGGGATTGGAAAGCATCATAGCACTCTTTTTCTGTTTGGCAGTCAGCATAACCTTGAGCATCATTGATCCCCCACGTTTCAGCCGTTTTAAGATGTTTTTCATAGCTGATGCGTACATAAGGAGCCAGAATTTCATCGATGCGATTAATCGTCGTACCACCATAAATATGGCTAGCAACTTGCGCAATGATTTGTGCAGTCACAGCGGTTGCTGTTGAAATTGATTTTGGTGGTTCGATCTCTGCATTGCCCATTTTAAACCCTTGCGTAAGCATGCCTTCAAGATCGATCAACATACAGTTAAACATCGGGAAAAAGGGGGCATAATCAAGGTCGTGATAGTGTATTTCTCCTCGTTCATGAGCGATAACGACATCACGAGGCAAAATATGCTGTTTGGCATAGTGCTTAGCCACAATACCAGCAAGTAAATCACGCTGAGTCGGGATCACTTTACTGTCTTTATTGGCATTTTCATTAAGCAGTGAAACGTTGCTTTGTTCGATAAGGCCGCGAATATCATGGGTAAGCTGGCTGCGTTTTTCGCGAGCACTATCCCTATCATGGCGATATTCAATATAGGCTCGAGCGAGGTCTTTATAAGGGCCTGACATTAGTTGATTTTCAACAGCATCTTGGATCTCTCGAATATCGACTTTTTCACGGTTGCCAAGTTGCTCTGTGACCGTTGTAGCAACTTGAAGGCAATAGTCATCATCCTGAATATTCACAGCCGCTGATGCACGTTTTATTGCCTCTTGAATTCTTTGGAAGTCAAAGTTCACTTGGCAACCATCTCGTTTAATCACAACCGTTTTCACTGAAATGCTCCTTGTTGAGTTATCCACAACCTTAAACCTAGCGATAAGTTTCCGCTGCATGTGCGAAGGGAATGTGGATAAAACTGTGAATAAATACTATATGTAGTGTTTGATTGTGTAATTAAAGCACAATATATAGTTTATTGCTCTTTTTTAGCTATCGATAATTTGATCCACAACAAGGAAAAAAATAAATTGTATGAATATCAAAAGCGGAGAAGATGAAAAATAAAAACGCCCCTAATTATTTAGGATGATGGCAACCTTGAGCACGTGATAGGTTTTCGAACAAATGGTTCTTTCCAACAGCGAGATATATCGAACGGTGACCTAAGTTGTGTCATTACTGCAATTGGCAACTTAAATGAGACTCTCCTATGCCATCATCATTGGATGCATGGAATATCACGCTCCCCCTGAACTGGCTTCTGCTCTTTCCCACGGAAGAAGCCATATTTCCCACTTTTTGCCGTTCAAGAGCTAGCGCATGTCTGACAAGATTTGGCGGGTTATACAGGCAAAGTGGCCACCAAAACTGCGGGCCAAATTATTTTGTTGACCATTATCAGAGCATAGGCGTGGCTCTGGATATTAATATCCAGTTGATAATCGATTAGTCGTATTGTCGATGGAGGATTTGAGTCGGTGAAGATTTTGAGGATAGGGCTTTGATAAGGGTATTGTTGGCATTTAAAGAGCGCTGATATGCGATGATGAGTAATATTTTTATTTCACTGTTAAAAAACAATAAATTATCATTAAATAAATTTAATAGCGAAAAGTGATAACGCATTTAATGAGTAATTAAGGTGGGTTATATTGTATTTAATGGGTTACACCTATGTTTATTATGGGTGTTCTTAGAGTGTGTCTAAGTTTATGAGTATTTTTTCTATTTTTTAATGGCGCCAAAAAATAAGCAATATTGAGGTTTTTTGTTTTATTATTGAAAAAAATAAAGCTATATCTCTTATAAAAATATCAAAATAATTAAATATGTAACAAAATGAAAATAGCGTTAAATAAAATCAACATACTCTCATTAAGAATAAGACATTGTTTGGAGATTTATATGATTTTGATTATCATGATTTATTGTAATCCATTGATATATAGGAACCAAATTAATATTTGGTTATGTCGATGCCATTAATAACAAATATTTAATAGTTATCACCTATCGAAATATGGAGACTTATCGTTAAAAACGTATTTACTCTAAATGGGGTTGGTTCTATATTCGCCATCAATTTATTATTTCAAAAATATCAAAATAATAGTTTTATTTTATGAATTTTTATTTGAGAAACTAAATTTAATATGGCAATAAAAATTCATTAAATATAAATATTGAGATTGTTTAAATAAAATAAGTTAGTGTAATTATTTCACGGAATGTTAATAATTAAATGTTAGATGTTTCTCCTATTTTAAGTCGATGAAATCAGTAATTAATATTTTAATTCCGGATACTATGCTCAACATTTTCGGGGAAATCTGACAGAATTTATTCTGTTCAGTCATGGTTAACTATGACGGCAAAATGTCAAATTAATTAATTCTATTTTAAGATTATATATAAATAAATTATATGGGTTAGCCTTAGCCTATAAGGAACTATTTGTCTCTTAGATATGGATAAGGGATAGGTAGCAGCAGGGACGATGTTTTTATTAATGATGTAACCTTTGCTTTATCAACAAAAAATGAAATTAACACTCTTCAATTTATGTGTGGTGACTGGTTTCTATTGTCTTTTTACTAGAAAGGAAAAATAAATGAAATTAACAAAATTAGCAGTTGCAACTGTATTTGCGGCGTCTGTTGTGTCATTTAGCGCAATGGCGGATAACACCGGAACGATTAACTTTGTGGGTACAGTTGTGAACACGCCTTGTAATATCGAGCAGTCTTCTCTGAAACAAACCGTTGATTTCGGTCAGCTGTCTCGTAAAGCGTTGGAAAGTGGTAAGCCTGCGGAAGCAGAGTTCGAGATCAAATTCACTGGCTGTGACTTTGCTAACTTTGGTAAAGATACTGAAGGTAACCCTGTTGCGGTGAAATCAATGGAACTCGTGTTTACTGGCCAAAGCTATGCAGATAAAGGCAACACGCTGCTGGCAACTTCCGCGGGGAATTCGAACAACCTCGGTATTTTGATTGATGGTTTTGAGTTCGGTAAAGCCACAGACGTTCTCCCTCGTATTGCCAACACAAATGGTGAAAATACTTTAATTTTTAAAGCATTGGCGAAAGCGGTTGATACCACTAAAGATGTTGCGGAAGGGCGATTCAGCGCCATCTCTAACTTCCGTATCACGTACCAGTAAGTCGATACATTGACCGTCAGTGAACGCTGGCGGCCAAGGGGCTCACGAAGAGGGGTAAAGTGCAATCTCGCCCTCTTCGTCTTCTCAATCGAAAGTCAATAAATTGATTTTCTTCATGGAGTTAACAACCTCTAACGACTGCCGTCAAACAGTATTTGTTTGTTAACAGTCATAACACAGGTGGATTTTTTTACTGTCTGCAAGGGAGAAACGGGTGGCTGTTTATCAACGCGTGAGTTTGCAAACAACAGGGATCCTCTTTTCGCTGATTTTGGGGGGCACATCGGCTTTTGGCGCCAACGAGGTGGGCATGCGCCATGAAGGTGTCACTCAACTGGTTGGCAGTGTGATCTCAACACCATGCTCGATTGTGATGTCAAATCGCGACCAAACGGTCGATTTTTCGTCGTTAACGTTGACGATGCTCTCAACCGCCGTGGCGCGTGAACAACAAACACGCCCTTTTGACATTGAGCTTCGTGATTGTGGCAGTGTGTACAGCACCCTTGACAGTAAAACATGGACAATACGTTTTGACGGGCAAGGGGCCGATAATATCGACGCATTTGCCTTGCAAGGGCCTTCTCAGGGGTTGGGCGTATCCGTGCTGGATAACACGAAAAATATCGTGATCCCTGGGGAAACCTATCCTTTGTTTGACAGTGTGTTACGGCAAGGTCAATCGGGGCAAACCCTCTTTTTGCGCTATTTTTTACGGCTCGAGCTGACAGGAAAGCCGCTACAAGCAGGACGTTATCACGGGCTGGTTCGTTTTTTTATCGATTATCAATAAAGCACAGAAGCACGTCTTCAATGATGACATTGAGGAGGCATTCTTGCTGTCTTTGGGATGGTACAGAGCATGATGTTCAAACTTAGCAAAGTCAGGCAGGCCGTTTTATTGGCGGTGAGCGTCAGTGCATGCACGGTGTCTGCAACAGAGTTCAATACTGACGTATTGGATGCGGAAGATATGCAAAACGTCGATATGAGCCAATTTTCCGTTGCGGGTTATGTGCCTCCCGGAGACTATGTGTTAACCGTGTTTGTTAACGGCCAGCGCTTAGGGGCGCCTCGTGATATCACGGTCTTAGCACAACATGCCATTTGCATACCGGCGAACTTACTGGATCTGATTGGCCTGAAAGATTCGGCAAAACAAAAAGTCACCCTTTCCGAGGCGGGGCAGTGTCTTGATTTTTCCGCGTTAACTGGGGTGAAATCGACGGTTGAATTGTCCACACTCTCACTGAAAATCACCATTCCCCAGTTATGGATGGAATACCGTGATCCAAACTGGACACCCCCGGCGTTATGGGAAGAGGGGGTGAATGGTGCCTTTGTGGATTATAGCGCCAATGCGTCTGTCATCGAAGAAAGTCGCGGGAGTAAACGGGTCTATTTATCCACCAATGGTACAACAGGTCTTAACCTCGGTGCTTGGCGTTTTCGTGGTGACTATAACGCGAACTACCAAAAACAGCACGGTGGCAGCAACCCCCAAGAAACCCACCGTTTTGATTTTAGCCGGCTGTATACGTTTACCTCCTTGAAGAAATTAGCCTCTATTTTGACCATTGGGGAAAACTACTTCTATTCTGATGTGTTTGAGTCATGGCAATACAGTGGTATCGCCCTCGAAAGTGACGACCGCATGTTACCGCCTAAATTGGTGGGGTACGCGCCGGAAATTATTGGCGTGGCGAACACGAATGCCACGGTGATTGTGCGTAGCCAAGACCGCGTGATCTTAGAAACCACGGTGCCCCCGGGGCCGTTTCGCATTCAGACCTTGGACAGCGGCGTACGAGGGGTGCTCGATGTCACTGTGCGTGAAGAAAATGGCGAAGAGAAAACATTTAGTCTCAACACCGCCTCACTGCCTTATTTAACCCGCCCGGGGCGCATTATTTATAAGTTAGTGGCGGGTAAAACGCGCTATGACGGTCATCGCCTAACTGGTAAGCCGGTGATCAGCGGCGAGTTGTCTTATGGGTTATCCAATGCGTGGTCACTGTATGGGGGGACGCAACTGAATGGGGATTACCAAACCGCAGCGATAGGGATTGGACGAGACTTGTTTGCATTTGGGGCATTGTCACTCGATATGACGCAGTCTTTTGCCCGCTTTACCCATCACACGCTGCAAGGCCGCTCCTATCGCCTCAACTATGCAAAGTCATTTGATGAGTTACGCACGGATATTACCTTTGCAGGGTATCGATTTGCCGATAGAGATTACCGCACATTAAGCCAATTTATAGATCAAAGCCGTAGCGGTCATGTGGCGCGTGTGGCAAAAGAAAACTACCAAATCTATCTGAACAAGTATTTTGATAATTTCAGTTTATCGTTGAATTATCAATACAGTACTTATTGGCAAGATAAACCGCAAACGCAATATGGTTTATACGCCAGTACCAATATCAGCATACCTGGGCTATCGCAGCAAGATGCCAATATTTCATTATCGGCGACGCGTACCGAGCGTGATAACGGCTATAAAGATGATGCTATCAACCTGTATTTAACGGTTCCTCTGTATCGCGGGCACAATATCACCTTCTCCGAACGCTATTCACGTGCCGGTGAGTATAACCAATATAGCCACAGTGTCGGGTATAGCGGCTATAGCGATCGTGATAATTACAGCCTGAATGTGGGGTATAACCACGGACAGCATATGCAGAGTCAGTCGAGTTTCAGTGGCTATTATTCACGGGATCTGTCGCAGGCTAACTTATCCACAAACGTCAGTTATGTGCCACAACAATATCGCAGTTTTGGCGCCTCGATTAACAGTGGGATCACGGCGACGGCTCACGGGGTAGCACTGCACCGTTCAGCAAATGGCGATACCCGCTTAATGATTGAAACACCGGGGGTGGGGGATGTGCCACTGGACAGTGGCGTCATCAAAACCAACCGTTTTGGGATTGCGGTTATTCCTAACGTGAACAGTTACCGTAAATCGACGGCGTCGATTAACACCAGTCAGCTGCCAGAGAATTTAGAAACGTTACAGTCAACGACCGACATTACCTTAACCAAAGGCGCGATAGGTTACCGCCGTTTATCGGTGATGAAAGGGGAAAAACTGTTCGCCATCGTATCGTTGAGTGATGGCAAAAATCCCCCGTTTGGGGCCAGTGTGCGCAATGCTGACAACCGTGAATTGGGCATTGTGGGTGAAGAGGGGGTGACGTGGTTGGTCGGTATTTCCCCTCAAGAAATCCTGTCTGTTTATTGGGCCGGAAAGAAGCAGTGTGAATTACGCATGCCTGACAATGTCACGTCATTATCCAGCATGTTATTGCTGCCTTGCGCTGCACCCGCGCCCGCGCTGTCAACGGCAAATGTAACGCCAGCAAAATAAGTCTTTTATTCGTTTTATGAGGTCAATGATGTTGAATTTAGGTCAAAGATTATGCCATATGTGGGTGGGTATCGCGGTATTTGTCTCAATGAGTGCCTACAGCGCAGTCACATTAGATAGAACACGCATCATTTTTCCGGGAACGGAAAAATCGATTAACGTCACCATTTCGAACGATAACCCTGAAGAAGCTTACTTAGCCCAAAGTTGGATTGAAGATTTACAGGGAAATAAGCTCACCAAAGGGGCTATTTTGGCGACGCCGCCGTTGCAACGCATTGAGCCCATGAGCAACAGTTTAGTGCGTTTAAGCACGACGCCGGCACTGAGCCAATTGCCACAAGATCGTGAGTCGGTGTTTTACTTCAATTTGCGTGAAGTGCCCCCTAAATCCACCGATGGCAATACCTTACAAATTGCCTTGCAATCACGGGTCAAACTGTTTTATCGACCGGCCAGTATTTTGCCTGAATCGGACACTAAGTGGGCGCATCAAGTCACATTAACAAAGATAGCGAAAGGTTATCGCATCAATAATACCACGCCATTTCACTTAACGGTGATTGGGCTAGGGAACAGTCAAGCCGCGGCTGAGCACAATTCATTTGATGTGGTTATGGTGCCGCCTAAGTCAACACAGGATGTGGTATCCCCCGCACTGTCCACACCGTATCTGACGTACATCAATGATTATGGTGGTAAGCCCACGCTGGCATTTCGTTGCCAAGGTGAGACTTGCACGGTAACGGGTGAGCCGTAACTTTCAGCGTATGAGCGAACGGGAAAGGACGATGCGTAAACACAACATGTTCATCAAAACAGCCGGGTACAACGCGGTACTGTTTGTTCTTGGCAGTGTCTTGAGCCAATGGGCGATGGCTAATAGCCCTGTGGCGAATACACCGGTTAATCAATCGGACTACGAACCGCAGCATCAAGGCCAAATACAGGTGAGTGCCACGCTATTTAATGCCCCCTGCAATTTGTCGTTAGATAACACGCTGCGTTTGATTGGGTGTGGCGCGGGAAACAAGTACCAAGAAATGGCGGTGTTTAATGCAGCAGCCAATACCCCAGCGAGTGTGCGGCTTTACGATGTACAACGCGGGGTGTTTTCAGTGCGTTACCCGCTGTCTTTGCTAAATGGGGATAATCCAATCGACCTACCGACATGGATGAAAGATGGGCACACGGTGCGTTTAGAGGTGAGCTATGAATAGGGCAGCAAAGTATATTTGGCTGTTTTCGGTGGCGCTTTTCGGGGGAGCTTCTCAGGTACGCGCGGCCAATAGCTTAGATATTGAGTTGAGTGGTGAGCTGGTCAACACGGCATGCCAAGTGGCAGCCGGCTCTCTCCATCAGAAAATCACACTGTATAACTTGCGTTGGCAATTGATTAATGAAAATGGCACCAGCGCGGTGACGCCCTTTACCATTGCCATCGATAAGTGTAGTGCAACGGATTTACAAAAAAGTATTCAATTAACGTGGAAAAGCAGCGAATTAGTCACGATTGGCGGTGAGAGTTTTTTAACCACCAAAGGCGACAGTGGGGTCGTCTTGGGGCTGGTCGATCATGATGAAAAACCCCTTGTGTGGAATAAGCCGATGACGATGGGTGATGTCAGTGTGGTTGACGGCTTACAACAATTTGATTTTGGTGTTTTTGTCCGTAAACCCGCCACTGGCGAAGCTAATGTGGGCGATTTTTCCGGGATCGTGACCTTTCAGGTGGAGTACGAATAGTGATAAGACTGAATAAGCTCAAACAGCCTCTCGGGTTACTCCTGTTATTGACCGTATTAGAGAGCCACGCTGACGTTTTGGTGGATGTGACCGCCACCATGGTAGATCCCGCTTGTAATATTCGCAGTGAAAACAGCAGCTCACCGCTGAAAATTGGTTTCGGCACACTTAACCCAAACTCACTGAATACATCGGCGGCAGTGAACGATTTTTCACTCTATATCACGGGGTGTAATTTCAACAATACATTAGCTATCGTGTTGAGCCCCAAAGGGGGCAGCAGCGTGTTATATAACGGGAAAAATATTTTAGCGACCAGTATCAATGGGCTGGGTATTGATTTTAAAGAGGTGACGGGCGGTACGGTGCGTGCATTGGAAGTGAGTAAAAAGCAACGAATTTACCCCGAACGGGTGGACGCGACATTGTACCGCATGGATTTACAAGCGCAATTAGTGAGTACGGTGCCGATCAATCAATTGGCTCTGGGGAAATTTACGTCAACCGTCACCCTTTCTGTGACTTATCATTAGTAGGATCATGATTATGTTGAACTTAAAAGGCATTATTCTTACACACGGGTTGCAGTCTTTTAAAAAAAAGAAAATCGGCTGGGGGGGCATTGCATCAGGCGGTTTATTACTTCCCTCGATTGCCCTAGCAAACTATGCACCGATGATCCAAAACCCAAATGATGGCTATTTGATCACACTGGCGAGTAATAGCGCAATCGTTTCGACGCCTGTCACCGGCTCTGATGGTAAAAATTATTATCGTGTGGGGGAGCCGATAGTGATTAGTAGCATTGACTCAGCGGTTAAAGCAACGGGAGCGGCAAAATGTATTGGTAGAACTTGGGGGGGAACAAGTACGAGGATTATTGGTAGTGATAGTGCTTACCACAGGCTATTCATGTATGTCCCTGAAGCCGCTACGATAGAAGGCAAACCAGGTTATCGCATCAATAGTAACGTCGTGATGACCGTTGAGAGTAGAATGCTTAATTGGATCAATATTACGGGAGCTGGAGTTTGTGCGAATGCTTCGAGTACAGCGATGATAGCGTCGGCATCTAATTTTGGAGTACAGTTTCCCATCACCGTAACATTTTATATTAATGAGCGCATTATTGATGGTCAGGTGATGATTGCTGCGATGCCTCTTGGGGGGTATGTACGTGCATTTATGAACCCTAAAGTACCGCCAATCTATACATCTTGGCCATTAGAGGAAACAACGGTTCCAATGCGCTTACTCTCTTCAACATTAAATGTGGGCTCATCGTGTAATACCACCACGACCACTGGGCAAGCGGGGACAGTAAACTTACGGCATGGACACTTAAACACATTAAATTACGATAGTGTTGTCACTGAACAAGTGACTTATAACTGCAAGTTCGCTATTCCAACAAATGTCAGGTTACGCCTTGATTATGCAACAGACAATGACCCACAGAAACGTTTACCAATGACGAGTAGCCAAAATAGTAATCATAAAATCTACAGTAACTTGACCATGACCGATGAAACAACGGGTCAAACGGGTAAAGATTTTAAAATTGAGATTAAAGACCTAAGAACAATTAAAATTACGAGTCATATCCAAGGAACAAATGCCGCCGCGGGGGATTATAAAGGTTCGGCTTGGTTGATAGCGACATTTGATTAATTGTTTATGTTTTTTCTCGATAAGATAAAAGTAAGTTAATAAACGGCCTTGATAAAATATCAAAGCCGTTTATTGACAGGGGCAGGAAATGAGAAAATCTTCCTTAGCTAATTTTGAATATTTCATCAATATCAGCCCCCTAAGGGGATAACTGTTTTTCTTTTTCAGCGCTAATTAATAGCCAGTCATCACTGGCTGTTAATTGCCAATTCATCAAGAGTACTATTTAACTATTGTAACTTTACCATCAATAATGGATAGATAAGGCGTTGTTGTAAAGATTTCACCATCTGCATATTTTTATAATTATAAAATGCAATATTTAACTTGGTGATAGTTTTAGTCTAGAAAGAACAATGGGTTATCAATAATTAATAGCTTCCTACAACTGTGTATTACTGATTAATTCTTTTTGAATTTTGCTATTTTTAGCATTGGATTTAAACTAACCCTCTTTAACAGTTGTCTCTTGCTCTGCTAATAATGTCTATTCTTCATTAATGGGGAGAGAGTGGACATGGCTCTATCATCATTTGTGTAGGGCCATGTTTAACATGGCCCGAGTTTGAATTACTAATGAGGATTATTGATGTTTAAAGTATTATTATCTAGAAATAATAAATTTTTCACCATCAAAGCGTAATTTCGGATTAATACCAATAGACTGACCAGACTCTAAATCTTTAAAAGCGATTGGTGACTTAAAAACTGAAATAACACGATTATCAAGGTATTTAGAGATCTCACTATTACTAGAAATATTGAGTGGTTTTAACTGATACTGCTCTTTGTCGAAAAGCATAGAAAAACCAAGGGAGTTATAATATGATTCAACGCTCCCTCCATCTGCGGAACTTGATTCTTCTAACATCTCATTAAACAATAGTTTTATTTTTTTCTCATCTTGTCGGTTAAAAGCATCCCATATTTCGGTGTAAATCTCTTTTAATTTAGCTTGCTGATCAAGAGGGAGGTCATTAACAAACTCGATGTTATCATTAAATTGGTATGATGTAGTCCACTTCCAAGCTGGAAAATCTTCTCTGATATTAAATTGTTGAGTCATTCTATAATAATTATCATCGTTACCAATGAATTCAACCTTTAAATCATCCACTAGTTCTCCCCAGCTAATGTTCGAATTTTTATAGTGAGATGCTTTTTTTATTTTAAAATCAATATCTTCGTTTGGTCTGTAACTAATAAGTGAAATATGGTTTAACTTATCACTTTCAAATCTATCTCTAGCTAGAAACTCAAAATTACACTCAGCACCTGTAGTGAAAATTTCGGAATTTTTATTTAGTGAAAATAATACAATTCTGATTTTATTATTTTTTTCTTTAAGAAAAGAACCAATACCAAATGTAGTGTTAAATTTATTCATATCAACATTATATATTAGCTTTACATCATTAATATATAGTTCTATCCCACATTGATTTAAATCAATACCTATTTTATAGTCATATTTTTTTAGTTCATTATCATGCATTTTTGTGGCAGCAACATTAGATGAAATGAAGATCAACATTAATAATAGTATTTTCTTAATCATAATTTACCCGTTAAAATGATAAATAGGTATCGTACCTTCAGCCTTAGGAGCGAGAACTATATCTTCTGGGAGAAATTCTCATTTAAATTTATTGGTAGTAGAACCTGTTAATTGACTTGTTCATTTCCCACTATACCAGCTTTAACCTCAAATTTATAATTGAATTTAAGTTACGGTTAAACCGATCCTATTTTTATCCACCACTAACCTAAAGTTAATACTGCCACTAAATTCCCCTTCTAATTTAGAAGTGAGCTTCATTTCATTATCAAAAGTTAGTTTTAATCCGCTGTCTAAGAGCCGAGCTTCAATGAAAAGGCCTTGTATAGCCATTCAAGTCTGGCTTATTGCGTGATTCCTCTTTTTCTTCCATATGCAGACAGAACTTACGCCATTTTTCTCTAGTTTCTGTACGAGTGAAAACAACATTAATAATATCAATTCATAATCCTAAACCAATAAGTGGTCCGAAGGAGAAGTCAAAGGGGTTGTTGTTAGCATTGTAATTAATATCGCTAATAGATATTTTCTAATGCTCGACTATATTTTAATGCATTGATATATAAGTGAATTGTTTTGAGATAATCAAGGGTGACTCTAAAGATAAACCTCAATAGCATATTATTTGAGCAATACTTATTATCCTTTGTGATGGCTTTAATTGCCAATCCCATTGAATACAAAAAGACCCCCAATAATTGGTTGCCCAGTTATTGGAGGCCACTTCAAGTCACGCCTTTAAATCAAAAGGGTTATTGTTTGATTAAATCAAACTTAGCTAAATACTCCCCCCAATCAGCTAGGCCTTGAAATTCAAACCCGACACTCTGATAAAAGTGGTGTGCACCCACGTTATCGGTGTGATAGCCAATCATAATGGCAGGAATATTATCCTTATTTGATGACTTTATCTCATCAATTAATAAAAGCATGGCCTGCAAACCATAGCCTTGACGCTGATGAGATTCATCTATCATAAAGCGATAAATCCAATAATTCCCATCGTCAGGGTCAATGCCATACATGACTAACCCAACGAGTGTTTCTTGATGCTGGATCCCTTTAACGATAAACCGTGGTAAGAATTGGACTTCGGCAATTGAATATAAATTGGAAGCAATAAATTGTGATTGTTCCTCTGATACTTGCAAATCAGCACAATCTTCCCAGTTATCTTGATTCAGCTCAACAAGTGTTACCATTAACTTCTCCTTTTTAGAGAAGTAAACCTTCTCTAAATTATGAATGAATAGAATATGCAGTGAATTTATTTAGATTGTTTTTACGCATGGTAACCCCCTTAGTGAAATTGATGGCATAGCCGAATTGGCAATTTAAAATGCGGCTCAAATATGCCGGAATGGTGATGAAATAACAAGATAGTGCACAAAATATTTTATTGTGCTGGTAGGAAATACATTGGGGCATTGATAAAAAAACCTGCCAATTTTATTTAGCAGGTTTTCCAATGATAGATAAATTATTTACGAACAGCGATCGCTTCGATCTCGATTTTTACATCTTTCGGTAAACGGGCAACTTCAACGCAAGAGCGTGCTGGGAATGGTGCATTATGCTGCTTGAAAAACTCTTCATAAGTTGCATTTACGGTTGCGAAATCGTTCAAATCTTTCACAAATACCGTGGTTTTCACGATATTGGCAGCGCTAAGGCCTGCTTTTTCTAAGATAGCTGCCACGTTTGCGAGTGATTGACGAGTTTGTGCCGCGATATCTTCAGGCACTTCACCTGTTTTTGGATCAACAGGGATCTGGCCAGATGTAATGACCATACTGCCTAAGTCAACACCTTGAACATAAGGGCCAATAGCTGCCGGTGCGTTTTCTGTACTGATTTCGTATGACATAAATACTCCGTTTAATCAGGTAAAAAAGTGGTAACTTTCGCTTATAGAAGTTCAGTATAAAGCTTTGAAGCTCACATACAAAGCCGTGGTCACACGAATCTCATTTATTGGTTATTAATAACGGCGTCTCTGTCGAACTCTTTTTCACAAAATTTACAGGTTAGCGCCACTTCTTTGCCCATTTTTTTCACCTTAAAGCTACTAGACACTGGCTCATTATGGCTAATACAGTTACTATTTGGGCAAATCAATACATTGTCGATATATTCAGGTAATCGTAACTCTAATTTTTCAACCACTTGGTAGTCTTCGATACGATTAACGGTTGCTTCTGGTGCATACATCGCTAATTGGTTGGCTTGCTCTGGTGTCAAAAAAGTATTTTCGATTTTGATTAAATCTTTTTTCCCCAAGTTATTCGAGGGTAAATTTAAACCGATGGTAATGCGCTCATCTGTTAAGGTGAGTTTAAATAGACTCAATAGCTTAAAACCAATTTGAGCAGGAATATGGTCGATGACAGTGCCACAACTAATTGCTTCAACTTGTAATTTATGATCGTGTGTCATGATGTGTTTCTCCTCAGATGGCCAATTCTTTATTTAAAACCAGAGACAACAAAGCTTGCCTTGCGAAAATGCCGTTACCCGCTTGTTGGAAATAGTAGGCGTAAGGGGTCTTATCAACATCAACAGTGATTTCATCAACGCGCGGTAATGGATGTAAAACTTTAAGATTGGGTTTGGCATCTTGTAAATCTGTGGCACGGAGTACAAATTGCGCTTTGACATTGGCATATTCAGACGGGTCTAAACGTTCTTTCTGTACTCGTGTCATATAAAGGATATCCAACTCAGGCAGCACTTCATCAATATTGTTATGTAAGCTGTATGTGGAGCCTTTTTCTTCAAGAAGATGCAGGATATGGATTGGCATAGATAGCGCTTCTGGCGCAATAAAATAAAAGTGATTGCCTTCAAATTTAGAGAGGGCTTGTGTCAGTGAATGGACTGTTCTGCCGTATTTTAAATCACCCACCATTGCGACTTGTAGGTTTTCAAGACGACCTTGGGTTTCTTGGATAGTAAAGAGGTCGAGTAGTGTTTGTGTTGGATGTTGGTTTGAACCATCACCAGCATTGATAATGGGAATTTCCCCCGCAAATTGGCTGGCTAAGCGTGCAGCACCTTCTTGTGGGTGGCGCATCACGATAGCATCGACATATTGGCTGATCACCGAAATGGTATCTGCGAGTGTTTCACCTTTTTTCCCCAGTGACGTGTTGGTGCTGTCAGAAAACCCCACAACAGATGCTCCTAGGCGGTGAATTGCGGTCTCAAAGGATAAACGTGTGCGAGTCGACGCTTCGAAGAAACAACTGGCGATGACTTTATGTTTTAAAAATTCTGGCTGAGGTTGCTGTTTTAGGGAGGCAGCCACTTTGAGCACAAGTTCAAGGTCGGTGCGATCTAAATCATTAATTGAGATTATGTCGCGTAGGTATAGAGGGTTCGGCATCGTTGTTCTCCTGTGTCAGCAAGACGTATAAGGTGAAAGGCCAAAAAAAAGCCCCTCAATGAGGGGCTTTTCTTGAAATACGGAGGGGAAAAACAGGCTGTCCAGACCGCCAGAAGGCAGTGCAGTGGAGGTGTTCTTTGAAACAAATAGAGCAACAGCGTTCATGTTTTCTCCCGGCAAATTGTGGCGCATTATACGCGTGTCTTTTCATGACGCAAGCGTTTGCATACAGAAAAATAGATTTTTTTGCGTCTAAGTCCACTTACGTTTCCAGTTATTTTGTATAAAAACAGTCAAATCAGAGAGATATTTGTCATTGACTGAGTCGCTTAGCGAGTCGTTCTAATTTAACCATCAATAACACCCTGACCTTTATCTAAAATATCAGGCTCATACATCTGCCACCATGCTTTTTCTTTGAGGTAAATTTCGTTAAACGGATCACCCTGTTGGGGTAGCAATAAATCCGTCACTCCATTAGGACTGCCTTTTTCTATCCGCAATCACGGCTGACCATGATTATATTTCGGAGAAGGTAAGAGTTGCAGAGGTGCTGGAGATTGCGCTAACACCGACATTATGCGCATAGCACTCATGCCCAGCACTAATTCCATCGGCATCGAATGCTCCCCAAGAGCTGCCAAGAAGAGACAGCTCGAATAAATTGATATTTTTTGAGTTTTTATGGAGTATCGGTGCATATTCAATAAACCAACGATAATTTGTCGAGCGATGAACCGACATACCGTGTTTGGCCAGCATATCACTGACTTTAGTGACATGACTTTTCCTAAAGAAGCGAGCAATGACCTTAATGTCGTTCACTTCGACAATTTTTGCAACAAGCCCACAAAAAGTGCAGTTTATCCTATAATCAACGCATCAAATACTCGACCGTCTCCTTTCACTTAAAATCAAGTTTCTTGATATTTATTCGAGGATTAAGCTTGTGTCGACCCTCTAGTAACAACTTTTAACGTAACGAACTGTTTTTCTATGATTTGTGGATTATTTGATATTTTTTCCAATAGCATTTTGATAGCGATTTCCCCTATGTATTGAGTCGGAATTTGTACGGTAGATAATTCTGGGTTCAAATAGCTGCAAAGATCTGTGTCATTGAATCCTATTACTGCCACATCGTTAGGAATATGAATGTTCAGGTGTTTTGCTGCCCGATAGATAGCGCCTGCTAAAATATCGTCATCACAAAAAACAATATTGGGTTTTTGCTGCAGTAATATCTCTGCATTCTCAGTTGATTGCGCGAGATTGAATGATGAATACACGATATGTTTAGATTTTTCTGGATTTTCTAATGAATTGAATTGCTGATCAAAAAGTTCATGCCGCGTTAAGAAGTGTTGCCTTGGAAGATCAATTCTAAAAGAACCAACTCTGAATCGTTTCATTTTACTTGCAATGTAAAATATAGATTCGATCGCTTTTTTTACCTCTAAGCAAATATCGTTGTTTTTTTCGTCATCAGACTCAATAAATATCAGTTTTTCTCGGTAATATCTTAATAATTCGATGTTTTTCTTGTCACATGAGTAAATTATACCGCCACTGATAAGCTTACTTTGAAATAATGATATTAGATGCTCATGCCATTGTTTGTTAGCATAACTATCTAAAAGAATTAAAGAATAACCAGATTTGGTTGCGAAAATTTCTGCTGCGTGAACAACTTTTGCAAAATAAGGTTGCTGAATATCTGGGACAATAAAGGCGATAGTCTTAGAATTCCCACTGCGTAAAACTTGCGCATTAATATTGGGATGATAACCAAGTTCTTTTGCAACGCTGAGAATTTTTTCGCGCGTTTTATCAGATACTCTGCCATGATAACGACCACTGAATACGAGAGATACTGTTGATTGTGATACATTCGCTAAACGGGCGACATCTTTGCTATTAACCGTAGACATTTCCTCTCCAACAATAAAAAACATAATCAATAGATAAATAATAATATATTCTTATATCAAATAGGTAATGACCGCATGTATTAATACTAAGGGATAAAACCTATTTGAGCCTACTAATTTATCAGTATTCTTCAATGATATGATCACCATCAAGTCATACGTATAACCTATTGTGAAGTACATCACTTTATTCTTACTAGTTAGTGAGTATATTAATTGAACATGATAAGCGTTTATGGGATAGACTGTGATTAATTTAAGTTAAAAAATATTTTTAAGTGCAATGCCTCGGCTCCCATAATAAATAAGTGTATTTATATATTATTTCGTGAGGTAAAAAGACTATCATGAGTATAATCACTCGATTAAAAATAGTTTCATTTTTACAGTTTTTCATATGGGGCTCTTGGTTAGTTACCTTTGCATCATATATGCTCAATACCCTTCATTTTAAAGGTGGGGATGTAGGGTTAATATTTAGCACACTAGGAATAGCATCATTATGCTCACCTATTTTAATCGGTCTAATAGCAGATAAAATCAACAATAGAAAATTAGTTTATGTCACAACTCATTTGATATCAGCATTTTTTCTAATTCTAATGGCGCATAGTTCTTCATTTAGCTTACTTTTTTTAATGACATTGTTTCATCTTCTTTTTTATATGCCAACAATGTCGATATGCAATAGCATAATTTTTGAAACTATTGGTAAGGAAAAATTAAATTCAGAAGAATATTTTCCTAAAATTAGAGTGTATGGGACGGTTGGGTTTATATCCGCAATGTGGATAATTAGTTTATTGGAATTAGAAACTAGCTATTATCAACTGTACATTGCTGCAATTGCTTCTGTTATTTTGAGTATTTATTCTATTGTTTTTATCTCAATAAATAATCACAGTAAATCTGTAATAGATGCTCCTCATGCTTTTGAATTTAGCGACTTAAAAATTCTATTTGGAAAGCCTCAAGTGGTTGTTTTTCTGTTTTTTTCTATGCTCTTAGGATCTGTTTTACAGATCACAAATACATTAGGCGTACCTTTTTTACAAGACCTTTCTGAATTACCTGAAGCCAAAAATTCAATTTTTTCAGCGCATCCGACAATATTCTTATCAATATCGCAATTTTCTGAGGTCTTGTTTATATTGCTACTCCCATTGTTATTAAGGCACATAAAAATAGAGAAAATTTTATTACTAAGTATGATTGCGTGGATATTACGTTTTGGATTATTTGCTTATGGCGATTTTACATATATAGGAACCATGGTGTTATTTCTTTCTATGATAATTTATGGTTGTGCATTTGATTTTTTTAATATATCTGGTTCTTTATTTTTGGAAAAAGAAATAACCCCGGAATTTCGATCTACCGCGCAAGGTGTATTTACTACATTGGTTAATGGTTTTGGTACTTTTTTAGGGGCAATACTGAGTGGTTGGGTATTAGACCTTAATACAACGAATGGTGTTGTTGATTGGAAAATGTTCTGGATTATATTCACTAGTTATACGCTTGTATTTACACTAGCTTATGTGGTCTATCTGATTTTTACAAAAAACAATGTTAAAAAAATTCATGTTTAATAAAAATGTAAAATTTTTGAGGTATATATTATGTTAGATATCGATCAGTACTCTATTCAAGATATGAGTTTGGCAGAACTTGGGATGAAGCGTATTAATTGGGCAAAAACACATATGCCTATTATGAAGCATTTAATAAAAAGACTTGAACAGGAACAGCCTTTTAAAGGAATGACTATTGGCATTTGTTTGCATGTTGAAGCGAAAACAGGAGTATGGCTTGAAGCTTTAACAAAAGGTGGCGCAAGAATTGCCATTACAGGCTCTCCTGGTTCGACACAGGATGAAACAGCCGCAGCATTGGTTAAGTATATGAATGTCAGTGTTTTTGCGAGAAGAAACGAGTCATTTGAGGATCATATTACCTATTGTAAAAAGGTATTAGAAATGAACCCTTGCATCATTGCTGATAATGGCGCTGATTTGCATGAACTAGTCCTGACTGATCCTAAATTTAAGTCGTTACAAAAGACAATTATTGGTGCAACTGAAGAGACAACAACAGGGGCAAATCGTTTACGAGAAAACTTTGTTTCTCAACTTTGGCCAACACTCATTATTAATGATACTCAGTCTAAGCGAATTATAGAAAACAGATATGGCGTCGGTTCATCAGTTGTTGAAAGTATTGCTCATGCGACTAATGTGATGATACACGGTAAAAAGGTTGTCGTTATCGGATATGGATATTGTGGTTCTGGTGTAGCGCAGCGCTTCAGAGGAATGGGGGCTCATGTTACTGTTGTTGACACAAATCCACTGACTCGGTTGGAGGCACATTTAGAAGGTTTTCAGACCGCGGAACTTTTGGATACTTTGTGTGATGCTGATTTTGTTGTCAGTGTAGTGGGACGAGATAACATACTGACCTCGAAGCATTTTACGGCAATGAAAGATAATGTCATTGTGGCAAATGCAGGGCACTTTCAACGTGAAGTTGATATAAAAGCGCTGAATTCCATCACATCTAGTTGCGAAGACGTCACGCCTAATATCAACAGATACCAACTGAAAACAGGTAAAAATATATTTTTAATGTCTGATGCAAATTTAGTCAATTTATCCGCAGGTAATGGTAATCCTATTGAAGTGATGGATTTAGGGCTGGCGCTACAAACATTAAGCTTAGAAAAAATAGCACTCAGTAGTAAAACATTAAAAAATATCCCACAACCAGTTCCTTTTGATATAGAAATGAAAGTGGCGCAACTCGCCTGTGATAATTGGATCACGCATTAATTTGAGTCAAGGCGTAATGACTTAATAAACATTAATGTTTAGTGCAAAACAATTATTATAATAAATTAATTTTGAGATAATAATATGAAGAGAATATTGCTTGGTTCATTATTAATAAGCGTTTTAATCTCATCATCGTATGCTGATAATTTAGTTGAGGTTAATATACTCAGTACATCAGATATCCATTCTTTTATTAGTGATGATAACTATTACAGTAATACTAAAAGCGAAAATTATGGTTTGATATCATGGATAGGCACTATTGAAAAGTTTAGACGTGACCATAAAAATACTTATTTAGTTGATACTGGCGATCTTTTATCAGGAAACCCAATCGGTAATCATGTCATTAAACGTTATAATCAGAATGATGTCTATTATAATATTTCTCCTATTATATGCAGCTTGAATGCCCTAAATTATGATGTCGCAACTCCAGGTAATCATGATTTTGATAATGGCGTTGATTTTTTAAAGAAGTCTTATTCAGGTGCAAACTTTCCTGTGGTTTTAAGTAATGTTATTGATAAAGAAAAACAGGAAAGCCTTTATCCTGAGTATATTATAAAAGAAAAAAATGTAATCGATGACGTAGGTAAAAATCACTTATTGAAAATTGCTTACATAGGCTTGGTTCCTCCGCAAACAATGCTTTTTAATAAAAGTAAACTGGAAAATAAAATTATATTTTTTGATATGCTAGAATCTGCCAATAGCGCAGCAGATAAGGCTAGAAAGGATGGTGCAGATCTTGTAATTGCTTTATCCCATTCAGGGATTGATGTATCACCAATTGAATATGGAATGGAGAATGTAGCATATTATCTTGCAAGAAATCCAAATATTGATGGTGTTTTATTTGGTCATACTCATGAAATATTTCCTTCTAAAAAAACGATAGCGCATGAAAATATTAATATTGAATCAGGAAAAATATTTGATAAGCCAGCCGCACAACCAGGGAAATGGGGGGAGTCAGTATCTGCAATAACCTTTAACCTTGAAAAAAAGAATGGGCAATGGCTTATAAAAAGTAGTAAAGGTTATCAGTTAGAAAAAAGTGATGTGCCTGCTGCGGAAAATACTATTAAAAGTGTATTATCATGTATAAATGATACAGAAATAGACTTAAAAAAAGATTTAGATAAGGAGGTCAGTCTTGATCAATTTAAAATTGATAATAATTTTAATTTAATAGGAAATGAAAGTTTAACAACACTCCTTGTTGATTCAATTCATGATTATATGAAAAATTACACAAATGAAAATGATAAGCTGCTTGTTTCTATTTCACCTTCTTTTTCATTAAATGACGATAATTATATCATTGATATACAGGATAGAAAGCTTACGAATAGAGACTTAAATCAAATTTTCTACCCTGCTTATTTATCCGCCTTAAGAGTAAATAAACAGCAGATAATTGAATGGTTAGAAATGAGCTCAAATATATACAACTCCCCTGATGGTGACTCTACTCCTTTGATAAATAATCAGTTTCATAGTTTTCTATTTTACCCAATAATAGGGTTGACATATGATGTAAATATTAGCAATCAGCCGTTATACGACTTGTCTGGTAAGCGGAATGAACAGGTGAAAAAAGGAAGGATATCTAATATTCGTTATAATGGTATAGAAATAACGGACGAAGATTCCTTTATTATTGTTGCTAGTAAATATGCGCCTTTTTTTCAAAATAATAAAGATAGCCCTTATTTAGATATTGGAAATGAAAGAAATATTGATATTTTCAGTAAATATATTTCCTCACACCATGAATATTCTAAACCTAAAAATAATTATCGCATAATTTCTGACTTACCAGTACAAATGCATTTAGTATTACCGCATTACACAGACAAGTCAGCGACGTTCTTATGGAATAATCAATATGAACTGAAGTTGAATAGCCAAGATAAAAAGTGGATGACTTACCAAATAAAAATAAGCAAGTGACATTTGGAGACTATTTTAGGTCGTTGAGAATGGCTAAGGTAGTCTCCATTTTTAGTTGACCGTTACAGCTTACCTGTATTTAAAGTTTTTGGTTGCCGTTCGGTCGGATACTATTGGATTGCGAGTGATGATTTAGCGGCGGGTGGTCGCCTTGGCTCATGGATGGCGCTACAAAATGTCATTGAATTGGGTATCGATTCAGTTGCCCATTGCATTAAGGTTGATGATGCGGCACCGGGTATTGAAGAAGGGCGTAATGCGGGCATGTGGAGTGTTGGTCTTGCTTTATCAGGTAATGAGTTTGGTAAAACATGGGATGAATATCAAAGCATGTCAGCCGATGACACCACACAATTACGCCAGCAAGCAGCTAATAAATTATTTACTGCGGGGGCGCATTATGTGATAGGTACATTAGCTGAGCTACCTGATCTTATAGAGAAGATAAATATTCGACTGGCTAATGGCGAAAGACCTTAAGTCACCGTATCGCTGATTTCAATTAGGCTGAGTTCGAGTCTGTGCGATATTGTGGTGCCTATTACCTCAACTTTTATGAGTAGGCACCACCGACCTAAGCCACTCAATTAAATAACACCACGAGGTAATTCAGGTGCTAATGTTGCAACCATTACCGCTTTGATTGTGTGTAAACGGTTTTCTGCTTCATCGAACACAATGCTGTAAGGGGATTCAAAAACCTCTTCCGTGACTTCCAAACCTCCCCACATATCAAACTCTTTAGCGAGTTGTGCGCCAAGGGTAGTATCTTCATTATGAAATGCAGGTAAACAATGTAGGAATTTGACATCTGGGTTACCAGTGAGCTTAATGACATCCATATTCACTTGATATGGCTTAAGTAAATGAATTCGTTCAGCCCAGACTGCTTTTGCTTCACCCATTGACACCCAAACGTCGGTATACAGGAAATCTGCACCTTTGACCCCTTCAGCGACATCCTCAGTGAGCGTGATTTTCCCTCCCGTTTTCAGTGCCGCTTTTTGGCAAATTTCAACTAATTCAGCTTCCGGCCAGCAACTTTTGGGTGCAACTAAACGCACGTCCATCCCCGTCAGTGCGGCGGCTTCTAGCATGGAATTCCCCATGTTGTTACGCGCATCGCCTAAATAAGCAAATTTAATTTCGGATAGAGGCTTGTTCGGTTGATGTTCTCGGATAGTGAGTAAGTCGGCTAATAACTGTGTGGGATGGAATTCATTCGTTAATCCATTCCATACAGGCACTCCCGAATGTGTTGCTAAGGTTTCAACCGTTGACTGACTAAACCCCCGATATTGAATACCATCATACATCCGACCAAGCACTCTCGCGGTATCTTTCATGGTCTCTTTATGCCCGATTTGACTACCGGAAGGGCCAAGGTAAGTCACTCTAGCTCCTTGATCAAACGCTCCAACTTCAAAGGCGCAGCGTGTGCGTGTAGAGTCTTTTTCAAAGATAAGGGCAATATTTTTACCCGCGAGTAGCGGTTTTTCGAGGCCAGCTTTCTTCTGTGCTTTCAGCCATGCTGACAGTTTCAATAATGAATGAATTTCGTTAGGTGTAAAATCAAGTAACCTAAGAAAATGCTTTTTATAGAAGGGGTTCATAAAATTCAGCCTTTTTTATTTGAATTAATATTCAATTTATATTCATAAAAATTCAAAATCAACCCCCAATAGAAAAGAAATTATTCATTCAGGTATGGTGTCACTGGCAGCCCTATGGGAGAATGGCCTAGAGACTAGCGATAATGAAAAAAGAGGTGTGGATATGGTGGATAAAGCTGAGTTAGAGGCACAATACGAAGAAACGCGTCTAATTATTGAAGAGTTACTGGAAGATGGCAGTGATCCTGATGCATTGTATGCAATTGAACACCATTTCTCAGCAGACAATTTTGAACTACTAGAAAAAGCAGCGGTAGAAGCCTTTAAATTAGGCTATGAAGTCACTGATGCGGAAGAGCTGGAAGTCGAAAATGGTGTGACGCTAATGTGTTGTGATGTGATCAGCGAAAGTGCACTTAATGCAGAGTTGATCGATGCGCAAGTTGAACAGTTGATGAAGTTAGCTGAAAAATTAGGTATCAACTATGATGGTTGGGGAACTTACTTTGAAGACCCTGATGCTGAATATGATGACGAAGACGAAGACGGCGAAGAAGGTGGAGAACGTTTCCATTAATTCGGCAAAGGCTGTAATTTAAACCGTGTAATTGCCTGCTTTTGATATGTTGATCCTAACAACAAAGCAGGCACATGATGACCGAAAAATAGTTAACGATTCAATCCATATCCTAAATAACTGGCTAACATGGCATATCTATCTTAGTCAGCCAGCTATCAATAAACCTTTCTTAAGCTGGATCTGCTGGGTACCCTGCTGTACTGAGTGCGGTACGGAAAATACTTTCATCAATACGGCTGTTGATCTGCACTTTTTTCGTCGCAGGGTCTGCTTCAACCTGTGCTTGCGCATCAATATCTAATACCACTTTTTTGATTGATTTCGCGCAGCCATCACAAGCCATTTTTGGGATAGTTAAATTAATCATTTTTATACTCCTATTATCAATACGTTAATCAATATAAAGCTTCCCCCTATTGGAAGGTCAATCAATTTTTTACCATACGCATTGAGAAATTATCGAATCGACGATTTTTAGCTGGCGGCGTCTCATCGCGCTTTGTTGGGTTCACTAAATTTTCAATGATCGGACAATCAGGTTTATTGTCGCCATGGCAATGTTGAGTCAGTGTTTCTAATGTTTTAGCGATAGCTTGTAGTTCATTGATTTTTCTTTTTAGCTCGGAAAGATGGGTGAGTGCCATCGCCTTAACATCGGCGCTAGTGCGTTCTCTATCCCGCCATAAGTACAGTAAAACAGAAATTTGTTCAGTGGAAAAACCGAGTGCTCGAGCGCGGCGGATAAGATTAAAGCTATCGACATCGGATTGATTGTAATAACGGTATCCTGCATCGGTACGCTTAGCCTTGGGGAGCAAACCTGTTTGTTCATAATAACGGATCATTTTTGCTGAGATACCAGAAAGTTTGGCTGCTTGACCAATATTCATAATTTTACCTCTCCAACAGTATGATACCCCTTGAAACAAGGTGCTTATGACTTCTCTTTTGCCCGTTTAAGAGCGGCGATAATGTTTGGTTTTTGTGAGGCAAAAGTGCCGTAAAATAGATGCTCTCCAATTAGGGTAATTGGCGCGACACGTACGCCAGTACGCGCCTTCGCCTCGGCCATAATTTGTGGGTCGGTCAGATCCCGCTCGTCAAATGTAAGTTGCTCTTTAACCAACCACTCTTTGAGCAATTGGCAATCGGGGCAGGTGGGGGTGGTGTAAATTGTAATTTTAGGTTGAGATGTCAGCGCCATCATGTTCTCCTTTCGATTGGTATAGCCAGACCTGAGCAAGGCCTGGCTTGTCGATTGTTTATTGAGTGATGCCTTCTTTCATCGGTGCTTGGAAGCGTTTAAGACGTAAGGCGTTACCTAATACAAAGACGCTAGAAAGAGCCATTGCCGCCGCCGCTAAAATCGGTGAAAGCAAAGTGCCATTAATTGGGTACAGTAAGCCTGCTGCCACTGGGATCAAGAGCGCGTTATAAGCGAACGCCCAAAATAGGTTTTGTTTTATATTACGGATAGTCGCTTGGCTTAAGGCAATTGCATCGACAACACCACGCAAATCACCTGACATCAAGACCACATCTGCCGCTTCAATGGCGACGTCTGTTCCCGTACCGATAGCCAACCCAACATCGGCTTCGGCAAGTGCAGGAGCATCGTTAATACCATCTCCCACAAAGGCGACTTTATTGCCATTACTACGGAACTGTTTTAGTGCTGCGACTTTGCCGTCAGGCAGTACTTCGGCAGCCACTTCATCAATACCGAGTTGCTTAGCGATTGCAGCAGCCGTTGCCGCATTATCACCGGTGATCATCGCCACTTTTAAGCCTAATGAATGTAAGGCTTTAATCGCTTCTGGGGTGGTCTCTTTTATTGGGTCAGCAACGGCAATAATTGCTGCTAAACGCCCATCAATTGCCGCATACAGCGGGCTTTTGCCTTGTTCGCCTAAACGTAATGCGGTTGGTTGGAAATGGCTCACTTCTAAGCCGAGTTGTTTCATAAAGCGATCAGCCCCGACAGAAACTGAACGGCCTCCTACTTTCGCTGAAACACCAAACCCAGGTACAGCTTCAAACTCTTCGATTGCGGCAAATGAAATCCCTTTTTCTTTTGCGGCAGCCACAATGGCTTCGGCTATCGGATGCTCGGAGCGGGTTTCAATCGCAGCAACTAAGGCTAAAACTTCATCATATTCAAATCCTTCTGCTGGAACGAGATCGGTTAATTCAGGGCGACCTTTTGTTAACGTACCGGTTTTATCCAGAGCGACGACACTGACATCACGCAGAGCTTGTAAGGCTTCACCTTTACGGAAAAGAACACCTAATTCCGCTGCACGACCAGTACCGACCATAATAGATGTTGGTGTCGCAAGGCCCATCGCACACGGACATGCAATAATCAATACCGCAACGGCGTTGATCAGAGCAAAGGTGAGCGCAGGATCTGGGCCAAAAATCAACCAAATAAAGAATGTGATAACCGCACCTGCCATGACCGCTGGCACAAACCACATCGTGACTTTATCCACTAATGCTTGGATTGGTAGTTTGGATCCTTGCGCTTCTTCAACTAAGCGAATAATTTGTGCTAATACGGTGTTTGAACCAATTTGGGTCACACGGAAACTGAATGCCCCTGTTTTATTGATAGTACCGCCGACAACCTCAGAGCCTATTTCTTTTGAGACAGGAACCGGTTCACCGGTGATCATGCTTTCATCGACATAAGAAGCCCCTTCGATAACAACACCATCAACAGGAATTTTTTCACCCGGACGAACGAAAACAATGTCGTCGGTGGCGACTTCATCGAGTGGAATTTCGATCATTTTGCCATCACGTTCCACTCGCGCTGTTTTGGCTTGTAAGCCAACAAGGCGTTTAATGGCTTGAGACGTCTTCCCTTTTGCTCGCGCCTCCAATGTGCGACCAAGCAGAATTAATGTCACGATAACGACCGCGGCTTCGAAATACACATTCGCAGTGCCAACGGGCAGAATTTGTGGCATAAAGGTGGCAACAACGGAATAGCCGTAAGCGGCTGCCGTACCGACTGCAACCAGTGAGTTCATATCCGGTGCAGCACGCAGCAACGCGGGAACCCCTTTTTGGAAAAAGCGCAAGCCTGGGCCGAATAAAACGAGAGTGGCTAACACAAATTGGATATACCAATTGAGTTGCTGACCGAGAGTATTTGCAACCCAATGATGAATACCCGGAATAAAGTGAGAGCCCATTTCAATAATAAATACTGGTAGCGTAAATATTGCGGCAGTAAATAGTGAACGGCGCAGTGAACGCTCCTCTTGTTCACGACGTTCATCCGCTTGCTCATTCACATTGGTGCTGGCATCGGATAAGCGACGAGGCTTATAACCGGCTTGAACAACGGCAGCTTCTAAGTCAGCGACGGTGACGGCTCCAGACAAATGGCGAATGCGAGCGCGCTCGGTGGCTAAATTGACACTCGCTTCAATAACACCGGGTATTTGAGTAAGTGCTTTTTCAACACGACCAACACAAGATGCACACGTCATCTCTTCAATGGCTAATTCTGTGATTTCTTCTCTGACTTTATAGCCTGAACTTTCAATCGCACGGATCGCGGCGTCTACATCAACATGCTCTTTAAATGTAATGTCTGCACGTTCAGTTGCTAAGTTCACGACGGCGGTATCAATATTATCGACCGCTTTTAAGGCACGTTCGACACGGCCTACACAGGATGCACAGGTCATTCCTTCGACTGGTAAACTCAGCCTATTGGCTGAAGATTGAGATAGATTCGTAGTCATTGATTTACCCTCTTAAGTATCATCATGCGTAAAGCCTAACGTTTACCTTAAGGGGAAGGTCAAGCATTTTTTTTATTATTATGTTCAAAAAAGAGATAGCCACAGTCAAATGTAACTATCTCTTTGTTTTATATGCAATATAATAGGTTTGTATTATGAGTTCGCTAAACTATCGTTGTTTAGCGAACTGTTTTTGAGGTCGATTATGGGGATTTTTTACCCGCTAATTTACGTATCATCATGTAGAAAACAGGGGTTAATAGTAAACCAAATAGCGTTACACCTAGCATGCCGAAGAACACCGCAACCCCCACGGCTTGTCTCATCTCTGAACCCGCTCCCGTCGCTAAAACAAGCGGGATCACGCCAGCAATAAAGGCAAAGGATGTCATCAAAATAGGGCGTAATCGTAGATGAGCGGCTTCTGATACGGCGGCTAAAGGATCTTTTCCTTGTTTCTCTTGGGCGATCGCAAATTCAACAATCAAAATCGCATTTTTTGCAGCAAGGCCGACCAGCACAATGAAAGCGATTTGTGTGAAGATATTATTATCTCCATTGAGCAACCATACGCCGGCAATAGCAGAAAGTAGAGCCATTGGCGCGATTAATAGTACAGAGAATGGTAATGACCAACTGTTATATTGAGCAGCCAAGATCAAGAAAGCAAATAGCACTGCTAATGGGAAAATATAGAGTGCTGAATTACCCGCTAACTGCTCTTGATAGGTTAGATCTGTCCATTCAAAGCTCATGCCCTCGGGCAATGTTTCACGTAAGATCTTCTCCATCGCATCAGTGGCTTGTCCTGAAGTAAAGCCAGGAGCCGCGTTGCCGGTGATATCGACAGAAGGGTAACCGTTATAGTGGATCACGCGATCAGGGCCATTTGTACGGGTAATCGTCACTAAGCTACTCAGAGGGATCATCTCCCCATGCTTATTACGTACCTTGATGAGTTCAATATCTTTAGGATCCATTCTAAAGGGCGTATCTGCTTGCACAATGACGCGATAGGTTCGACCAAAACGATTGAAATCATTGACGTAGAGTGATCCCAAATTAATCTGTAATGCATCAAAGATATCGGTGAGCGTAACACCTTGCGCTTTGGCTTTTTCGCGATCAATATCCACATCGATTTGTGGCGAATTGGTCTGGAAACTTGCCATCATGCCAGTTAATTCGGGGGCTTGCATTGCTTTCATCAACACTTGCTCTTGCACTTGCGCTAACGCATCAAAGCCAAGATCAGCCCTATCTTCTATTTGTACCTTAAAGCCCCCCATCGAACCCAAGCCGGGAACCGGAGGTGGAGGGAATATGCCAACAAAACCATCCGGTATTTGACTAAATTTACCCATTAGGCGTTCGGCGATGGCATTTGCTGATAGTGAAGGATCAGTACGCTCATCAAACGGTTTGAGCATTGCAAACATGAGTGCTGAATTCGGTAAGTTAACGGGGCCATTTACAGAGAGGCCAGGGAACGCTACCACGTTTTCAACACCAGGCTCCATCAGTGCGAGGCGTGACATCTCTTTCACAACCGCTTCTGTTCTATCGAGAGAAGCACCCGAAGGCAATTGCGCGACGCCAATTAAGTAATATTTATCCTGTGCAGGAACAAAGCCATTAGGAACCACTTTAAACCCGAGTGCGGTTAGCCCAACAAAGCCAAGATATAGCACAAGAATAATTAAACTTCCTCGTATGCAGCGGCGTACAATCTGAACGTATTTGTTGGATAATGCATTGAAAAAGAGATTAAATTTAGCGAAAAAGCGACTAAATATCGCATTGATAATGCGAGTCAACCAGTCTGGTTTGCTATTTTTATCATGGGGCTTCAGTAAGATAGCACTGAGAGCAGGAGATAAGGTCAATGAGTTAATCGCAGAAATAATCGTTGAAATCACGATCGTTAATGAAAATTGTCGATAAAACTCACCTTGTAAACCGGATAAAAATGCGGTTGGAATAAAAACAGCCGCTAATACTGATGTAATGGCAATAATAGGGCCTGTGACCTCTTCCATCGCTTTAAAGGCGGCTTCTTTTGGTGTTAATCCTTCCGTGATATGCCTTTCAACGTTTTCAACGACGACTATCGCGTCATCCACCACTATCCCTATTGAGATAACTAAACCGAATAGCGATAGTGTATTGAGAGAAAAGCCGAATAGGTACATAAAGGCAAATGTTCCCACGAGTGATACGGGAACAGCTACTAACGGAATGATTGATGCTCGCCAACTTTGTAAAAAGAGCACCACGACAATAACCACTAATATGGTGGCTTCAAGTAAGGTGATAGCGACCGATTTTAGTGAGGCGCTGACAAAAATAGTTGGATCGTAGGCAATTTTATAGTCGATCCCTTCGATAAAGTTAGCCTGTAAACGAGCCATGGTTTCTCGTACCGACTCCGCCACTTCCAACGCATTTGCTCCGGGGCTCATGACAATCTGTAAGCCAACCGCGTTTTGCTCATTCAGTAAGCTGCGAAGTGAATAATTATCGGCACCTAGCTCTAATCGAGCGACATCTTTTAAATAGGTCGACTGCCCATCTTCGCCTGTTTGAATAATAATATTGCCAAATTGCTCTTCGGTTGTGAGTCGACCAAGTGCATTGACGCTGATTTGAAATGAGGACGTTGAGTTCGGCTGCTGCCCAATCGAACCTGTAGCGACTTGAATATTTTGTTCGCGAATAGCCGTAACGATATCATTTGCCGTTAAGCCTAATGATGCGACTTTTGTGGGATCAATCCATGCTCGCATCGCATATTCACCTTCCCCCCAAACTAATGCGCTGGCAACACCGGGTAATCTAGCAATTTCATCACGCACATTGAGTAAAGTGTAATTAGAGACAAACAGTGGGTCATAGACATTATTGGGTGAGTACATATGGACGACCATTAGGACATCCGGTGACGTTTTTTCCGTTGTGACGCCAATTTGTTGAACTTCTTGAGGCAAGCGAGGAATGACGCGCGAAACTAAGTTTTGCACTTGAATTTGTGCAATATCGGGGTCGACATCTTGCCTAAAAGAGATGGTCAGTACCATTTTTCCATCGGTCGACATTTGCGAGCTCATATAGAGCATGCCTTCTACCCCATTAACCGCTTGTTCGATGGGGGAGGCCACCGTATCAGCAATCACCTTGGGTGTTGCACCTGGATAACTGGCGATAACCTGAACCGTAGGGGGAGTCACGGATGGATATTCGCTTAGGGGCAATTTATAAAAGCTCAAAATCCCTGCTATCAATATAAATATTGATAAGACCATGGCAAAGATAGGGCGCTGTATAAAGAAACGGGGAAAATTCATTATCTGTTTTCCTCTATTTCATCTGAAGGTTGATGTTGAGTTTGGTGAGGCTCTTTTGTTGATGAAGGCTCCATTGAGGTGTATTCAGGCATCACCGCCATACCCGGTCTAACAAGGCCTTTAATAATGACCTTTTCACCCGCAGTTAAACCCTCATTGATCACTCTAAGGCCATCAACTAGGGCACCTAACTGGACAGGGCGATATTCAGCTTGGTTATTGTTATCAAGAACCAAGACATAGTTTTGCCCTTGATTAGAGCCGATTGCTTGGTCATCAATTAAAATGGTGGTTTTTTTAGGGCCGGTAGGAAGTTGTGCACGAATAAAAGCGCCGGGAATCAGTTTCCCCTCTTTGTTAGCAACGACGGCGCGCACTTTTACTGTGCCTGTTGTCCGCTCTATTTGGTTACCAACAAAATTCAGGCTTCCTAAATAGTGGGTACTTTTTTCATTCGGTAATTGTATGGTAACGGGCGGTAATGTGGCCTTAGTATTGCTTATTGTTGATGATTGTAACCCCGCTAATTGATGAAAAGTGGCTTCATCAATATCAAAATAAGCATATATTGGGTCAATTGAAACAATCGTAGTTAAACGTGTTGCACTACTGGTGTCGCCACCAGTCACTAGGTTCCCTTCAGTAATAAAGGCTCTATCGACTCGGCCTGCAATAGGGGAACGAATTTGCGTATAAGATAAATTGAGTTTGGCGGATTCTACCGCGGCTTTTGCTGATTTTACTTGTGCATTATTTGCGGTCAGCGTGGATAAGGCATCATCATAATCTTTCCGCGAAACGGCACCTTTATTTACTAATCCTTTGAGGCGTTGGTAATTTCTACTAGCTTGAGCCGCTAAGGCTTCTGCTTGGCTTAATTTTCCCTCAGCCTCAAGCAAGGCGATTTGAAATGGATGAGGGTCGATTTGGAAGAGTAAATCGCCTTTTTTAACCAGTTGCCCTTCAGGAACGTCTACAGAATTAATCCGTCCACCCACGCGAGAGCGTAAATCAACCGTTTTGGGTGAAGCTAAGTAGCCTGTAAATTCAGAAAAAGGAGTCATTTCCCGTTGGATCACTTCCGCGACAGGCACTTTAGGGAGCATCGTAGAACTTGTCGTTTCGGGTTTATTATCATTATTAGCATCTTGTGCGATAGCGAGGCCGCTTATCCCCATAGCCACAACAAATGTCGCATATATTCCGATTTTCATCTTCATAATAAACTTTACCTAATTAATTGATTTCATTGTTAGCTTTAATGTTGAATAACCAATGTTGTGTAAGGGTAAAGGTTACAGTAGTTGTAAGGTCAACAGTTTTAATGCAAGCAGGTGTGGGAATATATTGAAGGACAGTGTTTACGTTTATTTTTAATTAAATAAATTGAATACTCTCAATAAGATTATCTTAGAGATAGATATAAAAATAAGTTTGCAAAAGCCAAATAAGTTATTGACCTTGTATCTACTTTAAGGTTTTTAATATTCATCATTAATTAAAACACGGACATAAATAAGGATTAATGATGAAAAAGATTATCGCTTTATTTGTATTAAGCCTAGTTAGTTATCAAGGCGTCGCTGCAAATAATCAAACATATTCTCAACAGGCATCAAGTAAGGTTACTGAGAATTATTTATCTGTAGATATACATAAAAAAATACTCAGCTCAGCCACATTTATTGGTGATGCGAGTTTATCATCAATAGAAACGCAAGCTCAGGAAACGGCAAAAAAGATAGGGGCGAGTAGTTATAAAATTGTTGGAGCAAGTGGCGAAACTAAACTCCGAGGACATGTTATATTTTATCAATAAAATCCTTTGATTTTATAAGGAGATGAGCGATGAGTCATCACACCATTAGAGAAAATGTGATACAAGATATTCTTTTATGGATTGATATGAATGTGGATAAGCCACTGAATATTGCGGAAATCTCTCATAGGGCTGGCTATTCAAAATGGTATTTTCAACGTATTTTTAAAAATACCGTGGGCGTCAGCTTAGGGCAATATCTTTTAATTAATAGGCTATTAAAGGTGTCATCTGATTTGAAACAGACAAATGACAAGATTATTGATATTGCTTTTAGATACGGTTTTGATGGACAGCAAGGGTTAACAAGAGCTTTTAAGCGTAAATTGAAAGTAACCCCTGCTAAATATAGGAGAGAAACCGCACTCAGATACCATGCGTAGTATAGCGTATTTTGATAACAATCGTGTCATAAAGTATTAAGCCTAGCTAGCCAGCTAGATAATGCAATAAACTAAAAATTGTTGGTCTAGCGGCTAGCTGAATAGGTTAACCTTTGATGGTTTTACTTTTAATTTGTTGAAATAAAAAAATTAAATAAGAAAAATAATCAAATCATCGTTTTTCTTGACCTTACAATAATGGTAAGGATTAGCATTATTGAAAATTTAAAATAACCTATCTCTGTTTTTAGGTGGAAGAATATGAAAATAGGTGAAGTATCAAAATTATTCAATATTCCAAGAGAGACAATACGGTTTTATGAAAAAGAGGGCCTAATCGTTCCTCCGAATAGAAATGATAATAACTATCGCAGTTACAGTGAAAACCATATTGAACGACTCCGTTTTATAAAAAATTGCCGTAGTCTTAATATGTCTCATCGTGAAATAAAAAAACTATTAGATCTGGTGGATAATAATAGTGATGATTGTGAGCTCGTTGAGGGAGTGATTAACTCACATCTATTTAATATTAGAGAAAATATAGAAAAGCTGAAAAAGCTCGAAAGAGAATTGATTATCTTACAAGATCATAGCAATGAAATGAATAGCAATCATAAGTGTGGGATAATAAAAAACTTATTATCTAAAGAGATTTGATCTTTAACGTTATACGATTTTCTATCTATATAGGTAATAAGGATAGCAGCTTGGCTATCCTTATGGAGACTGTGATTACAGTGCTTTTAGCATACGGATTTCACAATCGCTGTGGCCTGTATTGCCGAGTGGCTCATCGATAAATTCAAAGCCTAATTTCTCATACAGTTTAATGGCTGCTTGTAAATCTGCGGTTGTTTCTAGGTAGCAGCGTGTATAACCTTGTGTTTTAGCAAACTCTAATGACATTAGTACAATCTGCTTAGCGACCCCTTTACCTCTTAATACCGAAGAGAGATACATTTTTTGTAGCTCGGCTGTTTCATTATCACCGCCAGCTAATTGTGATATACCACCACCACCGACAATTTTACCGTCCATTTCAACGACCCAGTAAGCACTACGAGGCTTGCTATAGACTTCATAGAGCGTATCTAAAATAGGATCGGCTACCGCAAAACCTTTATCAGCCGTTAAGCCATGTTCTGCTGAAACTTCACGGATAACCGCGGCAATCCCCGCATTATCTTTTTGTTCGATTAAACGAATAGTGTGGGTTGTTGTATTTGTTGTCATGAGAAACTCTCTTTATTTATTGTTTTGTACTACTCAGTGAGAGAGAACCAGAAGGGAACTTCAATCTGAGATCTGCGAACGCAGTCGTATCATAATAATCGATTAATTAACGTGGGTATAGGGTTCGGGATTGATTTACTTATTTAGATAGGTGTTCTAATAAAAAACCCCTATTGGCGAACCAATAAGGGTTTTAAGTCAGTGTGAAAGAGGCAAATTATAGCGACGCAATGGTCACTTTTTGTGCTTCTAACTTACCTTTAGCTTCAATGTTAGCCGCTAGGCGCTCGCGCTCTTTCTCAACAACGGCAGCAGGTGCACGGCTGACAAAACCTTCATTAGCGAGTTTGCTTTCAATAGACTCAATCTCTTTGAGTACTTTCTCTAACTCTTTATCCAAACGCGCTAACTCGGCATCTTTATCAATCAGGCCTGCCATTGGGATCAATAGCTCAGTACCGCTAACCAGTTTTGTCACAGAAACTGGCGCTTCTTCACCGTCTGCCAGTACCGTGATACTTGCAAGGCGTGCCATGGATTTAATAAAGTTTTGGTTTTCTGCAACGCGACGTTTCGCATCTTCAGAAGCACCACGCAGTAACACATCTAGTGGTTTACCCGGCGAAATATTCATTTCGGCACGAATATTACGGACAGCAATGATAGCTTCTTTGATCCATTCCAAATCACTCAGTGCTTGCTCGTCCACTTTAGCTGCATCAAATTCAGGGAATGGTTGTAGCATGATGGTATCTGCATCAATCCCTTTGACAACTTTCACACGTTGCCAGATAGTTTCCGTGATAAATGGAATAATAGGGTGTGCTAAACGTAATAGCGCTTCTAATACTTCGATCAGCGTGAAACGTGCTGCACGAGCTTGCGCTTCATTACCTTTGTGAACAGCAGGTTTTGATAGCTCCAAGTACCAGTCACAGAATTCGTTCCAAGTGAAGTCATACAAAATACCCGCGGCAATATCATAACGATGGGTATCGAGGGCTTCACGGTACGCTTTGATGGTTTGGTTGAACTGAGCCATGATCCAGCGATCAGCCAAAGAGAAGCTCATTTCACCACCGTTCTGACCACAGTCTTGATTTTCTGTGTTCATTAGGACAAAGCGGCTTGCGTTCCATAATTTATTACAGAAGTTGCGGTAGCCAGACAGACGTTTCATATCCCAGTTGATATCTCGGCCTGTTGAGGCAAGCGCCGCTAAGGTAAAGCGTAGTGCGTCAGTACCATGTGCTTCAATACCGTTTGGATACTCTTTGCGAGTACGCTTGGCAATTTTTTCAGCCAATTGTGGCTGCATCATATTGCCAGTACGTTTCTCAAGCAGATCTTCTAACGAAATTCCGTCGATCATGTCCAGAGGGTCGATAACGTTCCCTTTGGATTTAGACATTTTTTGGCCTTCTTCATCACGGATCAAACCCGTCATATAAACGGTTTTGAACGGTACTTGCGGTACGCCGTTCTCATCTTTAATGAAGTGCATGGTCATCATGATCATGCGGGCTATCCAGAAGAAAATAATGTCGAAACCACTGACCAACACATCGGTAGGATGGAACGTTTTCAGTGCTTCGGTATTTTCAGGCCAGCCTAATGTTGAGAAGGTCCATAAACCGGAAGAGAACCAAGTATCCAATACGTCTTCGTCTTGGCGCAGTGCAATCTCTGCCCCCAAGTTGTTTTCACGACGAACTTCATCTTCATCGCGACCCACATAGACATTACCTTTGTCGTCATACCATGCAGGAATACGATGACCCCACCACAATTGGCGAGAGATACACCAATCTTGGATATCACGCATCCAAGAGTAATACATATTTTCGTATTGGCGAGGTACGAATTGAATACGACCATCTTCAACCGCTTTAATGGCATCTTCTGCTAGCGGCTTAGTACGAACATACCATTGGTCAGTTAGCATTGGCTCGATAACGACGCCACCGCGGTCACCATAAGGCACTGTTAAGTCATGCGGCTTAACTTCAACCAATAAACCTAACTGCTCAAATTCCGCGACAATCGCTTTACGTGCGGCAAAACGCTCCATACCACGGTAAGCTTCTGGGATTTCACTGCTATATGCGGTTGATGGGTTACCGTGAGTATCAAAGACTTCTGCTTCACTACGGACATTACCATCTAAATCCATCATGTTGATCATAATGAGCTGATGACGTTTACCGACTTCATAGTCATTAAAGTCATGAGCAGGGGTAATTTTCACGCAGCCAGTGCCTTTTTCCATGTCGGCGTGTTCGTCACCGACAATTGGAATACGGCGATTGACGATTGGAAGAATAATTTCTTTACCAATTAAATCTTTATAACGGGGATCTTCTGGGTTAACCGCCACACCAGTATCACCCAGCATAGTTTCTGGGCGTGTGGTTGCGACAACCAGATAATCTTTACCTTCGGCTGTTTTTGCACCATCTGCAAGTGGATAGCGTAAATGCCACATGGAACCTTTGATTTCACGGTTTTCGACTTCCAAATCAGAAATCGCAGTGTGGAGTTTAGGATCCCAGTTAACGAGGCGTTTACCACGATAAATTAAGTTATCTTTATAAAGACGAACGAAGGCTTCTTTAACGGCTTTTGATAGGCCTTCATCCATTGTGAAGCGCTCGCGCTCCCAATCAACAGAGTCACCTAAACGGCGCATTTGTTGTGAAATGGTGCCACCAGACTCTGCTTTCCATTGCCAAATTTTGTCAATAAACGCATCGCGGCCGTAATCGTGACGAGTTTTGTTCTCTTCAGCCGCGATCTTACGTTCAACAACCATTTGGGTTGCGATACCAGCATGGTCAGTACCTGTTTGCCACAGCGTATTTTTACCTTGCATGCGTTGGTAACGGATCATGGTATCCATAATCGTTTGCTGGAAAGCATGCCCCATATGCAGGCTACCTGTGACGTTTGGTGGTGGAATAACGACACAGAAACTCTCTTTGCTAGTATCCCCGTTTGGTTTGAAATAACCGCTTTTTTCCCAATGAGCATAGCGTGCTTGCTCTATCTCAGCGGGATTATAAGTTTTATCGAGCGAAGGCTCGGCAATCGCATTATCTGGTTTCTTATCCATTTTTATATCGTATTCAGTTAGTTGGCGGCGTCGCCATAGTCAAATTGAAGCCGACGCTGCGGTAAATTTTATACCGTTCACGCGCCAACTGTTTTAAAGTTTCATCAATAGGCACAAAGTCTATCACTTCATGGAATGCAGTGGCAAAGTCTGCAAACTGGCTCTGAAGATTGATCAGAATATCGCGTTGGGCATTTCCACGTTTCCCCGGCCAGCAAATTTCAATCGGTGCGCCATAACGAGGCCCTTCACCAGCAAGGTTATGAGGCACGAACTGATGAGGATCTCTTTGCCAAAGTGACTCATCCAGTTTTTCTGCTTGCTCAGCGGTTTCACACGCGACTAAAACACGCTTACCATCACGCCACATTTGCGCCGCAAGTTCGCAAGCAAGCCATTCATGGGCTTCTAACTCCACTTGCGGCGATGGTTGTTCAAGCAAATAAAAGGTGGCGTTTTTCATCTCTTTCTTTATGGAATAGAAAAATGTTATGCAAAAAGGGTATTGCGACAGGCAATACCCTGAAATGAAGATGGGGCTATTTTAGCGTATCGCACTCTTGAGTGCTATATACTCGTCATAGTTCAAGTTGCAACGCCAATTTGACTCGCTACACCTTGAGCTATTTAGCGTCTAGACCCATGACGCGAGTTACAACGCAATGGTCTGTAACTCGCGTCATTATAGGACATCAATTAAGACTAATCGTCGCCGTTCAGGCCAGCGCGGTTCAGTAAGAACTGTGACAACAATGACACAGGACGGCCTGTTGCGCCTTTTGCTTTACCTGAACGCCATGCTGTACCAGCAATATCCAAGTGCGCCCAATTGTATTTGGTCGCAAAACGAGCGAGGAAGCAGCCCGCAGTAATTGCACCCGCAGGACGACCACCTGTATTGGCTAAGTCAGCAAAATTAGAGCTGATTTGCTCATAGTATTCATCAGCTAACGGTAAGCGCCATGCACGGTCACCCGCTTGCTCAGAAGCGTTTAATAACTCATGAGCTAGCGGGTTGTGGTTTGACATTAAGCCAGTGTAATGGCTACCTAACGCAATCACACAAGCCCCTGTCAATGTGGCGATATCGATAACCAATTCCGGCTCAAAACGCTCGACATAGGTGAGGGTATCACATAGCACTAAACGACCTTCGGCGTCAGTATTAAGTACTTCAACCGTTTGCCCTGACATCGTGGTGAGGATATCACCTGGACGATAGGCTCGTCCTCCTGGCATATTTTCACAGCCAGCCAGCACACCGACCACGTTGATTGGCAACTGCAATTCGGTGATAAAACGCATCACACCGTAAACCGTTGCAGCACCGCACATGTCATATTTCATTTCATCCATGCTATCTGCTGGCTTGATAGAAATACCACCTGAGTCAAATGTGAGGCCTTTACCGACTAATACAATAGGTTTCGCTTCAGGATCAGGGTTACCTTTGTACTCCATGATAGACATCAGCGATTCATTTTGTGAGCCTTGACCAACAGCGAGGTAAGCATTCATGCCTAGCTCTTTCATCTGCTCTTCACCGATAACACGTGTTGTCAGCCTATTTTCAGAAATGTCAGCTAATTGACGTGCTTGTGATGCTAAATATGCCGCATTACAAATGTTTGGTGGCATGTTGCTGAGATCTTTCGCTGCCTTAACACCGGACGCAATGGCGAGTCCATGGGCGATAGCACGCTCACCGCTCGTTAATTCACGGCGTGTTGGCACATTGAAAACCAACTTACGCAGTGGACGGCGATGTTCCGTTTTATTGCTTTTCAATTGATCAAAGACGTAGAGCGACTCTTTTGCCGTTTCAACAGCTTGACGTACTTTCCAATAATTATTACGGCCTTTAACGTGTAACTCAGTTAAAAAACAGACGGCTTCCATTGAACCAGTTTCATTCAATGTGCTGATTGTTTTCTGAATAATCTGTTTGAATTGACGCTCATCTAGCTCACGTTCTTTACCACAGCCGATGAGTAGAATACGTTCAGACAGGATATTTGGTACATGATGGAGTAGTAGGGATTGCCCTACTTTACCTTCAAGTTCCCCGCGGCGCAGCAGGGCGCTGATATATCCGTCACTTATTTTGTCCAGCTGTTCAGCTATAGGGGACAGACGGCGTGGTTCAAAGACTCCGACAACGATACATGCGCTACGTTGTTTTTCCGGGCTACCACTTTTTACACTAAACTCCATGCGTTCTCCTGAATCTTAAAGACAAAGGCCCATGCTCCCGCTAAAATTAGCGTTACAGCATAATCTACCTCATAGAGAATGAACTCTTTATGTTAAACTGAGCAGATATCTGGTATTTCAATAATATTAAGCATGTTCTGATTGGGTAATCAGTATAGAGAATGCTTTTATATCATTCTAGTCATACAATGAGCCAGAGTATATGTTAACAAATGGTAGATATTGAACGAACTTAGCCATTTTCCACCCAAAAGACAAGTTTTCACAGGCGTATAAGCGTGATCATTATTAGATATTTGGTACGGGAGACCCTGAAAAGTCAGCTAGCTATCCTTTTTGTGCTAATGTTGATTTTTTTTAGTCAGAAGTCCATCGATATTCTCGGGGCTGCTGTTCAGGGAAATATTCCTTCAGATTTAGTATTACCGTTACTGGGATTGGGCGTGCCTGAAATGGCGCAATTGATCCTCCCTTTAAGCCTATTTCTTGGGCTACTGATGACATACAGCAAACTGTACACCGAAAGTGAAATTACGGTGATGCATGCATGCGGACTCGGGAAAAGCGTTCTGGTTAAGGCCGCTCTGGTGCTTGCAACGTTGACCGCATTGGTCGCAATAGGCAATATTGCGTGGATGCTTCCTTGGTCGTCGCAATATCAAGAACAGGTGCTGGCAGACGCTAAAGCTAACCCTGGGCTAGCTGCCATGGTGGAAGGGCAATTCAAAACCACCAAAGATAGAAACATCGTATTGTATATTGGCGACGTCAAAGGTAATGACTTTAAAAATGTCTTCTTAGCACAATTGCGCGCCACTAATGAACAGCGCCCATCGGTAGTGGTCGCCGATAGTGGCTATATGCGAGAAGATGCCGATGGCCGACAAATTGTGGTATTGGATGAAGGAACTCGCTACGAAGGAACGGCATTATTACGTGATTTCCGCATCACCGACTTTAAAAATTATCAGGCGGTTATTGATCACAAACCAAGTGATGCCCGCAATGATAGAGTCGAACAAAAAAATATGCTTCAGTTATGGAAGGCGAATGACTTTGATTCCAATGCAGAATTCCATTGGCGTTTGACGATTGTCTTCTCGGTGGTGGTGATGGCATTAATGGTAGTGCCGCTGAGTGAAGTGAACCCTCGTCAAGGGCGGGTATTGAGCATGCTGCCAGCCATGTTGCTGTATCTTATTTTCTTCCTATTACAAAGTACATTGCGTAATAGCGCAGAAAAAGGGGATGTTGACCCGAAATATGCAATGTGGGCAGTTAACTTAGGGTATCTGGCTTTAGCGATTATCCTAAACGTATGGAATACCGTGCCAATGCGCCGTTTACGCGTCAAATTTAATAGAGGGGCTGCCTGATGTTTGGTGTTTTAGACAGGTACATTGGACGAACCATCCTCAACTCTATTTTAATGACCTTGTTTATGTTGGTGTCCCTTTCAGGGATCATCAAATTTGTCGAGCAACTACGTAAAGTTGGTGATGGTGAATATACGACCCTAGGCGCTGGGGTATTTACGTTATTAACGATCCCAAAAGATATCGATATTTTCTTTCCGATGGCGGCGCTGCTCGGAGCGTTACTAGGGTTAGGTGCTTTAGCATCACGTAGTGAGCTGGTGGTTATGCAAGCTTCTGGCTTTACACGCTTGCAAATTGCACTGTCCGTGATGAAAACAGCGATCCCTCTGGTTATTGTGGCGATGTTGATTGGCGAATGGGTTGCCCCAAGCGCAGATCAATGGGCGAGAAATTATCGCGCAGAAAAAATTGTGGGTAACTCATTAGTTGTGACCGATGAAGGGATGTGGGCGAAAGATGGCCCTGATTTTATTCATATTCAACGCGTCTCTGATACCACATCGATTCAAGAAGTGTCTATCTACCGCTTTAATGAGCAGCATAAGTTAACATCGGTGATGTTTGCTTCAAGCGGCGCTTATGACAAAGACAATCAATTGTGGGTGCTGTCTCAAGTTGATGAGTCTATTTTAAGTAGTGAGAAAAAAATTACGGGCTCCCAGCGCTTAACTTATGAGTGGAAAACGAACCTGACACCCGAAAAACTCGGTATCGTTTCCTTGAGTGCAGACTCCCTTTCGATTCGCGGGCTTTATCAATATATCGCTTACTTAAAAGAGAGTGGGCAGGTAGCCGCAGTCTATGAATTGAGTATGTGGAAAAAGATCTTAGCGCCACTATCCGCAGCAGTGATGATGTTTATGGCCGTTTCATTTATCTTCGGTCCATTACGTACTGTACCGATGGGGGTACGTGTCGTCTCTGGGATTGTTGGTGGCTTCCTGTTTTATGTCCTAAATGAAGGGTTTGGTAAGTGGAGTTTGGTCTACTCCATACCACCTATTATTGCGGCGTTACTACCAAGCGTCCTATTCCTTGGGGTCAGTATTGTCTTACTGGTGAAACGTAAGTAAGCCAATTTTAAAATCGATAATATTCCAATAAGCCATCGTATTGAGTAATGCGGTGGCTTATTTATTTGTATTAAACCAATCAATACTTGAAAGGCTCAGGGAGAGTTGGATGAGTAATAAAAATTCTAATTTTGAGTAAGTTACCAATAAATCGATTACCTAGCTCACTTATTTTGGCATTTAATTTATTTTCTTGAGGATGGAAAATAGGGTGTGCTTTTTTATTGCCAGTAGCTGCTTTTACGATATTCTCGTGCGTGATGCCATAAAACCCCATTACAGGGAGTTTTAATTGATTGGCCATGACTTGTGCATTTGAGAATCGCCCCCCTTCAGCACTATGACAACTGCATAGTTTTATAAGCGAAGGGCTCTGTTTTATGCCTTTAATTTTATCCGCTAGCAGCGCATGGCAATTGGCGTTAGTCACTTTCGCAAAAGTGCCATCTCGCATTTGCAGCAACCCTTTCTCACCATGCGTTTTAATAATAATTGATGACATAAAATTCTCTCCTTGAATTGTTTATGTCACTAGTATTGCGATGAATATGTCTTGGTGCTTGCAAAAACCAATGATTGATAGTTATACAGTAAGAACAGTATTAATAAGCCATCAATATAATATAAAAAGATTTGTGCCGTGATGCGTGCTGTCACTCTATTAAATAGGTTCTTACTGGTTATTATCGTGATCACAAAGGATAAAAATTAAGCGGGTAAGCACTGTTACCGACCAAAATTGCTCGGTAATAGTCGAGAAAATTTGCTGTTTGGCAATGACAACACGCAGTTATTTATCAACCTATTGCTAATTTAAGGACATTTAGAGTTAGTATCACTCGCCGTGCATTCAATACATTATGGTTGGCGATAACAAAGGATAAAAGTTAAGCGCATCTGGCTCTTTTAGCGCTGCAAGGACTGTTACCGACCAAAATCGCTCGGTAACAGTTGAGAAAATTTGCTGTTTAGCAATGACAACAAATGGTTATTTATCAACCTATTGCTAATTTAAGGGCAACAAGTTGAATAAAATAGTGTCTTAGGGTTGGGGCATAACTCGCCAGTGCATTCATTGCGTCGGCGGTACGCTTTCAATGTTTTCCATACGCATGGTTAGCCGATAGAGCGGCCACCATATCATTAACCCCCACGGTTAACTTACTAAACTTACTGCTGTCTTTGCGGGTCATCACCACAAAAACGCCGATATTTTGTTGTGGGATCATAGCTATATAGCTATTAAACCCACCTCCACCACCCGTTTTCTGATAAATCCCCGGCCGACCATTTTGTGGCTTCATATAAACCCAGCCAAGGCCAATACCATCCGCATGACCTGCAACATCCATGCCTTTGACATCAAGTAATTTTTCTCTTGGGAAGTAAATACCTTGCTCACGTGCTGCTGTGGCTTTTCTTAGGTTTTTATCCGTCGATAAAAATTGCTGCATCCACTTTTGCATATCCGCTGGCGTAGAATAGACACCGCCGCTTCCTGCCGCCGCTAAAGTGTTATGGCATGGGCTTGGCTTAGTGCCTTCCATCAACCTTGCGCATTGAGAGGCGTTAGGCGTATAGGTTGTTTCGGTCATTTTGGCTGGAGAAGTTACATAACGACTGAACAACTGTGGATAGGACTGCCCCGATGCTTTAACCATTGCATCAGCAAGCAGATCATAAGCAAGGTTTGAGTAAGCAGCTTCGGTTCCCGGTGTCGCATCGAGTTTACCATTTTTTAGCCAGTTCCAACGATTATCCTGCGTTGGCCAAATAAAAACCGGTCTACCCCATTTCCCCCCCGGCTGCTCACGTGGTAATCCGCTGGTATGGCTTGCTAAATGGTATAAACGGATAGGGTGACCACTACTATTATCAGGTACAGTGACGCCATGATAACTGTATTGTTGTAGAGGATCCGTTATCAGTAATTTTTTATCCTGCTCCAGCTTAATTAAGATCTCACTGGTCATTAACTTAGTGATAGAGGCAATCCTAACTAGCGAATGAGGGCCAGGTTTTTTACCATTTCCGGGGGCGGTTTCCCCATAATAGCGTGATAGTGTTTGGTTATTATCAATAACAATGATTGCCATGCCCCGAGCATCGCTTTCGTTAAAAATGCGATTTGCATACAGATCGACAATCTTCGCAACCCGCTCATAGGTTCTTCTATCGCCTTCAAACACTCGCCAGTCATTCGACTCAGCGTCATTATTGCCTTGTAAAAACTTAGGTTGTTTTTCTGTCGTCGTTGAGCAAGCTGCTAATGCGAGAGACAATGCAGACACTGACAGAATTTTTAGAAACGATCTCTTCATGTTTAGGAGCCAGCCGATAGGTAATTTTGCAGATGGTCGAGCAGACCAAGGTTATTTTTTCTTAGCGAAGACCTTCATTAATGCACCTATTAGGATGCCAATAACTACGCCAGTCGCTATCCAGCCTATAAAACCCATGTATAAATACCTTTACTAATTCAACAATGTGCATACGCTAGCAAAAATCGTATGAAGTCGCCAGCAGCCTTGATGAAGCAAATGATTAAATCAAATATTTGACTAAAGTAACATATGTCTAGGCTGATCATTAAGCAAAAAGCATTAAATGGCTAATAGAGAGAGTAGTTATTCAATTTTAGAAGGCAGGACGGTATATCAATCAGGGAGATATTAAGCAACATGCTTTTTTTTTAATCGAACAAACTGAATAATCAAGATAAATGTTGCTAGTCGAGACAAGGCAAGTATAATAGCCACGTTTTCCAAGAAACACATCACTTCGTGCCGGAGTGGCGGAATTGGTAGACGCAGTTGATTCAAAATCAACCGCCTTCGGGTGTGCCGGTTCGAGTCCGGCCTTCGGCACCACTAAAGTGAAAATTAAGACGCTCAAGGCGTCTTTTTTTATGCCTGAATCTTAAGGTTACAAGGCTTTCCTCGCATTTTTAGTCAATGAATGTCAATCCAGGCCAACCCGTATTAGCCTCCTTGTGAGTATATCTGTCGCTTCGATAATATTTATTATGCATTATTGATGGCATTGCTAATGATAGTACATGCAGGCGCATCCTGTAGCGTAGGCACGTAGTTATCTATGTAACGCGAAATCATCTGAGATATCTCGTATATATACCCAGTCTGGGGGGGAAGAGAACAAAGAATATGGCATTAACTGATACGAAAGTTCGTGCAGGTAAACCAGACGAGAAAGCTTACATACTGACAGACAGTGATGGCTTGTTTCTGTATATTCACCCCAATGGTTCTAAATACTGGCGTTTCCGTTTTCGCTTTGGCGGTAAACAACATTTGATGGCTTTTGGTGTATACCCTGAGATCTCTTTAGCAGATGCCAGAGAAAGAAGAGATGCAGCCAGAAAGCAAGTTACTTTAGGTATTTATCCACGCGAACACAAGAAAGAATTAAAGGAAGAGCAGCAAAAGGAATTCAATACCGTTGAGAAAGTTGCTCGTGATTGGCACGCGACCAATAAAAAGTGGTCATAAGGCCATAGCCATCGAGTATTAAAAAGTCTTGAAGACAATATCTTTGCGGCTATTGGTAAACGTAATATTGCTGAACTAAAAACTCGTGATCTACTCGAACCGATTAAAGCCGTAGAGATGTCTGGACGTCTTTTGGTGGCGGCTCGTTTACAACAACGTGTGACAGGTATAATGCGCTATGCCGTACAAAGCGGTTTAATCGACTATAACCCAGCGCAAGATATGGCTGGTGCAGTTGCCACGGGGAAACGAGTGCACAGAGCAGCTTTAGAACTTAAACGCCTACCTGAGTTCTTACAACGCATCGATGATTATAAGGGAAGACCTTTAACTAAACTTGCAGCCAAACTTACCTTGTTAGTCTTCATTCGTTCCAGTGAATTGCGCTTTGCTCGTTGGGATGAAATCGATTTTGAAAATGCTATGTGGACGATCCCTGCTGAACGCGAAGCGATAGAAGGGGTTAAACACTCACATCGCGGCTCAAAAATGCGAACCCCTCATTTAGTGCCTTTAAGCAGACAAGCCATTGAGATCTTAAAACAGATCTATCAATTCAGCGGTATTCATGAGCTGATCTTTATCGGCGATCACAACCCAAGAAAACCAATGAGTGAAAATACGGTAAACAATGCACTACGTGTGATGGGCTATGACACTATGACAGAAGTGTGTGGACATGGTTTTAGAACGATGGCATGTAGTTCGTTGATTGAGTCAGGGTTATGGTCGAAGGATGCTGTAGAAAGGCAGATGAGCCACCAAGAACGCAACTCAGTGCGTGCGGCTTATATTCATAAGGCAGAGCATATAGAGGAACGGCGACTGATGGTGCAGTGGTGGGCGGATTATTTGGATGCTAATCGTGAACAAACTATTTCGCCATTCGATTTTGCCAAGTTTAATAATCCAATCAATCACTAAGACTTTAGCCATGTCATATAGGAGATCCATTTGCAATACGAGAAGTCAAGTAATGCGGTAATATGCAGGCTACATGGATTCTTTGGAAAGCCAAAATAAAGTGATTTCGGAATAGCTTATGCCTAAAAACGTAATCATGATTATCACTTTATTATAATGCATTTTAGTGTGTAGCCCATATTCCACCAAAGCAATAGCTTCTGTCCTGATGGACAGGGGCTTTTTTCGTTTTAACCCGCGCAAATTGAGATCATGATAGAAAGCATAACATGTTATCGGGATTGTAAGGCAACTCATTATCCTGCTCTAAAACGTCATTAATCATTTTTAAAGCGAGTTGCCTATTTTTCAGCTGATTGGCTTTTTATATCAATATCATCTTCTAAAGGGAAATAGATCCCTTTATCAAAATATCGCCATTAATTAAATCACAATACATCAATAATAGGACATGAATATGCGCATAACAGCGACGGCTTCCCCATGCCTAAAATCGGGGATGATTTCTGTTTTTATTACGAACTTAGGAAAATATAACGAAGGTGAACTGGTTGGTGAGTGGCTTGAGCTTCCGGCAACCTCAAAAGAGATCGAACACTGTTTAGTGCGGATTGGCATTGATGGTATTCACTATGAAGAGTATTTCTTGACCGACTATGAATCCTCAATTGATGGACTTTCGTCCTACATTTCAGAATACAGCCTTTTAGATGAGTTGAACGAGTTAGCCACACAACTAGCCATGTTATCGCCTGATGAAATTGACCTTTATCAGGCGGCAATTGAAATCGGTTCTTCAGCGAGTTCAATCCATGATTTAATTCATTTAGCGGATAACTTGGATTCTTTCCAGCAATTAGCGGGGGTCAATAATGAATATGACTTAGGTTATTACTGGATAGAAGAAAGTGGTTGTTATGATTTAGCACAACTGGGTCATTTATCCCATTACTTTGACTATGAACGCTATGGACGTGATGTTTGCCTTGAACAAGGCGGAATTTTTCACAGTGGAGGATATGTTTATCATACGGGTGGGTAGATAGGACAACAACATGAGAGTCAAACCGCTTTCATCCCTCAAGGCGGGAAATAAAGAATGTCGAGGTACCCCAATGAAATCCATAAGCTAGAACGTTAATCAAACTAAACTCTATTTTAAGCCATCTTCACGGATATCCGTAAAGATGGCTATTGTGGTATTTTTTTATTTAATTCAAACTATTAAATGGATACTTATCTTCCTATAGTGACAAATGCACTAGTAGAAGCAAGATAGACACATATTGGTTTTCAACATAACACCCTATGCACTATACCCCTTGGTGTAAGTAGAGTGGACGAGTGTTAATCAGGTGGCCTTGCGCACATTGCAGTTTCAGCTTTTGGTTGCCCTCTTCAGGGTTACCACCCCAGACCGCCACGATTTGGGCCTTAAGCTGTTCAGAATAGGCTTGGATACTTTGCCCCACATTAGTGGGCCAATGCGCAATCACAGCAAGAAAAGCACGCTATTGTTCCGGTGGCACTTGCTGGAAAATTCACTATCGGCAAAAGTTAACTGTTGGTACATGGGCGGTAATGGCTGTGATTTACTATGTAGCTATGACCTCACATCAGGGACTTATTCGCATCTTCCTTAGCCTTTCCACAGTTGATATTTACATTACAATGTAGGATAAGAGAGCTTTTCATTATAAGACTGGGCATCATCTTCCCAAACTAGCCGAACAACATGCTTTCGTTTCGTTTGCATATGAACAGCGGCTATTAGCTCAACGGCTTGATACTTTTCGAGGCTTTCCATCGGAAATTTGTCAGTCACTTCTGATTCAATAACTAAATCGTTACCTTCAGGGAACTCAATTCTGACGTTTCTTGCAGTAGCAGCTCCTTTATTCCAAACCTTAAGCCGATACTTACTGCTGCCAAGTTTTATAATTGATGCACCAAGGTCAGCTTGCTTTCCTTTCAGAGCATCTTCATTTTCTTTTTCCAAGAGAATGGTGTTTAGCTTTTCTTGGCTTTCGACAAGTGACTTCTGCCTCTTATTAAAGCTGACCGTTTGCCATGTTGCGTAGCCAGATAAAAGGAAAGCTAATCCAGCTATCACATCACCTGCATCAATAGTTACTGGCATTACCTAATCCTTATATTCTTGCTACCAGAAAAAGCCTTTTTCAAAGATTTACGTAGTTCGTCTTGAACGTCTTTTAAAACTTCTTCCTTGATTTCAGAAAGGTGTTCGTCAATATTTTCGCTATTCTCTTGAATAAGCTCATCTTTATTGAGTTCTCGGCCACAGGATGCACAAGTCATTACTTGTATTGTTTCATCGCAACCGTCTTCGTAGGAAAAGTCTGAACAGCTACAAGTCGGGCAAAGCAAGCTTATACTTCTATTGTATTTTTCAGGATTCATGCTATTTCTCCGTCATGTAAACAACCATACTTAAAATATAGCCGCATGAGTGAGCGACATTTAGACTCAATCTGCTGACTCAATTTTCCAATTATTGTTATGAAACTAAAAATGAGCTGTCAGTCAGATGAACTGACAGCCCGATATAAAAACGGAAACAACTAGCCGCTTACTACTTCCATCAATTTCGAGTAACTCGTTACAACATCATATTTGACGTTTTCACTCGTGATCTCTGCATTAATTTTTTCAAAGAATTTCCTAGCACATTCAATCTTGCGATCTTCTATGCCACGTAATTTAAGCGAAGACATCGTTCCTTTAGTCTCTGCAATAAAGTAAATGTGTTTAACACTTCCTTCTTTGAAAGAAATCGCCCAATCAGGGTTGTAGTCGCCAACAGGCGTTGGTATCAGAAAACCACGAGGCAGTTTTGCATAAACCACGACTTCTTTGCTTGTATCAAGCTCGGTAACAAAGTCTCGTTCAATGCCTTGTGAATCAACGACAACATAATCATAAATATGCTTATTAACGCCACTAACGGCTTTTGTCATATCAGTGATTTTTTGCTCTGCCGTGAATATATCAACATCATAAGATTCGTTCGTTGGATCATATGATAGCTTCTCGATAATCACAGACGCCTTTTGCTCTTTCATAAGGCGTGAAGCCTCAGCGAGAAAATGCTCAGGGTTCTGCTTAAATTGTGCAAATACAACAGGTTCTATACCCATCAGAATTTCAGCGACTGTTTTGCGAGTCAGTACACAATTTTCAGCCAACTTACCAACCAAGTCATAACGAACAGCAGAATGAATGCTCGATTGGTGAGTTTCGGTCTCGGTGTTTTTCACCTTGAAACTTTGTCCAGATTTTAGTTGCTCGTCGGTAATACCATCCAATTGAACACCATCTTGAATCGTGTACTGAAGAGGCGTTACCTTAAGTTCTTTGTTGAGAACCCGAATGCAGTTTTTTATCAACTCAGATGAATCAAAATCAACCTTATAAACCGCTTTGCGATTGATTTTGTGCCAAAGCTCCTGAAACTCTTTCTTATCAAAATTAGCATTCAACGGATTGTTTTTAGGTTTACGATCATCACCAACACCAGGAAGTTGTGCTTCACTATAAACACCGTCAATCAGGGTTAATATCTGTTCTCGGTATGGCTCTAACTCAACAGGCATTGGGGCCAACTGTCCATTAGCCTTAGCCTGGTGGAATGATGGCGCAATTGAATCGTCTGCTTCATTGGTATAATCATTTTTAAGCAAATACTTATAAATTTGCTTAGCCATGACAGGTGTTACTTCTACCGGGCCATCAGCCGTTGTAATTGTCTTACCCGTAAAATAAGCTTCATCTGCTTTTCTAGGTCTCGCTGAGAGAGACTCGCTGATTTCTTTTTGCAGATTCGTGACAAAGTCTTTATAGCTTTCACTTGCAATCACCGACAAAACATTAATTTCATGCACAGTTGCCGGATGGTCTTGTCTGTCACCATGTTTATTGACGGCCAGACGTAAACCACGCCCAACTTCTTGACGACGAGAGATAGTGTTGTCGCTGTGTTTTAACATACACATGACAAATACGTTTGGATTATCCCACCCCTCGCGCAAAGCCGAGTGTGAAAAGATAAATCGAGTAGGCTCTTCAAAAGAGAGTAACTTTTCCTTGTCTTTTAAAATCAAATCATAGGCATCTACATCGTCTGATAGGCCGGCATCTTCACCACGGACTTTAAAGCCGGGGTTCTGAAGACGATTTGATTTCTTATCAATTGAGAAGTAACCATTATGCGTTCTAGAGCCTTCAAGGGCCGATAGATAGGCTTTATAGGCATCAGTCTGCTCACTTGGCAAAAGGGACAACTCATCAAGATACTCCTGTACAAGCAAGGAATACTCTTCTTCAAAGACGCGAGCATAATCACCTTTTTCATCGGCTTGAGAGTAGTCCCTATACTTTGCGACTTCGTCAATAAAAAAGAGAGAGAGAACCTTTATACCCTGGCTAAAAAGTGTTTTTTCTTTTTCAAGGTGCGCTTTAATTGTCTCGCGGATCTGTATTCGGCGAATGGTCTCTTCGGTCACGTCTCCCGTGGCATCGCCCGCGGTTAATACATGGCCATTTTTGAATTCAACCGTGTCGTTAATCGCATTGACATCAGTAACTACAAAGTCACGGTACTGGTCCAGACCATTGCTAAGATCAAAAAGATTATCGCCCTTAGTGACCTTCTTGGGTATGCGTTTAATGCCATTTTGTTGTTTAACTTCGATCTCAATGCGAGCCACTGGCATTTTTTTCGAGATCTCGATGGATTCCAAATATAGATAGGCTGTCGTTCCCGCCAAGCCTTTTACTGAAATACCACGAACGGCAATTTTCTTAACCAGCTTATTGTTATAAGCGTCAAGCGCATCCAGGCGATGCACTTTATTATGTGTTGTCTTATGCGTGGCCGAATATCGAAGTACCATCAGTGGTTTGAATTTGGCTAAGGCATCTAATGTCTTCTTACCTTCCATCTTTTGTGGCTCATCCAAAATCAGGATTGGACGGTTTGCACTAATAACATCAATAGGACGCCTAGACTGAAAGTCATCCAACTCTTCATAAATACGTCGATTGTCTTTTCCTGACGCATTAAAGGCTTGAATATTAATGACCATCACATTGATGCCACTGTCAGAAGAAAAACTCTCTAACTGGTGCAATTGTTTCGAGTTATAGATAAAGAACCGAGCCTTTTTACCGTCGTAATTCTGAGCAAAATGCTCACCGGTGATTTGCAGCGACTTGTAAACACCTTCACGAATGGCGATGCTAGGCACAACGATAATAAATTTGCTCCAGCCATAGCGCTTATTCATCTCAAAGATGGTTTTGATGTAGCAATATGTCTTACCAGTACCGGTTTCCATTTCGACATCGAGATTAATCTTAGAGCTAGCATTGCTGACTAACGCTTCTGAAACAGGGAGGTTCTGTCTACTTTGAACACCATGGATATTTTGCAATAACTGCGATTCAGTGATCGCAAGTTCAGCATTTTTAAAACCATCCTGGTCGCTCATATCCCAACCAGCATTACCAAATTTATCTTTGGCAACACCAGGATCGATTCGGTAGGTTACGCCGGAGGTATTAGGTTGCCCCGCAAAGCAATCTACAACCGACTCTACGGCAACAGTTTGATAAGGTTGGACTTTGAACTTTAACTTCATGCTCCCCCCTTATATCGCTTTAACTTCAGTATGTGGCGACACCTGCTTGAAAATCTGCTCGGCATTAATTTTTACTGCATCAGACTCAAAGCCGTCGTCACGGAACACCACACGAAGTGGTTCTTTTGCAGCTAACTCTTTAATCAAAGCTTCATTTATGCGCAGATCAAAACAGGCCACCAGTGCATCATCATCGACCAAGAATACCGATTTACCTTGAATCGTTTCTTTTCTAATTGGCAAGGTTAAATCGACGCCCCAATCAAGGAGAACTTGAAAGAGTAAATCTTCATCAGTGCGGTCTGCTTTAATATTATCTACCAATAAGTCTAACGAACCCTGAGTAACCTGATCTGGCGAGTAGTAAACATCTGCCATATTGGATGAGTCCACTTTAAGTACTCGGAAGCCAACGTCCTTATTCCAGTCTTTGTGGCACTCGCCTTCTAATATTTTTGCGCCAGCTCGGCGAATGCGTTCTTTAGAAATCTCAGCAATGTTTTTGTAGCCAGCTTTGAAGGCTTCTGACTTTTTATCACACTCTTCGGGCAACTGAACCATGACAAATTTTCGGTTACCGCCATCTTCTGCATTTAACTGCATTGTGGCATGGGCGGTGGTGGCGGAGCCAGCAAAGAAATCTAAAATAACATCATCTTTTTCAAGGCCGCATTTTATCATTTTTAGTAAATATGGAATTGGTTTTACTGTATCAAAAACTTGAGTCCCTAATAACGCTTTTATTTCATCAGCAGCATTGGCAGCATTTGAAGCATCCAGCCAAATAGTTTCTGGGATATCTCCTTTATATTCAGTGAGAAATAACTTCCTGTATACCTTATCCCCATTGAACTTTAACTTGTTATCTGAATCTAAAGCCTCCATAGTACCTTTACCAACAAGCCATTTTCTTTCAGTAAAATATTCACCTGTTTTAGATTTAAAATCATATAAAGAACCACCTTGTGAACCTCTAGCCCAGACTCCTAGCAATCGGTAGTCTCCTCGGGAATCATTGTCTGGATTTTTATAAGCCTTTCTCGTTTCTTCAGGCATATCAAGTCTGCCAAACTCAGTAGTCCGAATGTTTTTTGCATAAACAATTAAGTGTTCATGATTGCGACTGAAAAATTTAGCTGAATTATCCTTCCCCCTTTTTCTTGACCAAATGATGTTTGCAATAAAGTTATCTTCCCCAAAAATCTCATCACACATTTTCCGAAGATTGGAAACTTCATTGTCATCTATACTGATAAAAATAACCCCAGCATCCTTCAGCAGGGTTATCGCCAGCTTCAACCTCGAATACATCATGCTCAACCAGTCGGAGTGGAAGCGGCCATTGGAGTCGGTGTTAGCCACCAAACGATTGCCTCCTTCATCTTTCTGTCCCGAATCCAACAGGTATTCTTCCGTGGATTCAGCAAAGTTATCGGCATAAATGAAATCCTTCCCAGTGTTATACGGCGGGTCGATATAGATCATCTTCACCTTGCCGAGATAAGTCTCCTGCATGAGTTTCAGAGCATCGAGATTATCGCCTTCAATAAACAGGTTTTTAGTGGTGTCAAAATTGACACTCTCTTCTCGACAAGGTCTTAAGGTCTTGGCAATAGGTGCATTCGCTGTTAGTAGTGCTTCTCGCTTACCGGGCCAGTTCAGCTGATAGCGCTCTTGCGGGCCTTCAACGATTGAATTTGATAGTTCTTGTTTAAGTTGGTCAAAATCAATGGCTAGCTTTAGTTCTCCGTTAGCCCCTTTTGATTCCGTCACGCAGTTCGGAAACAACGCCTGAATTTTCTCTATGTTTTGCTGCGTCATGTCGGGGCTGTGCATTTTTAATTTATTCATGTGTTCACCTTTTGCGTGATGCCTTGCATAAAAAGCATGTGGCACTATTTAACTTATTGAAATTGTTTATTCTTTATGCGAGTAACTCTTCAAGCTCGCACCTTAAATTCTTTAACTGCTTATTGAGCTCAACCTTTCGGTTAAACTGTTTCTCAGCATGAACCTTCTTCTTATATTGCGAGATTTGCTTTTCCAATGCCTGAATTGCTGCCAAGCGTTCAATGACCTCTTCAATACTCTCGGCAGTTCGTTTGGATATGGGTAACAAGCGTGTAAGAAGCTTTTGATACAGCTCCGCCATATCGATTGCGGTAGGCAAACCCAAAACTTCAGAAGTTACTGTTGATACATTACCTAAATAGAACGTTTCTGAGCACAAATATCGGCTACAAACCCATTTGGCCTGATCGTTCTCTGCCTTACGCTTATAGCAAGCGGCGTAGTGGCCTTGCTCACCACTAGCACCCCATACCTCAAATAGAATGGGAAAAGGTATGGCCAAATCAATCGCTTTTAGTACGCTGTCGTCTATTGAGTCACCTTTAAGCTTCACACTGAAAACCTGTATTTCACTGACCTCACTGGTTTGGGGAATATTCAGCGTGCTAGGCGATAGCTTGTAAGCCCAAAGAATTTGATCTACTTGCTCTACAAAAAGTGACTTCAACCCAGTGCTTGCCGCGCTGTGCTCATATATTTTGTTCTTAGGCACGACTCGACCGAACTTTGCGTTGTCAGGAAATATCCAAGGTGAGTTCATAAACTAGCTAACCTCATCCTGATCACTGTTTTCCATCAGATGCTTTTGCTGGATCACAATAAATGCCAGCAATTCAAAGTCATCAAGCCCGGCAAATGTATTCACTAAAGCTGAGGTAGCGCCACCACTGAACAAACTATCAATATCTTTTTCTTCCTTAACTTCAACCATGCTTTTTATGGCATCTGTTAGAAGGTGAGAGTAACGCTGCATATCTCGACCGTCTTGTGTTAGGCGATTAAATAACGCACAAATCTCACTGAGCGGCTCTGTTTGCCCTTTACAGCTACTGCGGATTAAATCTAATAGTCTCTTTACCTCAAAATGATTAGCGACGATGTGCCCCTCATTCGATACATAGACAAGGTAATAAGGGTGGAGCCTGTTTTGCAGATCTCTATCGATACTGTTATTGACGTTTTTCAGCGCAAACACCACGCCAGGCAATAACCCTAATTCAGGCTTAGCTTCAACCACCGCATGCATGCCACTTGGTGCATTTCTTGGTTCGCCGTAGAGTTTCATTAAATTAAGTAGGTCCATCCGAAATTCGTTTAGACCTAGATCGGTGATAGAAACCCCCGTTTTTAAATCTTCAAGTTCAATGACTTCTTCTTGCAGCTTCTTTAACTGCTCTTTACGATACGACACATCGTTAGCTTGACTACTTAAGACGTTATCATCACCGGTCGCTGTCACGTCAACAATCGTCATTCGACTTTCAACACGTTCTTTTAAGTTGATGTACTCATCCAGCGATATATCAGGCCAGTAGTTAACTAACTGAATGCATTTATTCGGTGAACCAATACGGTCAACACGCCCAAAACGTTGGATAATTCGAACTGGATTCCAGTGAATATCAAAGTTAATTAAGTAATCGCAGTCCTGTAAGTTCTGGCCTTCAGAGATACAATCTGTAGCAATCAACAAATCGATTTCAGCGGGTTCGTCAGGTAATACACTGGCTTTCGATTTGGAAACTGGAGAAAACAAGGTGAGTACTTCTTGTGTGTCGTAACCTTTTCGTCCGGTTTTTAAGGTGGTCTTAGGTAAACTGGCACCACCAGTGATCATCGCAGTATGGATTGTATGCTTGTTTAACATCACAGGTGATAACTGCTCGTACAGATATTGAGCGGTGTCAGCAAACGCCGTGAACACGATAATTTTCCTGTTTCCAGGATTTATCGGATTATTTATTTTTGCTGCAATATGTGATTTTAGATGCTGCAACTTAGCATCTTCTTCTGGCTTAATTTTGCGAACAGAATCTAGTAACCCTTTGATCAGTTCCAAATCACCATCTAAATCCTGCTGCCAGGATGGAAGGTCCATATCCATTAGCTTAATTTTGATTTTGTTGCCGATTTCCATATCGTGATAAGAAGGCATATCGTCTTCATCTGCTTCAATAGACTCAAGCGCTTCAACCAGACTGCTCACTTCGGTTTGCCCGTCTCGCTTATAAAACTCGTCGATAATTGCAAGAACACGAACATGGTTATCATGAAGGGATTGCAAGGTAGTTCTGAACGAGTATACAGAACTCTCAAGACGCTTCAGCAGATTCGTTGTCATCAATGCAACCAAGCTTTTTTCACGGTCGCTTTGTTTTAACTTACCTTTTCCGCCTTCAACTTGCGTATCATACATCTCTTCGTATTTTTTCAATCTACTCGGGAGGATATAACTCACTGGCGCATAGACAGATAGCTTGAGTAGCTTAAGCTGTTCAAAGATCTCATTCAGGCTTACTACATCCGAACGAGTAGTAAGCGGACAATGAAACGAGATTGGCTTGTTACGTTCAGGAAAATGGCCAATATCTGTCGTATCGTAGAATGTTGTGATGTGCTTTCGTGAGCGAGCGATAGTGACGCTATCAAGCAGTTCAAAAAAGTCAAAATCCAAGGCATCGAGAATGGCTTTAGCTGTTCGCGTCTCTGGGTCTAGTTTGGACCAAGCGTTAAATGCGGCTTGTGCTTGGTTGAATATCTGTTCTACGCTTTTTGTGGTTTTAAGATGCTTTGTGAGATTGCTCGACTCGCCTTCATAAGCTAACGCGAGCTGGTTTCTTAGGTCAGTAAATCTATTATTCACTGGTGTCGCTGATAGCATCAGAACTTTGGTTTTCACGCCAGCCCGAATAACTTTATTCATCAGTTTCTGATATCGAGTTTCTCGATCTTTCACTGCATCATTATTTCTAAAGTTATGCGACTCATCAATGACGACCAAGTCATAGTTACCCCAGTTTATTCTATTCAACGGAGTACCGAAGGATTCGCCAGAGGTTCTGCTCAAATCTGTGTGACACAAAACATCGTAACTAAAACGGTCTTTAGCAAAGATATTTGTCTTTAAGTTTCGATTAAAGTTGAGCCAGTTATCCGCTAACTTTTTCGGACATAGAATCAGCACAGATTTGTTTCTGAGCTCGTAATACTTGATGACGGCTAACGCTGTAAATGTTTTACCAAGACCAACACTATCAGCCAGAATGCAGCCGTTATAGGTCTCTAACTTATTGATAATCCCAGTCGCGGCATCTTTTTGGTAGTTAAATAACTTGTTCCAAATCAAGGTGTCCTGATAGCCTGTTCGATCATTTGGTAATACATCCTCTGTAATATCATCAAGAAATTCATTAAAAATGTTATACAAAATAATGAAATAGACTTTTTCGGGCGAGTTTTCTTGGTAGACAGATTCTATATGCTCGCAAATGGTTTTAGTAACATCTTGAAGCTTCGCAGGATCTTTCCAAATTTGGTCGAATAACTGTAAGTACTGCGCTGTGAAATTTGGCTCATCGATTTTTTGCACAAAATTCGAAATAGCATTGCCTCGCTGATACCCTAGATCAACCGCCGTAAAACCGCTAACCGGAGCAAAAACTGCACTTATTGCATCTGCTTGCTGTCTAGATGCTTCCGTCACAACAAACGACTGCATTGGAGAATCAGTTTTGTTTGATTTGAATGTCGCTTTCTTTCTGATCCAGTTTGCACACTCTTTAGCGATCGCTTTTTGAGTGAGCTTATTCTTTAACTGTATTTCAAAGTCAGTTCCGTAAAGGCTGCGTTCACGCCCAGCTTTGGGGATAAAGAACTCTCGTTTTTCTTTTTTGAATTTATCGGTAACTTCATCTGCGACAAAAGTAGGTGATGTGAAGATGAACTCAAGTGAGTCTATCTTCGCTAACTCCTTTTTGAGAGCCTCATACGCATAAATAGAAAAGCAAGACGCAGCAATCTTTAACTTTGTATTCGGTGTCAGCGTCTGTTGAAGCTCGTCACCTAATAGGTTGTTAAGGTTATCGATTATTTTCATCAAAATTTATTCCCTGCGCCAAGTTCGTTTTTGTGCATTAGTTACCAAGTTCTTTTTCAATCCCTGGAGCTAGCATGATGTTTTTAACTCCATAAAGTGTTGCTCTGTTCTTTAAATGCAATTGAGCTCCACCATCTTTTAGTGTGGCGTTGGAAGAACAATCCACATTCCATTGTCTGAGTAAATAGCCTGCCGTTGCAGCTCTAATCTCAAGCTTTAGAACGCCGCCCGTCATACCATAATCCAGTTCAATCGCTTCGCTGTGCTTTATGCGTGGGTGTGGTACTAACTCAAGCTCCACAAATCGGTTCCATTGCCTGTCCTGGCTTTCGAGCTCCGTTTCAGACAAAGTGGAATCCTCAAGCACACCCGCTGCTTTAATTCGGGTCAACACAAAGTCACGGAACTCATTATGCTTGCGGTCAAAACCACGAACATGCCAACGCAGGCCATTGTCCACCAGCGTATGCGGCGCAATTTCACGCGTTGTTTCACCACTCGATAACGACACATAGGTGATACGCAAGGCTTTGCCTTTGTGTATGGCCTCGGTGACTTTCGCTACTATCGATAAACTTGGCTTGTTAAGGTGATAAGGCGCTTCACAAGCAAGGGGTGGTTTTACCTTGCCAGTAAAGCCATCTCCGTAACCTTGGCTAATGGTCGCCAGTGTTCGAACAACGTCATAGTCGAACAAGGGTTCAAATGCTTCACCACGTTTATGCAACTTGAGCTTTTGGTCATACTCAATGTTGCCTGGTGCAAGCTCTCGGTACATGGTGAAGTCTTTCGTTGCTTGCGCAGCGGCTATGCTGAAGCGATCGACTAAATCCGCCCGCACCGCTTCTCCCTTAAACAATAAGGTGAAATCGATGTGGGCAATGCGATCCCTGGTTGCTTGTGGCAACTGCGCTATCTGCGAAAGCCTATCTGGCTTCGCCACTACTGTTTGTTTCAGACCATCATTTGTCATGCGTCTTGTTTATCCCATTCAACCAATGTCTTAATACTCTGTTTATCAAGTAATGACTGGCATCGCATAATAACATTAAACTGATCCGCTCAACGCTGTTATTCATCCACAATGACTCAATCATCTCTACGGGTTGAAGCTGGCCTGATGGATATAAAACACGGAATAGGCTCCAACCTAATTAATTTTATTAGGCCTTATCCTATCATAAATTATTTTGTAAGAAAGACTAAAACTTACCCCAAAAGGGATTGTCAGAATGTCGTAACAGGTAATTTCTGAAGGTGAAAATATGACAGGTAGCAGATGGCGGATCAGCGATGAACTCTGGGAAAAATTAGCACCGCTTATCCCAGAACACAAAACTAATCATCCGCTCGGCACTCACCGCAAACGAGTTGATAACCGTGCTGCCATGAATGCCATATTCTTTGTACTCAGAACTGGCTGTCAGTGGAACGCCCTGAATGCCACGGGATATGTTCTTCGAGTTCTGCACACCGGCGCTTTCAGGAATGGCGTGATGCCGGTGTCTTTGAGCGCTTTTGGCAGAATGGTTTGCTTACCTGTGAATATCTGGACGGTATTGACTGGTCATGGTTGTCAATGGACGGCTGCATGACCAAATCACCACTGTCTGGAACAAAAAAACAGGCCCGCAATCCAACCGACAGAGGAAAACAAGGCGTAAAACGTAGCCTGCTTACGGATGCCAACGGGCTTCCTCTGTCGCTGGTTGTTGCAGCAGCAAACATGCATGATATCAAACTGGTTGCAGATACACTCGATGCCCTTCAGACGGGGCGTCCGGGACAAAAACTGAGACTCTGTCTGGACAAAGGTTACGATGCAGGCTGGCTGAAAACCTATCTACAAAACCGCGGTTACGAGCTGTATATCCAGTCCCGTAAAGAAGAGTCTGACGCCAGTAAAAACACGGACTTCAAAGCCCATCATTGGGGCGTCGAAAGAATGCACAGTTGGATGAATCGTTTTCGCCGAATTCTGACCCGATGGGAAAAGAAGATCGAAAATTACGAGGCCATGTTGCATTTTACCTGTGGTCTGATCGTCTGGAATAAAGTCCTATTGAGATAGGCTCTTAATACTAGCTTTTAGACTAGTTCTTAAAAAATGATTTGAACGCATCTCAACTATTTGAGAGTGGTGAGGGGATCGGCAGATGAGGTATTGATCCTAGCAAGCTTCTGGCATGATTGTACCCAATACGGGATGAATAAAGCTCCCTGGTAACTAGAGAATCCACAACATGAAATATATCCCCGTTGGCATCGATATCTCAAAACATCTTATGCAGATTTACTTCATTGATGAATATACAGGTGAAATCATCGATAAACATATAAAGTGCGGTGCCCTGTTGGAATACCTCAGCAATTGTGAACCTTACCTTATCTGTATGGAAGCCTGCGGCGACTCCCTGCATTAGCTGCGGGAGCTGAAAAAATGTAGCATAATGTCAGGTTACTTCAGGGAAAATTCATCAAAGCCTTCGTGATCGACAATAAAACCGACGTCATGGATGCCCATGCTATCTGGATGGCGATCCAGCACCATACTAAACTGGTTACCGACAAAGTCAGTAGAGTGATTGACCGACAATGTCTCAGCGCATCGATCCCATGAAGCGAAGTGGTTCGGTAAACAAATTTGTTTATCCCCTAAACATCTGGCGGTAGGTCGTCCCCAAAGTAACGGTATTACAGAAATTTTTGTAAAAATCATGAAACGAGACTACATAAGTTTAATGCCAAAACCTAATGGATTAACGGCAGTAAAAAATCTTGCGGCAGTCTTCGAGCATTACAATGAATGGTATCCTCACAGTACTCTCGGTTATCGTTCTCCGCAAGAGTACAAGCGGTGTCGAACTCATATAAGTGATAAAAAGTTTCTGGAAATATAGGGTTAAATACACAAAGCCATCACATTATCGAACCCTTTCAAAATATCTCGATAATGTGATAAGACTAGGTTCCAATTTGGGATTGGTATCATCCACTTTTCCTGCACACAAAGTAACACAGAGTACAGTATTTTTTATATGCTTTTTCGTTTGGAAATGCCCCTTTGGTTTTCGTAAGTTTGCGGAACTGCCGGTGTGTCGATTTCTACCACTTCCTTTGAAACTGCACGGTAAACTAGCTTGAGATCTGTCATAAATACTTTACGGTGTCTTGATTCTATGCATTTGATTAAATTCTTAATTTAATCAATAACACACAACTGAACCTCAATTTGAAGGTAGATACTGTTAATTGTATCATGGAAGCCAATTGGCCTATCAACACAGGCAATTTATATATCTTCTACCCCCCAGTTTTGCGGGTCAGTCAACACACTAAGCTAAAAACTATCCCCTTCGCTTTCAGAAAGATACAGACCTAGTATATCTTTTTTTACCCTCTAAATTAAGGACAAGAACCGTATAAATCGTCTTGCTCACATAGCGACCGTCTTGATTCACTTTGTAGTGGATGGCATCTAGCCAGATGAAGAATAAGGCGCATCCAGAGATCGCTGTTGCCACGGCTTAAGTTCAGGGATAACTTTATTGATCACTGCGCTAATTATGGCGGCTGATATGCTAAAAGTATATAGGTCTTCAATATCCTGACTAACAACTGAGTAACTTATACCAAAGGTAAAAAGACGTGTGATCTTGTGTTCTATCTCATTCGATAGCGTAGTATGGTGTTTTTTCACAAACTACGGTTCGAAAGACCCATTGTGGTCGCCTGGGGTTGCTAGCTCAACGTTACCTCTGGCTTTTTAATCGTCTTTTTGGTTGCTCCATTTCGACGACGAGCCTCAACATCATTCAACAAATGAGAGCCTAATTCAGCGGATAATGCAGCTTCAGTAAATTGCTTACTCAGTTGTGGCAGGATGCCGTCTTTACCAGTCAAAGCCGGCCCCTCTTGAAGTGCTTTTAGTGCTTTATCAAAATGGAAAAGTTGTGTCATGAGTCATTCCTTTTTGAGGGGTAATCCCCCCGAAAAATCGGTGTATTAATAAGTAGAATTTTCTTGTAATCTGAACTGAGGAAATCTCTATGAAAAAAGCACGTTTTACCGATAGCCAAATTATCACCATCCTTAAGCAAGCTGAGGCGGGAACGCCTGTTTCTGAACTGTGCCGCGAACATGGTATGAGCAACGCCAGTTTTTATAAGTGGCGCTCACGCTTTAGTGGGATGGATGCTTCCATGATGACCCGCTTGAAAGAACTGGAAGAGGAAAATCGCCGCCTCAAAAAAATGTATGCAGAAGAAAGGTTGAAAGCTGAGATCATTCAGGAAGCTATGGCAAAAAAGTGGTGAAGCCATCGCATCGAAAGCGGATGGCGCAAGAAGCTGTCAAAATACGGAATATCAGCGTACGTTTTGCCTGCCAGTTATTTGTAGTGAGCGAAAGTTGCTATCGTTATCAAGCTAAACTGAGTAAAGAAAATGAAGCAATAGCTGACTGGCTGATACGCATCACTGATAGCCAGCGCAACTGGGGATTTGGCTTGTGCTTTTTATACCTTCGAAACGTAAAAAACTTAAGATTTAACCACAAAAGGGTTTACCGAATTTATTGTGCGTTGTCACTGAACATGCGAATAAAGCCGAAGAAACGCCTAAAACGGGATAAGCCCGAGCCACTGACGGTACCCGAAACGAGCAATGAATGTTGGTCAATGGACTTTATGCATGATCAACTGTCGGATGGACGCTCAGTCCGTTTATTGAATATCATCGATGATTTTAATCGTGAAGCATTAGCTATTGAAGTGGATTTTTCCCTGCCGGCGAGTCGGGTTGTAAGAGTACTAGAGCAACTTATTGAGTGGAAAGGAAAACCGGTTTCCATACGCTGTGATAATGGGCCAGAATACACCAGTAATATATTGATATCATCGGCTAATCTGCAAGATATCAAAATAAACTTTATCCAGCCGGGTAATCCGCAGCAAAATGCTTACATTGAGCGTTATAATCGGACAGTCCGCTATGAGTGGTTAGGGCAATACTTGTTTTCATCACTGGATGAATTACAAGACTATGCTACACGGTGGCAATGGTTTTATAATCACGAACGACCGAACATGGCGTTGAATGGCTATACCCCAATGCAACATCTACAACGAATGACCTGATTCTACTTATAACCTCGGTTAAAAACGGGGGGATTACCTCAGTAAAACGAACTTTTTTCATCATGATCTCTGCTATTTTTAGGGCAGAAAATCTAATTATAGCTGTCTCATTTTAGGGGATGTGGACAACGCGAAATCATCTGAGATATCTCGTATATACCCACTCTGAGGTGAAGAGAACAAAGAATATGGTATTAACCGATACAAAAGTTCGTGCAGCTAAACCGGACGGGAAAGGTTATACACTGACTTTGTTAGTCTTTATTCGTTCTAGTGAATTGTGCTTTGCCCGTTGGGATGAAATTGATTTTGATAATGCCAAGTAGATGATCCCCGCGAAACGTGAAGCGATAGGTGAGGTTAAGCACTCTCATTGCTTTATGATAAATCGATTAAAACCGCTGTTGACGGTGAAGGTTTTTATACTACCTAGTTTAGAATGAGGTTATCTTAGCGACATTTAGCAGCGATGAAATCAAAGGAACCTAGGCCCCTTGTGCTTAGATTGACTTATCTGTTGAAATCGCTGAGAAAGTAGCAAAAGATCCAATTATAAATAAGTTGTCAAATAGAGGATTACTGGCGTTTATAGTAACTCTCTACATTATCCTTTCTAAAACTTACCATAATACTTCAGTTGACATTAATCATTATCATTTTTAGAGTAATTTGTTTCCTATTTTATTTTTAAAGTTTATTATCAATTATAATCAATCTTTTTTTGATCAATATTGGTTTTTTATTTTTATTGCGGAAGAGGGAGAAGGTGAATTAATACGAGTAAATTCTATTATAATGTGTAAATAATACTGAGTTTTCAATCATTCATTTGTATTTCTTATGTGTTTGATTGTTTTTTGTTCTTTGAGATTGAGTTTGAAATTACAGGAGTAAATAATCACTATTCTGTTGGGTAAATAATTTTTGGCTAATTATCTTAACGGTGGGTGTTTAACTGTTTTTATTTTCAATAACGTGAAAAAATTATTAGATTTATAGAATTTCTGTATTGGTTAGTATTTTAAATTTTCTTAGTGGATAATGTTTTGGTCACGTTTTTTGATATTCTTATTGAAATAAAATTCTTGTTTTCTTTATTTTGTTTGTTGATCGTGTTTTTTAGTTTTACTTCAGCGATTTTTTTGTTTTTTTAATATATGCCTACTTTAGCTATTTATTGTAAATTATTGTTTCTAAATTACATGTATTACATGTAATTTATTTATCGTATTATTCACCTAAATATTTCTTTTTATTTTAAATTAAAATCTAACTTTATTTATATTATTAATTAATAAGGGATTTTTCTTTTGATCCCCTCTTATTTTAATCGAAAAAACCGATCGAAAACAAAAATACAATAGATTTCGACTATCAAAATTAGACAATTCGATCGAAAAAAACAATTTTTAACTCGAAAAATGATTCTATATCCTAATGTGAGTTGACGAATGTTTCTCTTATAAACAATACATAGAATAAATCCGCTAATAATAGTTAGAGAGGTTTAGAATGCGAGAGCGAAAATATGATTCGTTATCTAATAATATTGGCAGAATGCTGAAGTCTTATCGTAGAAGAACCGGATTAACAGGCAGCGAATTAGCCAAAAAAATTAATGTAAGTCAGCAACAAATATCCCGTTATGAAAATGGGGTTAATAATATAACATTCGACAAATTAATTATACTTTTTAATGCGCTTGAAATGGATGGGGCAGATGTTGAAATGTTTTTCGAAAAAATAAAGCGTTTTTTTGATTCTGATAAATATAAAAACACACGCAGAGAGTAATAAGGCATGGCAGATATTTAAATTTAATTGAATTACAGTTTTGTAATTTAATTAAATTCGAACATTTTAACTGTGTCTTTATTTAAATGGTACTAACCCTCCTCTATTGTCAAAGTTTTTGCAATAAATAAACATAAGGAAATTTTATGAAAGTTAAATCACTAGCACTTGTTATTGTTTCGGCTCTATCTTTAAGTTCAGTTGCTGCTGTTGCAGAAACGACAACAGTTAATGGCGGTACTGTGCACTTTAAAGGTGAGTTGGTGAACGCAGCATGTGCTGTTGATGCTAACTCTGTAGAACAAACTGTACGTCTTGGCCAATTCCGTACTGCTAAGTTAGCACAAGCAGGTGACACCAGCTCTCCAGTTGGTTTCAACATTCAATTGAATGATTGTGATACCACTGTTGCAACGTCTGCAAAAGTCGCGTTTAGAGGCGTAGCCGCAAATGCCGCTAACCCAACGGTTCTAGCTGTTGCGGGTTCAGCAGCAGGTTCTGCGACTAACGTTGGTATTCAAATTTTAGACTCCAAAAGCGTACCTCTAGAGCTCGATGGTGCAACATTTAGTAGTGCTATCACTTTGAATGATGGTAATAACGTTCTGCCATTCCAAGCACGTTACTATGCACTTGGTGCAACAACAGCAGGTATTGCGAATGCTGACGCAACATTTGCGGTTCAGTACGAGTAATTATTGCGCGATGGATGAAGGGTGAAAAACCCAATAGGCCATGGACGGCTTTTTATAAACAAAACTAAAAAGGTGAAAGCTCATGAGAGGGCTGATACTTGCTCTACTACTTTTGGTTTCTCCGCTTATGGAAGCTGGAAATAAGTGGCAAGTCCAACTTCCAGGCGGAGGAATGCGCTTTCAAGGGGAACTGATTGCTGAAGCTTGTAGTGTTGAAACTTCAGATAGAAGTTTGATCGTGAATATGGGGCAGTTGCGCACCAATATGCTCAATGCATCAGGCCAAGATACAGACCCCGTGATCTTTGATATTCATCTCCGAGAATGTAGTGCTGTTGCTAGTGAATACGTCTCAATCACTTTTGCGGGTATTGCTAACGATAAAAACCCAGCGATCTTTGCTATTGATAATGGACCTAATACGGCAACAGGTGTGGGACTGGCTATTTTTGACTCAAAAGATACGTTGATCCCAATAAATAGTTCACCACGAAAAATAGAGCGAGTCAGTAACGGTGATATGACTTTACATTTTGTCGCGAAGTATCGTGCGACTAGCGACCAAATTACAGGCGGAAAAGCGGATGCTCAAGCACTGTTTTCGCTCACATATGAATGAATAAAAAGATCAAAAAAATGTCTGCGCGTATTTTTAATGTTTTTAGTAAAAGAAGGACAGATGTAACCATGAGAACAGGAACAACTCGTAAACTAATTACTGCGTTATTTATATTACTCTGCTCAAGTATATCAACTCAGGTATACGCAGGAGTTGCTTTGGGCGCTACGCGGGTTATTTACCCAGCAGGGCAAAAACAGGTTCAACTTGCTGTCACCAATAATGATGAAAAGGGCGTTTTTCTTATCCAATCATGGGTAGAAAATGCTAACGGTCAAAAAGATAATCAATTTGCTATCACACCTCCGCTGTTTTCTATGCAAGGTAAAAAAGAAAATACCTTACGAATTATTGATGCAACCAATAATCAATTGCCTAATGATAGAGAAAGCTTGTTTTGGTTAAATGTCAAAGCGATACCTGCTATGGATAAGTCAAAGCAAAATGAAAATACCCTGCAATTAGCGATTATCAGCCGTATCAAACTTTATTATCGTCCTACTGATTTGGCGATTGCGCCAGATAAAGTGGCTGAAGAATTACGTTTTAAGCGGCAAGCCGGAACACTGTTTGTCACTAATCCAACACCATATTTTGCCACGGTAGCTGAACTAAAAATCGGCTCGGTGAAGCTAGATAATGTGCTAGTACCGCCTTTCGGTGACGCGTCAGTAACCGTACCGGCTAATGCAAATGGTGAGATTTCCTTCCAAACCATCAATGATTACGGCGCATTAACCCCCAAAATGACGGGGCGTACTCTGTAAAAGCGGGTTTCTTACTTATAAAAAATAGCTAACTATCACTTTGAATTAAATAACTTACTGAGCGATTTAGCAGATCGGGTCGGAGGGAACATGTCATATCTGGCATCTGGAAAAGAGCCATTAATTTTGGAGAAGAAAACGTTTTTTGGCAATCTACCCGAGCGCCATTTTCCCTTAATTCCATTGGCACTCTTTATTGGTGTCTGCCTATACCCTACTTGGGCTGAGGCAGAATTATACTTTAACCCACGCTTTTTGTCTGATGATCCTTCTGCTGTTGCTGACCTGTCTGCTTTTGAACAAGGTCAAGAAGTACCTGAAGGCACTTATCGTGTTGATGTGTATCTCAATGATGGATATTTATCGATTCGAGATGTTCATTTTACTATCGATAAGAGTAGCAAAGAATTGTCGCCATGTTTAACGCTTGGTGAGTTAGCTAAAATGGGTGTGAAGACATTGGCCATTCCAAATGTCGAGACAATCTCTAAGGACACTTGTCAGCCTTTAAATACATTGATTGCTGATTCAACATCAAAATTTGATGTTGGCTTACAACGTTTATATATCACTGTGCCTCAAGTGTATATGAGGGATAGAGCGCGAGACTTTATTCCTACTGAGTATTGGGACTCTGGTATTACTGCAGGTCTTTTAAATTATAGCCTCACGGGAAGTCGCGCACGTAACCAAAATGGTACTCATAGCAGCTATACCTACCTGAATTTACAGAGTGGATTAAACCTTGGGCCATGGCGCTTGCGCGATAACTCCACATGGAGTCACAGTAGCGGTAAGACTAACAGTGAAACGCGTTGGGAGCATATCAATACTTATTTAGAGCGCGGTATCAATGAATTCCGCTCACGCTTAACGGTAGGTGATAGTTACACACTTGGTGATATTTTCGACAGTTTTAACTTCCGTGGTATTCAATTAGCTTCCGACGATAATATGCTACCGGAAAGCGAAAAGGGTTTTGCGCCTGTGATCCGTGGTATTGCACGAGGCACTGCTGACGTTTCAATTAAACAAAATGGCTATGAAATTTACCGGAATACTTTTCCGCCAGGGCCTTTTGTTATTAATGATTTATATGCGGCAGGGAACAGTGGTGATCTCCAAGTTACCATTACAGAGGCGGATGGTTCAATACAAAGCTTCACGGTGCCTTATTCTTCGGTGCCTTTGCTACAGCGTGAAGGGCATACTAAATATGCGGTTACAGTAGGTGACTACCGTTCAGGAAATGGGCAACAAGAAAAGCCGACCTTTGTACAAGGTACCATAATGCGTGGTTTGTCATATGGTTGGACGCTATATGGTGGAACGCAACTTGCAAATCGCTACCAATCTTTCAACGCTGGTATTGGTAAAAATATTGGTGTGTTTGGGGCATTATCCGTCGATATTACACAAGCTAATGCCAAGCTACCTGATGATAGTAATCATCAAGGACAATCTATTCGCTTCTTATATAACAAGTCACTGAATGAAACGGGAACAATTATTCAGTTAGCTGGTTATCGTTATTCAACTAAGGGTTATTACTCATTCGCGGATACCACCTATAAACGAATGGATGGCTATAACCTTGCAACACAAGATGGTGTTATACAGGTTACGCCGAAATTCACCGACTACTACAACTTAGCCTATAACAAACGCGAAAAAATCCAATTAAGTTTGACTCAACAATTGGGTGAACAATCGACGTTATATGTGACGGGTAGTCACGAAACATATTGGAATACTAATAAATCAGATAAGCAATTACAGGTTGGTATCAATACGTTAATCGAAGGGATCAATTGGGGCTTAAGTTACAGCCTATCGAAAAACTCGTGGCAGGATGCCAACGACCAAATGTTGGCCTTGAATGTGAATATTCCATTCAGTCATTGGCTGCGTTCGGATAGCCAATCTATCTGGCGTAATGCAAGTGCCAGCTATAACGCTTCACATGATCTGAAAGGCCGAGTCACCAATACGGCTGGTATCTATGGAACATTATTGGATGACAATAATTTAAGTTATAGCGTGCAAACAGGTTATGCCGGGGGTGGGGAAGGAAACTCTTCTGCAACAGGCTATACCTCACTCAACTATCGCGGTACTTATGGTAATGCCAACGTGGGCTATAGCTATACCAATGACTTAAGCCAGATGTATTACGGTTTAAGTGGAGGGATTTTAGCGCATGCTAATGGGGTCACGTTAAGCCAGCCAATGAATGATACGGTGGTTTTAATTAAAGCGCCGGGTGCTGGGAATGTCAAAGTTGAAAACCAAACCGGTGTTACAACGGATTGGCGTGGTTATGCCGTTTTGCCCTATGCCTCTGATTACCGTGAAAACCGAGTCGCTCTTAATACCAATACATTAGCTAATAATGTTGATCTTGAAGATCCCGTCGTGAGTGTTGTACCGACTCGAGGTGCAGTAGTGCGTGCGGATTTCCATCCTAAAGTAGGTGTGAAAGTACTAATGACACTCATGAGACAGGGCAAACCTGTGCCATTTGGTGCAGTGGTAACCTCAAAAGGCAGTAATGGTGGCAGTATTGTTGCCGATGATGGGCTGGTTTATCTAACAGGGTTGCCACTGGCAGGGCAATTGGTTGCTCGCTGGGGAGATAGCCCAGATGCACAATGCCAAGTCAACTACACACTGCCTGAGCAAAGCCGGCAGGAAATACTCAGTAAGCATCGTGTAGAGTGCCTCTAAGGAGCAAAAAGTGTTTGATAAATTGAAGATTTTTTCTGCAACCTTGCTGACGTCGGTCATGTTTTCTGCAAGTGCTTATGCAGCGGATAGCACGATCACTATTAAAGGCAATGTCAAAGACAACACTTGTGCAGTCGCACCGGGTTCTCAGAATCAAGTCGTTGATCTGCTAAATAATGCCGTTAGACAACTATATGCCATCGGTGAAGTGACACCACTTGTGCCATTCCAAATTGAGCTTACCCCTTGTGGGGCGTCAGTATTAGCCGTCAAGGTAGGATTTGTGGGCATCGCAGATGCAAACAATACGTCGTTATTGGCGTTAGAACCAGGAACTTCTAATGCTTCAGGAGCAGGGATACAAATTTTAGATGGCAGTAGAACGCCATTGGTACTCAATGCCAATAGTAATCAAATTGCATGGACACCATTGGTTGCTGGGCGAAGTAATACCTTGCAATTTTATGCGCGATTGATGGCTTCTAATTTACCTATTGTTGCAGGTCATGTACGAGCGACAGCAACTTTCACGCTTGAATTTCAGTAAACAGGGGATGCCATGATTGATAATTATTGGAAGAGGATCACTGCACTACTATTGGGGGTGTTAAGCCAGATAACCTCAAGCTATGCGGCGGATGCCACAGTCACCGTGAATGGTAGTGTGGTGGCAAAGCCTTGTACTGTAGCAACCACTACCGCCAATGTTGAATTGGGTGATCTATATACCCTCAATTTAATTTCTGCTGGCTCAGCCTCTGAATGGCATTCAATTTCATTGAATTTAGAGAATTGCCCGGTTGGTACATCAGCAGTGACGGCAACCTTTCAAGGGATCGCCGATACCACTGGCTATTATAAAAACCAAGGTACGGCAGGCAACATTCAGTTGCAATTGCAAAATAGTGCAGGAACAAATTTGAATAACGGTGCGCAGCAAAAATTACAGGTCAATGATTCTACCATGTCGACGAGTTTTCCATTAAGAGTCAGAGCATTAACAGTCAAAGGTGGTGCGACACAGGGAACTATCCAGGCAGTGATTGATGTCACTTACACTTATCAGTGAGTTAAACCATGAATGTAAAAAAAATGATTAAATTATTTTTCGCTAATCTGATTATTTATTTAGCCAGTATCTCTTCTGTGTATGCATTTACTTGTTATGACTCAACGGGGAATGTGTTGGATAGTCTTTCGGGGACAGCGACTGCGAACGTTTATGTTAACCTTCAACCGAGTGTGCAAGCAGGACAAAACTTAGTGGTGGATTTGTCACGATCTATTTTTTGTCGCAACGATAGTCCTTTAACTCGTAGGGACTTGGTGAGTATGAGACGAGGCTCCGCCTATGGTGGGGTATTGTCGAACTTTAATGGTTCATTACGCTATTATACGTCAAGCTATCCGTTTCCGTTGGTGTCACCGACTCATCAACAGAATTTCCCTTCAGGGAATTATACACCTTGGAACACTCAGCTATATTTGACCCCTATTTCAGCGGCGGGGGGAGTGGTTATCAATAAAGGCACTCGTTTTGCGACATTGGTGATGTACCAAGTTGGCTCTGCTCTTGTTGGTGGCGGTAATGTGGAGACGGCGACCTTTACGTGGAATTTATATGCCAACAATAATGTAGTAGTACCTATTGGTGGTTGTGATGTTTCTTCGCGTAATGTGATTGTTAATCTGCCTGAATATCCTGCAACTGCACCAGTACCACTTTCTATTTATTGTGCACGAAATCAAAATATTTCTTATTACCTGACAGGTTCAACGGATACCAGCTCTTCCATATTTGCGAACACTTTTTCGGGAACTAATGCGGCAAAAGGCGTCGGGATCCAATTAGTGCGTAATGGAAACGCCATCCCAACTAACCAAAACGTGCAGTTGGGGGCTGTGGGAACATCTGCGGTGAGTTTAGGTTTGAGTGCACGATATGCACGTACTACAGGGCAGGTGACGGCAGGGAAAGTACAATCAGTGATTGGTGTTACTTTTATCTATGATTAAAGAGAGAGTCAAATGTTGCTAAATTCAATCGCTGCATTTGACGAATTCAGCCTGTTATGTGATTTATGTGAGACAACGCGTACAGGCTGCAACGTATCTTTTAATAAGTTTCGAGTAACGAATGTATTTAATAAACGCCCAAGTGAAGATAGATAGTGATGTGAAATAATCAGTAATTCGCGGTTGAGTCGTGCCATTTGTTAAGGAAACATTTCTATAGGCATGCCAACAGCCATCAAGCCTTGAGCGGAATATCTCATATCATGTAATGACTGAACAACTCGACTTATTTGTTTTTCAGCGAGTTGTTCTTTGTGCTGAGCGGCAGGGTATTTATTAAATTCATTGCTATCTGAACGTAGGTCGGTTCGACTCAGGGCAAAGGTATTATCAGCAATTAATAATACGTTATTAATCATTTCATTATCTCATGTATAAATGAAACCGAACCTTTAAAGTTTGATTTGCCTTTCTTCCAATAACCTTTAGTAAACAACAACTTTTTGGGAATATCAGTCTCATTGATAAAGAGATCTTTTAGGTATGCAGCGACTTGTCGTTCATAAGTCAACCACACTTGCCCTTGTTTATCAGAGAGTCTGTAATGGCTGATGGCTTGCACAAGTGAGCTATTCATTCCACATGTCAAAATGTCGGATGCGGATTTGCCAATTGCTTTTTAATAATGAGTAATCAATAAATTTATCCACATCATCACAGCATAATGTGATACGTCACATTATTGGGATAATTTGTTGTATATCACACACTCTTGCCTCTCGTTTGCTGTGAGCATCGCATTCCAACATAACATCAACTATTTTATTCAATGTGTTATGTATAATTTCCGCCTATTTACAGCAGCGAAAAAAGATACTGATTGATGATAAATGAAGCAGATGATAGGACAATATTGGGATCAATCGCTTGGCAATCAGTTAAAACTATCAGTGTTAGTGGAATGTCCACTCCCCCTAAAATAAGACAGCTATAATTAGAGTTTCTGCCCTAAAATTTGCAGAGGTCATGATGAAAAAAGTTCGTTTTACTGAGACTCAAATCGTTAATATCTTAAAACTCGCTGATTCAGGGATGAAAGTGGAAGATATTTGTCGCCAAAATGGCGATCAGTAATATTACTTATTATAATGGTGGTGTGGAAGCTAATGATGTTAAAAGATTAAAAGAGCTTGAAGAGGAAAATGCCAAGCTTAAAAAAATGTTTGCAGAAGTTAGCCTTGAAAATCATACGATGAAGACGCTTTTTGCAAAAAAGGATTGGTAGTGGCGGAAAAGAAGTCCTGTACTCAGGCTTTAAAAGAGGCAGGTTTATCAGCCATTAAAGCTTGTAAATTAACATCATTACCTCGGGCAACATTTTATCGCCGACAGCTAAATTGGCGTGAAAGAGATCGTGCAGTGATTGATGCTATTCAATCAGTTTTAGCTAAATCGCCACAGTCGGGATTTTGGAAATGCTATTTTCGGCTAAGATTTCAAGGCTATCCTTTTAATCATAAACGAGTTTATCGCGTTTATTGCTGTTTAGGGTGAAACCTGAAACATCGAGTTAAAAAAATACTGCCAAAACGAGAAAAAAGCCCCTTAGTGATTGAAAAAGTCCCGAATGTTCAATGGGCATTGGATTTTGTACATGACAGTTTATATTGTGGTAAGCATTTCAGAATATTGAATATTATTGATGAGGGAACACGTGAATGTTTGGCGATTGAAGTGGATACATCGTTGCCAGCTGAACGGGTTATTAGAGTGCTTGAACGCTTAAAAGTCGACAGAGGAGTGCCGAAACAAATACGCGTGGATAATGGACCTGAGCTTATTTCAACCAACCTATTGAATTATTGTACAAATAATCAGATTGAGCTATGTCATATTCAACCCAGTAAGCCACAACAAAATGGCTTTATCGAACGTTTTAATGGCTCATTCCGCAGTGAATTTTTAAATGCATATTTATTTGAGTCATTAAGCCAAGTACGTGAAATGGTGTGGTTTTGGCAACAAGATTATAACCAAAATCAAACGCACGAAAGCTTAAATCCCCCCCCTCCAGAGGTATATCGTAAACAGTTAGAAAACTCTAAATTGCAGTGTCTTAATTAATGGGGAGTGGACACATGACTAATTGTTTTTTATGCTAAAATTAAAGATGAAAACTCACAACATCGTATGGTGAATCCAACCATTTTAATTGGGGGCCAGTACAGTATGTTATAAATTGGAGAGTAATTGGCTCAACATTTAGCACCAAAAAAGAACAATCTTTACTACATCCTGCAAAATAAAACGTCTGCTCCTCGCTCAGACCAGACTATCAGGTTTAATAGTGTTCTACAATAAACCCTGACAGTTCAAGTCTGAGCTAATATATAATGTTACCGTCGTTCAAGGTTGTTGTGGATAGCTTGAATTTCTTCTTTCAAACTTCCACCACAATAAACCATAGAGGTATCATATCGTTCATACTTGGCTTCACGAGATGCGCTAAACCAATTGAATGAGCCAATGCAGAGTAAATTATCATCTCCGATAACAATTTTACTATGAACTCGTCGCACTAGCTTTGTAGCAATGCCATAAGAATCTAATTGTTCCAAGGCATTATGAAGATTGACTTCTCTTTCTTTACGTTTTTCAGGATCAGAGTGTTGGATATTGTAATTTCTATCGGTGATCACTTTTACTTGGATACCCTTAGCTGTTGCTTGAGCCATGGAATCAATGAATCCAGCTTGTTCAAGTTTTTGCAAATTTAACCAAGGGGATATAATGGTAATATGTTTTTCAGTGTTACTAATTGTTTGATTTAAAAAGTCATCGTGCTCTTTCACACCGTGAAGCGTGTATATTTGAGTATTCGATTTTTGTAAGTCTTGCCTTTCTTTGTATTCGAAATGTAAGGCATTCCTTTCCTCTAAGAATAAGTATTTGGCAAGCAATCCCCTTGGTGAAGAAGGGGGTTGGATTTCAAATAAATCCATATCTCCAAAAACAAGAAAACTATCCTTAGCGCGTGATACAGCAACATTCAGCATGCTGTTATCACTATCGATAAAACCGCCATCTTCATGTTTTGAATATACAGGGGAAAATATAACAATCGCTCTTTCTGCGCCTTGAAGTGAGTGAACAGTACCGACAGTTAGTGTATTTTCACTAGTTTCAGCAGTAATTCCTTGTTTACTAAGAGCATCTTTAATAATTGAAACTTGAGCACTGAATGGCGTTACTATTCCAACTATTTGCTGAATAGGTTTCCCATAGTGATTTTCGATACGTTGTCGATTTTCTATTAACCAAGCTGAAATGATTTCTGCTTCTAATCGATTGAAACGGCTTCCTGTATTTCTTTGCTCACCTTTTCCATCGATATGGAGATAGCCCATTGCAGGGAATAAAAGGTTGTCACTATCTCCTCTTTTTGGTAGTAATTTTCCTTGATAGCAAAGCTCATTACAGTACCCGATGATGTTATCAAAGCAGCGTCGATGCTCGTAAAGATACATACCTCTCTCTAAATCAGAGTCATAATGGTAGCGTGAAGACAATTGTGCAATTTTCATTACACTGCCAGAAGCTGAACACTTTCCGAGTTCGGTGATTGAGTCATATTCTGCATTGATTTGTTCTTGTGTATTTTCGCTCAGAATTTTTTCTTCCAACATGTTTCCGGAGTCAATGGCTCGAGTGATATTCCATATTGGAGGTATTTGTGCAGTATCGCCAATAACAAGTGCTTTTTTAGCAAATGCGAAGGAGGCCGCAGCAACTTCAGGTAGTACTTGACCGGCCTCATCGACAATGAGTAAATCAGCAATATTATATGCATAGCCTCTTTCATGCTTTTTTTGCCCTTTATTTGCGGGTAAAAGCATATAGTTAGGTAACATATAGCAAGTCATTACCACACATGGCGTTAACATCATTTTACGTTGCCAGTGACGTTCTACTGTTTTAAGCCCGTTTTTTCCTTTCTCCTTGTTAAGATCATCAATATTGAGTACATCAATGAGCCAACGGCCTTCCCAATAATGAGTGGTTAGCAAAAATAGAGGAAATCTGATTTGTGTGTCAGCCAGTTCATCAATTTGCAACAAGTTTGGTTCTTCACCCTGTTTATATCCAAGTTCAGAAGCAATGGTGAGCCACTTTGCCAATATCTCTTTTTCTTGTTGGGTTATTTGATGTATATAATTAATTTGTTGTTGATAATCCTCTTGTTTTCGCTCTTCACTATCGAGCAATTTTTTAATTAAACTATCAATAACATTGATTTCAGTTGGTTCTTTTTCAATGTCGAAGCCATCTAATTTATCAGCAAGGAACAGCTTAACTTGGTAGTAACGCTTTTTTCCGACTGGTGGAAGCCATGAAAATAATGAAATAAATAGAGATTCATTCGCTCTATATTTATCCCATTCTACTGAAGCAATTTTTAACCTATCTATTTTAGATTGTGTTTTTGATAGTAATACGGTCTGGTCATTAAGATAAGAATTTATATCATCGGATACTTGGGCGATTTTCCCTCGAATTTCTTGTAGAGAATCCCAAGTTTGCTTTATCTCAACTAACTTATTGGACTGCTCGGAGAGTTGTTCATGCAATAACGCAATAATTTTTTCAGGGGATGAACAATCTTTATTGGGGAATGCCAATTTGGCTTTATTTAAATAAAAATCTAGTGCGCTTTCAATATATTCTTTAGATTCTATTTCTTTAAAAAACTCGTCAGTCTGGTACTTTTTGATTGCTTCTGCTTTCTTGGTACTTGAAGGGAAATAAGCACCAAAACTTTTAATATTTGGCAGCCAGCGACCTGACATAGCGCCATTTCCTTCGGAAAAGTCCTTTCCAAATGCTTCGATGATATTAGTGACGGCTTGGTTATTGGTTGAAGTCGCAAGTACAATTGGCGGATTTGTTTGTTCGAGCGCGGCTTTAGCCCAAAGCGTTGCAATAATGGATAAAAGTAAAGTCGTTTTTCCTGTGCCAGGAGGGCCGTTGACTGCTAAAATATCGCCGTCATTGGCATTAAGAAAATGACCTAGTGCATCTCGCTGAGCCAGCGCTAAAGGAAACCTATCCCCAGAATGACCTAATCGATAAACAAAGGAATCTTCAGTTGAAATTAGTGGCTCGATTTCAGGAGAAGTGAAGTTAGCGAACCGCTCAAATAATGGGACTTTTTTCTTATTTACAAGTAAGTGGTCATAAAGAGAAAGAATATGAGTACTAGCACCTTTAGGTTCTACTTTTTTTAGTATATATCCGTAATCGGCAAGTTCATACTGTTCGTGAGTGTTTATCCAAGATTCAGCGATACTATTTAATAGTTTATATGAATCATCTAAATATGACCCCCACCCTTGGAAATAGCCTTCATATCTTTTCTCTTTTTCTTCTTCAGTTTCTTCAGTTTCTAAATGAGATTCATCATAATGCATAGATGATGATGTATTCGTCGTTTTATATTTATCGTACTCAGATATTTCACCAATAGAGAATGAACCATGAGACAGCGGTTCAAGTAGATCTCTAGGAATGACGGTAGTTGATGTTGGAAATAAAAAACCTTCTCGATTTATTTTTGCTAGTGTCACAAGCGGGGTGACATATGTTGGACTGCCAGCAAGGCGTTCTTTTCCATGTTGTATTAGCCGTATAAAAACTTTTGGGCGTAAAATGACATCTACTGTGTTTACATCATCTTTTTCATCGGAAAAAAAACGCTCAGTAATAATGCTATCAAGGCGACCTGATGAAACACTTTCCCATTTAATCAAATTATTCGTGTCTCGTTTTTCTAGAGCCCCTTTTCCTGACTCCGCATCAGCTAGTGAATTTCGCCAATAAGCGGCTAATTTTAGATAGTTATCATCCATTTCCTGTCCTAAAAATAATAATATTTAATTGACTATAATAAGATAAATTTATATATAGAGCGTTATTCTCCATACTCACAGGATAACTTCAATATAAAATTTAACTTGATTTTAAGTTTTGATAGGGGGTCTAGAGCGGTGTCGGTTATCTGATAACTTATAAGCATGTATTGTTCCACCTGCATCGCGATTACTTGTATTAGACAGCTATCAGAAAAAGTAAGAATTTCACCTGTTGGTATAAATAAATTTATACCTTCATATTTTAATTTAGATCACGAGGTTAAGTGTTATGTGCGAGTACTACCTCCGCTAAAGTGAAAAATAAGATACTAAAGGCGCCTTTTTTATGTCTGAAATCTTAAGTTTACAAGGCCTTCCTCATGTTTCAGTCAATCCATATCAATATAATCCAATCCACACCATCTTTTTTGTGAGTATATCTGTTGTTCCGATAATGTTTATTACTCATTATTTAATAACTACACTCGTTCCAAAACTGCCTGCGCCCCTGTTTCTGGCAAATCCACTTTGGCATAGTTAAAGGCTTCGTCATATTTGAAGTAGTGATTTTCACTATCTAGTTACTGGGGTTGTCCATTTCTCATTATTTGAGACAGGCCAACTTAGAATTTAACTAACTGATTCAAATAAATAGGTATTTAAACATTCACGATGAAACGGCTCATTGAATTGCTCGATAACGCTATTTCACTGTGGCTTATTGGGTTAAATATGGTATAACTCAATTTGATCATTTTCGCAGTAGTTCAATAAATTAATTGAAATTAGCTCGGGGCTATTAGCCACGTGAATTTCTTGGACAATCCTCCTTGTATTGTACACTTTCGAACACATGTTCTTACATGTTATCTGGCTAATAGGGTGTCGATTTTAATTATGGGTATTTGAGTGAATAACGCTCAGTACCTTAGATGGTTATCACAATATAAGGTGTCATGCATAATATCTAATGCCTACTAGGTATCTGATATTTTTTCACATTGAGCTGAACAATAAAAACAACTCTTATTGTTTGAAAACTTGTTCACGATGCCAATTAATAAATATATCTTTTGGGTATTCCATCGTATCTTTAGGCAAATAGATTAATTTACCTGCAAAATTCCAGAATAACTTTTCTACCATCTGGTTACCATTAACCCCTTTAGAGACCAGTAATTTCATATTCTCATCAAGGCCGATAGCGCCCATATCAAAAGCGGAATGATGCAGTGAACATAAAGCAATCCCATTATTAATCGTGCATGGACCACCAAACTGTTTCCACTTAATATGAGCGGCTTCTAAACCAACAACAGCACTATCATAACGTAAATTGTAACCGCATATAGCACATTGATAATTGTAAGCTCGTAAAATATTTTGCCTAAACGCGGGGTCTCGGGCCTTGCGGATTTCATGGAGTGGAAAGTCGAGACGGCTAGCGATAATATCTTGTACATTTTCAGGAAAATGCTCATTTAAAATCTGTTGGGCTAACTTATCTATCAAAGTAGGCCTTTTTAGAAGAAGTTGGTAGCTTTCTTCATTAAACCCGCCAAATATATTTTGCTGAATTAACTCATTTTTAGAGGGCTGCTTATTCCCTTTTTTCAGTTCGTATTCTTCTGTATTTTGTAAATCCCAAAAACCATCCCGTTTTAATCGCCAAAAAGGCATATTTGGATAGTATTCTCGGCGATATGGGCCAAAACTAATAAGCAATTCTAATAGCTGTTGGTGAATTTCATTTCCATAATTAAATAGACGGGGATGCCCCTTTCGATATTCTGAAAGTACCAATAAAAGCAATAGCGGCTTATGAGGGGCTCTTTGATAGCCTTTACGCCATATCGTCAAGTTAGAAATATCATTCTGTAGCGCACTGGAAGTATACATAGTTATTTTATTTTCAGCAGATTAGAGTTATTACCATTTATTTGGGCAAACAGATGCAGCAGCTTACAGCTAGTTTCCATCTATTTACCTTATTTTGCAAATTCGCTATAGAAAAATGGTTTGTAAGACGACAAAAATTTAATTTGACGATATTTGTATGGATTATTGATAATCGCCAAATCGTTTTAAGAAAATAAGCAAAGAAAAACAGCGGATTATACGGAAAATTAAGTCAGCTGATAAGCATTGACAACGTTTTCAGAATTCAAAAATTCCAGTGTAAATATTGTGTAAGGTCGTAGAAGCTAATAATAATTGTAAAATTAACTGATAGGTCAGAACTAACCAACATTCTGTGGTTAGCAAGTAAGATACTCGTGTGCGGGCAACGTGTTTAGCGTCATATTAAACGAAGCAAACATATTTTTTCGAGTATTGTTGTGAAAGTTTCAATTTTCCATTCGTTGTCTATACATATCCATTACTCAACGTCCTTAACTTATCTGTATATCAGCAAAAATAGATAAAACGTTATTCATCATCATTGAAGCTAGTGGAAGATAAATCCCCCTATACCACGATAAGAATCCCCTTATTTAATTTAACTTTAGGTCATGCCTATAATGAGAAATTCTTTGGTGGTAGTTCTGATATATGGGGCAATAGATGGAACGCAAAGGACTGTTTTTATCTTGTATTATCAGCGGGGTACTATTGCTATCTGGCTGTCACAGCTTACTCAATAACTACTATGCTGATACCCTCCCTAAAACAGAAGGACAAGTGGTTCTTGCAGGGTTAAAAGCCCCCACTACTGTACGTTATAACCAAATGGGCGTCCCTTTAATCAAAGGGCAAAACCTTGAAGACGTTTATTTAACATGGGGTTATATTCATGCATCAGAACGCATTAGCCATATGGAGCTGATGCGCCTCACGGCAGAAGGTCGTTTAGCAGAATACCTCGGCGAACCGGCCATTGGCATTGATAGTTTTATGCGCAAAATGGGTTTTCGTGAAGCGACGAATATTTTATATCGAAATGTCAGTCCACAAAATCGTCGTTATCTTGAAGCTTATGCCAATGGTGTCAATCTTTGGTTAGATAATCATCAAGATAAACTACCAATGGATTTATCAGCGGCAGATTATGTTGTTCCGAAATGGCGCCCCGATGATGCAATTTTAATTCTATCTCTCGCTAATTTCGGCTTGGCGGGAAACCTACATGAAGAGATTGATAGCTTAATCGTTGCTCAGCAGTTGGGGGCGGATATGCTACCTTGGCTATTTCCAACTTATCCTGATGAGCCTCTTCCTCACCAAGAAGCAAAGAAATTGCAAGGGCTAAATTTAGAACCGTTTAAACAAGACATCGACCAGTTAACACTTGCTAGCCAATCTCTAAAAAATATTCATTTACATGATGTTATGGCATCCAATAACTGGGCTGTAACCGCAGATCTCACACAACACAATGGTACATTACTGGCTAATGATACCCACCTTCCAATCGGTTTACCTTCTTTATGGAGTTTTATTCAGATTGAAACTCCTGAGCTATCTATGGCTGGCGCGGCGATCTCAGGGATCCCCGCGATTGTATTAGGTGCAACCCCTGATCTGGCGTGGGGATATACAATGGTGATGGCGGATAATCAGGATCTATTTTTGGAGCAGATCAGAGAAACGGACAATGGATTTGAATATCTCTATCAACAGCAATGGTATCCGGTAAAGCAAACTCAAACCGTGTTTCATGTAAAAGGTCGCCCCGATAGAGTCGAAAATGTCTATCATACGCAACATGGTGTGTTGCTAAATGAGTCGCTGAAAGAGCGCAGTTATTTGCTGCAACCCCTTGAGGTCAGAACGCAATACGGGATCGCCTTTAGTAGCCTGCTGCCCGCTACCGATGATATTAGTATCGATGCGTTAATGGATCTACCTAAACAAAAGAGTGTTTCCCAAGCCATTAAATTAGCAAAAGAAATTAGCGTGATCTCCGTTAATATGCTGTTCGCCGATAAGCAACAAATTGGCTGGCAATTAACGGGAAGTTATCCATTGCGCAAAAAAGGGCTTGGGTTATTTCCCTCTCCGGCATGGGAAGGGGAATATGATTGGATAGGCAGGGTGTCTAATCAGCATTATCCAACCTCAATTAAAACTCGAAAAGGTTGGTTGGCGACTGCAAATCAGCGAGTTGTAGAGAAGGGCTATCCTGTTAATTTTTCTCAAACATGGGCGCACCCAGAACGTTTTGAACGAATTTCAGCGCTATTGAATGCAACGGATCGACATAATTTAGATAGCATGCAGCAGATGCAGTATGATCAATTCGATCCTATGGTGACGAAGTTACAGGTTTATCTCAGAGACCCTGCATTACAAAACGCGATCGCTCAACTCCCACAATCAGAACAACAACAAGCGAGGCTAGCTCAACAACGCTTGTTGGCATTTGATGGTTACCTGCATGCCGATAGTGCTGGTGCGGCGCTGTATAACTTATTTTTAGCTCAGTTCAGCCAACAATTATTTGCTGATCGCTTCGTCGATTCACCGCAGGCGTGGAAGGCGTTTGTTGAAAGCTCCAAATCTTATTCAGCGCAAGCTGAGCATCTGCTTTGGCAAGATGACAAAAGTGCCAATGCGAGTCCTTTTTGGCAAAAATCGGACCCGGCTCGTAGCGGTAAAGCGAAAATCATTGCCTATTCATTAGCACTGGCTAACCAACAAGGTGAAAAGCAATTTGGCAAAAATTATTCACGTTGGCAGTGGGGGAAATTACACCGCTATCAATGGAATAGCTTGTCATCACAAATGGCGGAATATCTTCCAAAAGAACAACGCAGGACGATTGATCGACTCGATAGCTATTTGAATCGAGGCCCTTATCCAGCGGGTGGAAATCTCAATACGGTCAATATTTCCAGCTATAGTATGGGCGATAATTTTGATACTTTGTTGATCCCTGCAATGCGCTTAATTGTTGATTTCAGCCAACAAGATCCAGTATGGGTAATGAATAATGCGGGGCAGTCTGCCAATCCTGCAAGTCGTCATTATGCCGATAATATTGAGGATTGGTTGAAAGGAAAATATCAAAACCTTCCTTTTAGTCCGGAAGGGCAATCCCAGTGGTACAGCGATAACGTGTTGCAGTTTGTGCCTCGCTCACTTTCAACACAGGCGCATTAATACCGATGATCTCTAATAAATTATTCCAACGTTTTGCACCGATTGACCCAAATGTTTCTGAACAATTGGATATGTTAAGGGGATTTTGTACCGCGACAGTATTATTTGGGCATGCATATTTAGTCTTTTTATATCCAGTATGGCCTATCGTGATGCTGCCGCTATATTTATTTGGTCATAGCTGTGTCATGGCTTTTTTTGCGTTAAGTGGTTTTTTGATTTGTAAGTCGGTTAGCTACAATATTCAACGAAATACTTACTTTAAAGTAAGGCGCTATGCAACTTCACGGTTAAATCGTATTTTGCCGCCTTTTTATTTAGGCTGTTTTGTCTTACTACTTTTATATTTTATCTCTCCCTATTTTTTTGCTAGTGGTAGCCGTGACATTAATATTATTAGCGATACGATGACTCAGGCGAGAATGGCGCTGGATGTTAAGAGCTTTGTGGGAGTATTGTTGTTTATCAACGGCTTTATTACAGATACTCCACCAAGTAACTTTGCATTTTGGTCATTACCATTTGAGGTTTGGTTCTATACACTGTTTGCCTTATTTATGATGCCTAATCAGCGTTGGTGTACGATTATCGGTATTCTATTATTACTCACTCTTAGTGTATTGAATTATACTTTTTTCTTGTATGCCTTAATTTGGTGTTGTGGTGTGATTGCTGCACTGCTTCATAATCACCAGTATCAATTAAAACGAAAAACGCTCATTACCAGTTTTAGCTTGATTGCTTTAACACTATTGACATTAGCTGTGGTTGGCGTTTTTTATTTTCCATTCAGTTTCGACAAGCAAAAATATTTGTTGGCGTTGTATGGCACTTTGTGTGGCATTAGTTTCTGCTATTTATTTTATTTGATGAGTTTTCACCGCGTTCGTTTTTATTTACCTGGTAAACAATTAACGCCGAGCTCTTATACGATCTATATTCTGCATTTCCCTTTGCTAATCTTTGCTTATGGGATTGTGCAACCTTATGTGTATCAGAATTTGTGGGTATTATTTATCACTACGTTTTTGATCGCGTTGGGGATCATGTTTATTGGGTTGTTCGTTGGACGATATGTGGAAAGATTGAAGGTGCTACATTAAGTTGTGGCTTTGTTATCGCGTAAAAAAATATCCACTCTCCCTAAAATGAGTCAGTGATAATGAAGTCAGTCATGGTATTTCAATTAAGCAAGGAGGCTTTTTCGCTCATCTCCGATAAGTCGGTTAACACGATATGATTTTGACTCTGATACTGGAGGAGTTTTCCCTTTTAGTATATGTTTACTGACTAAACTGACACGATTACTTAAAGGTTGATTTAAACCATGATCCGAGTGTTAACAGCGAAAAACTACCAAAAAATGCCATGGAAAAATGGGCAAGGTTTTACTTTAGAAATTGCGCGTAGTCACGGTGTAGGATTAACCGATTTTGATTGGCGAGTTTCTATTGCCGATGTGAAAGCGGCTGGAGCCTTTTCTTATTTTCCGAGTAGGAAACGGATTATTGGTGTATTAGATGGCGGAGAAGGGCTAACCTTGCAGGTGGATAAAAATTCTCCTGTAACACTCCGTCAAAAACAATTTTTTGCATTTCATGGTGAAAGTGATGTGTATGCTGAGCTATTAGGTGAGGCTATTCGCGATTTCAATCTTATCTATAACCCTGATAAGTACATCGCTCGTCTGCAATGGTTCAATACACACAATGTGACGCAGTGGATAAGTGATGCTGACAGGGTATTAATATTTAATGCTAGTGGCGAGCTTGGCGTTACTATTGGTTTGAACTCGCATACTTTAAAAGAATTTGAAACATTATTGGTGGAAAATGATGGAAATTCTTTGCAATATAACCTTGTCACTCAACCAAAGAGTGACTTTTGCCTGATTGAATTATTTGCTAAGTAAAGTTACTGCCAACAATAAAATCGCTGTTATTTGTCGTTTACTAATAACAGCGGTAAATTAATACTATTTTTCATCCTCATCTTATAGCGTAATCTACTTTATTTTTATAAAAAATACTCTGTAAATTTTTAATCAAGGATAAACTAATCAAATTAGTTCATTATCAGAATATGACGAGTGAATATTTTTGATTGAGTATGATAATAAAAATATCAAAATAGATTAAAAAGGTCATAAAACGTAGGGTTAAGCTATATATAGTTGTGGTAGGATCAAGGTTTATCCATAATTGAGCTGTGTTGTATTTATAGAATATTAATTAATTGAATATATTATGTTTTTTATTTGTAACTCATAAGATAGGGATATTGTCATTATTGGATGAGTTTAACCGTTTTGTCATTAAATTGACACGCTACTGCCATTGTTCTAGCTTAGGTTTGCAATAGCTAAACTAGGAGACAATTAAGATGTTTAGTTTGGATGCTTTGCTACAAGATGTATTCCCAGACCGAGCGCCTCCCGCTTGGAAACGGAATTTACTAAAGTTCCTGCTATTTGAAAAAGAATTTAAACAATTTTCTGAAAATTATCCTCACCTAAAAGGTTTAGATCTGGTTGAGCAAATCGTCGAGTACTTTAATATTCGTTGTGAGTTAGTTGATGGCGATTTAGAAAATATTCCCTCTCAAGGTCCTCTTGTATTAGTTGCTAATCACCCGATAGGCTCTTTGGATGGTTTAGCAATATTACGTACGGTCGCGACAATTCGCCCAGATGTTAAAATCGTAGCAAATCAGTTTTTGAATTATATTGAGCCACTGAGTAGCTTATTTGTTCCTGTTGATAATATGGGGAATCGCACTAGCCGCAAACAAATTGAGGCAATGCAAGAGCATTTAAATAAGCAAGGGGCTTTGATTTTATTTCCTGCTGGTGAAGTTTCCCGATTAAGTGCGAAAGGGATCCGGGATGGTCATTGGCATACTGGTTTTTTACGTTTAGCGGCCAAAGCTCGTGCGCCAATTGTACCTATTCACGTTACTGGTCGTAATAGCCCTCTATTTTATTTAACCTCATTAATATACCGTCCATTATCGACATTATTGCTCGTACGAGAAATGTTTAAGCAGCGTGATGGCAGAATAAAAATTCGAATTGGTGGCCGTATCCCATTTACTCATTGGCATGATGGGCATACTCGATCGCATGATCTCGCAGAACGTTTTCGCCGCCATGTTTATCTTCTTGGGCAAGGAAAAAAAGGGCTTTTTACCAGTGAATCTGCCATTGCATTACCGGAAGATCGCTTAGAATTGAAAAAAGCATTGATGGCGTGTGAGCGGTTAGGCACAGCCCCAGATGGTAAGGCGATTTTTCTGTATCGTAGAAAAGATGAGGATAGAACGCCTATCTTACGTGAATTAGGTCGATTACGTGAAATTGCTTTTCGTGCTGTCGGTGAGGGTTCAGGAAGGCGGCGCGACTTAGATAGCTATGATGATGACTATTATCATCTCGTTTTATGGGATGAAGATGCATTAGAAATTGTTGGCGCTTATCGATTTATTCCTACTGCCGAGCAGTTGAAGAAAAAGGGCATCGAAAGTATCTACAGTTATACGTTATTTCATTACGATAAAGAGATGCTACCGATACTTGAGCAAGGGATTGAATTAGGCCGTAGTTTTATTCAACCTACTTATTGGGGTAAGCGTGGTCTTGACTATCTTTGGTTAGGTATTGGCGCTTATCTTGCAAAATACCCGCAATATCGTTACTTATTTGGGCCTGTTTCGATATCGGGTACGATGCCAATTGCCGCTCGTGATCTATTAATTACGTTTTATCGCCTCTATTTCTCAGCGGATCATTCGTTGGCACAGTCTCGCCAGCCGTATCCTGCCTCATTACCACAGGTATTAGCACAGTTTTCAGGGAATAATTATCACGAAGATTTAGTTAAGCTAAAAAGTCTGTTGAATAATATTGGCTGTTCGATTCCAACCTTATATAAGCAATACACCGAGCTATGTGAGCCGGGTGGCGTACAGTTTATTGATTTTGGAACCGACCCTGCTTTCAACAATTGTATTGATGGCTTGGTATTGGTGGATTTGACGAAGTTGAAACCTTCTCGTTATCAGCGGTATGTAGCGGTTCACCAAGATAACCAAACGTAATCTAAGTTATTATGCAAAGAAAAAACGCCGTATGGCATACGGCGTTTGTATCGATTATCTAAAGCAGATCTCAGCCCAACGGGTGAGGCCAGCGGTGACTGAGCCAAAATCATTGCCTCGGACAATAGGAATATTGGGTAATTCTTGTTTTATGGCCTGACATAGGACGGGGGATTGGGCAGAGCCTCCTGTCATAAATATCGCGTTTGGTTGCACACCACCTTGTGTCACGGCTTCTTTAACCAGCTCTATCATTTTACTTTTTGGTGATTCGATAGCCTCTACCATCTGGTCACGGTGAATATTAATTTCGAGAGTCTCATTCATTAATTCAATATGAGCCAAGTAATTTTCACTGTCTGATAAAGCAATTTTCGCTTCTTCAGCGCGGCGCACTAAGCGATAGCCAAGGGTTTCATTATAAACCTCAATAAGACGCAGCAATTTTTCAGGCTCTTGTGCCTCTTGGCGTAATCGATTGAGCGCTGTTAAATTCTGTTTTGCATAAAATTCTTTTTGTGCTTCCACATTATTAATCGCGATAGGATTCCAAAACTGGCTTATCGGCATTTTAATTCCAGATACTGTTTGGCTGCTCATACCAAATGAGTCCATTAATTGTTTTAAAGCCAAATAAATATCAAGGTCGTTACCTCCAATACGTTGACCGGTGTGAGCTAATAGACTTGCTGTTCGGTCGGTTTTACCTTGATAACTTGGCCCCATATTGATCAGTGAACAGTCGGTTGTGCCTCCACCGATATCGACAACTAATATAGTTTGGTCTTGCGTTAAAGCCGCTTCATATTCAAGCCCAGCGGCAACTGGCTCAAATTGAAAGGCAATATTTTTAAACCCAGCGCGTTTTGCGGCTTTAATAAGAATAGCTTCAGCTTGCTGATTAGCTAATTCACCACCACGGCCATGAAAGTTAATTGGGCGGCCAATGACAGTATCAGTAATTGTGTGTTGTAAATGCAGTTCGGCTTTTTGTTTAATATTCGCCATCATGGCGCACACTAAATCTTCAAAGAAACTGAGTTGCACTTCGTGAAGGCCTGAAGCACCAAGAAAGGATTTTGGTGACTTGACATAATAGACATCGCGAGGATCTTTTAGGTATAGCTCTAATGCTGCTTGGCCAAAAACAATATCCTCAGGAAGTAGTTCAATCCCTTCTTCACGGTTATATGCGATGGAACGCCTCAGTATTTGTTCGCCCACTTCATCTGACGGTAATATATTAAGATGACGGAATAAATGTTCAGAAACAGATTCTCGAGTTGGCGCGCAAAGGGTTGACGGAATATAAGCACTATCACCTTCTAATGGTAACAGTGTAGGCTTTCCCTTATCCATAATTGCGACCGCGCAGTTTGATGTTCCGTAGTCAAAACCAATAAACATTTTGCCCCCAATGCTTTAATTACTCGCCGAAAAGGCGGCAAACTTTACCGGAAGCGCTGGCGAATTACCACTACTAAAATGACATTGCAAATATGAATATAGTCGCAATCGTGTTATTTAAAGCGTGGAGTAATATTGGTGCAATTAATGAGCGAGTGCTGATCCTTACATGGCATAAAATAGCGCCCATTATAAAGATAGTAATAAGGGTATTTACAGATTGATACTGTGAGTGTATTGAAGCAAATAAAAATGAAGAAGCGATAATGGCTATCCATTTTCCAGCCGTGCCATACCACATGCCCGCATTAAGTAAAAAGCCTCTAAATATAATTTCTTCGCTAATCGGGGCTGCGATAATAATCGTTATTACATAGAGAAAAAAGGCAAAGCCAGTCATGTGACTGATACTTTCAAGCCACTCTTCTTGTGCTCCCAATAGCATATTGAGAAATATTAAGCCAAATATAGCCAAGATGGGGAGTTTTAATTCATTTAAATTGGTTTTACCGATAGGCATAAGTTTGAAGCTATTTTGGTAAAAAAACCAACAAACTAAGGCGCAAGGCAACAGTAATAGCAATGATATAGCGGGGATAGCATATTGGGATTGCAGTAACAAAAGTGCATTAGGCATCAACAGTATAATGAATGAAGAAAAAAACCAAGCGACAAATGCTCCGATGCAAATGAGTAAATGAGTGAGGCGGCTTTTAGGTGGATTCATATAAGTATATCCTTTTTTAATAACAACGTTAAATTCCTTAATTTCACTTAGTTAATATACAAAAATTTTAGATAAATTCATCTATTAAATGCATTGTATAGCAATTAGTTAGCGCCTCTATGAGTGAGTAATAAAAAGTCATACCAAAGAAAAATAGAGGAATGAGTAAATTTAACGAAGTTATCTCAAATATTTATTTTAGCGAATGCCAATATAGGGTAGCTTAATGGAAAATCATTAAACATTCGCAAACTGGAGCTTATGGATGCTAATTGTAGAGATGTTAAGTACCGGAGATGAGGTACTGCATGGGCAAATTATTGATACTAACGCAGCTTGGTTATCTGATTGCTTTTTTCAAGAAGGCTTCCCACTGAGTGGGCGAACGACAGTTGGTGATAATCTGAACGACCTAGTACACACTTTACAAGCGCGAAGTCAACATGCAGATATTCTGATCGTTAATGGTGGACTAGGACCAACTCGTGATGATTTAAGTACTTTGGCGGCAGCAACGGCTGCTGGGGTGCCCTTAGTTGAGCATGCTGAATGGATTACGGTTATGGAACGCTATTTTGCTTCCAGAGAATGGGTAATGCCAGAAACGAATCGTAAGTAAGCGCTGTTACCGGAAGGTGCCGAATTGGTGGATAACCCGATTGGTACGGCATGTGGTTTTGCCATGGAGCTCAATGGTTGTTGGTTATTTTTTACGCCTGGCGTACCTTCAGAGTTTAAAGTGATGGTACATGATCAAATTTTGCCAAGATTACGCCAACGATATCCATTGAACGAACCCCCGTTATGCCTACGTTTAGCCAGTTTTGGACGAAGTGAGAGTAGTTTAGCTAAGCAATTTGATTCACTCGCTCTTCCGGAAGGCTGTGTACTTGGATACCGCTCCTCTATGCCTATTATTGAATTGAAACTCACAGGGCCTGCAACATTGAAAGAGGAAATGTTAGCGCAATGGCAAGTGATCAAAGAAGGTGTTGGTGAAAATGTAGTTTTTGAGGGTATTGAAGGCTTACCTAGCGTGATATGCCGTGAGTTAAATGAAAAACAGCTTAGGATTGCTATTTGTGAAGAGTTTAGCGCAGGTTTACTCAATTGGACTTTAAATGCAGTATCGGCCCCACTCAATGGCTGTAAAGTGATAAACCAACAAGAAGACCAGAGTTTATTAGCACTGATAGGCCATGCTAGTGAGGTCGCTAAACAAGAAAAAGCACATATTGGTTTAGCGGTTGGAGGCGCTAACGATGGCTGTCTATCATTAGCATTATATACATCCGAAAAAAGCTATGCCCAGCGTGTACGTTATATGCCAAGTAATCACAGTACTAAGGTCAAACAAGATGTCAGTGTGATGTTAATGTTGGATATGTTGCAACGTTGGCTCAAGGGGCGCGACGTTTTTGGCCAATATGAGTGGTTAGCGCAATCAGAGACATTAGTTCGTTAATATTACAATCTTCGCTGTGTTTGATATGTCAAAACACAGCGTTTTTTAATCACACATAATCATCATCGATTAGTGGGTTTACTTAGGGTTTTTATATTATATTTCAAATATTGGTATTTTTACTTAATAAACATAAGGGTATTCATTTTATTTAAGTTTCGGGGGCGAGAAATAAGAATTTTTAAGATGAATTTAAATGGTTAGAAAAATCGATTTTGCTAAATAAACGCATAATTATTAAATTGGAGTGACTGTTTTAATGCTGACAAATTATTTTATGTTATAGGGTTATGATATGAGAAATATACACATCTTCCTTCCATTTTAAATGAGGCGTATTACGCATAAGGCATTATGAATATTTTAAAATAGCGGGTAATTAAGTAGGAAATAAACAAGGGTTACGATAATAGATATTATTTGGTATTTCCTTAGATAGTAGACTAGGATATGAAAGTATCGAGTGGGATGGACTAGAGAAAGTGGTAACTAGCTCGGTGTTTATTAAATACTGCTCCAGTATGGGTTGAAGGTTATTAGTAAGGATATAATCGAAGTGGATACTCCCATGATGGTAAAATGCTTATTTATGCGGGCTAGGAACGAGTTCAGTCTCCCCGCTGTAACGGATTAAAAAGGAATAATGAATTAGAACATGATATCTGCCAGTGTTTACCAAAATTGAGCGATCTGATCATTATTAATTTAACACTGACTCAAGCTTAGACAGTGATTTTTAACCATGGGTGACTTAAAAAATTTAAATTAACGAGGAATAATCCATTGAGTCTACTCACTGCGATTAACTGGCATTATTTTTTGGTGTATTAACAATGAAACGTACAAATGGTGTTTGGTATAAATTGGTTTTAAATTCCCCTTATTTACCAGACCGGCCTTAGATTTGAAAGATAGTACTTAATTTTATTATCAAAGTGCATTCCATTTATTTTTATATTACCTATTTGGAATTATTTCATGTTTATATCACAGCATCATTGTAGTATCGCTAAATTCGCTATTCTATCTACTGTTTTTGCAGGAGCAGTAGTGTGTCAGTCTGTTGCACAAGCACAGCGTACACCCGTTGAAATTATTCATGATATGGGCGTGCAATTAATTAACGGTGATGGCGTTCCGGTCGATTTAATTAAAGGCCGTTATTATATCCATCAATCAGCTATACGAGGATATCCCCTCGGGCAGCTTCATCTAGGGATTTTATTTTATTTTGGTGATGGCGGCGTACAAAATACCGCTTGCGCGCAATGGTGGTTAGAAAAAGCATTACAGGCGGAAGGGGAAGTGCATGACATTGCAAAGGATTTTCTTTCTGACATTCAAAAAGAAACTGCAATGTCATCGTCTCGTGTGCTCATGACAGTGCCAGATCAAAAGCTGTGTCAGCAGTTACCTAAAATAGCAAATGACCATATTGGAGTGCATCCCTTTAAGTTAGAGCCAAAGCCAGAATCGAAAATTGATCTTGTATTACTGCAAAAGGCTATCATTTCAGTGCCCATATTTGACCCTACTATCCAATCGTTAAAAAGGAACCAATTTCAGACAAAAATTGCAGCTATTCCTAGCTTAAGCCATGTTATTCGTAGCAGTATTGAAATCTATGATGACGCACTGAATGGCTTATCAAAGAAATGGATATTACTTTCACGCCATATTTTAAATAATCAGGTGTCAGTAGAACAAATAAATCCGGTTGGTATTGTTTATCACTCCCCTGAAAAAACAGAACAAGTTACATCGGCTATCCCGTTATCACCTGAGCAACAAGGTGAGCTTGCCAAACATGCAACTGTACCAATGGCTCCATCAATAGAAGGATCAGCAAACGTTAAAGAGAAAGTTGCTGATTCATTGAATTCTGAAATTTCTGAAAAAAGGGTTGATACAAAGCTAACTCAGTTGGCGTCTACGCTATCTAATTTGCCTAAGGATGGAATATTCCATTTTAGAATTGAACTGAAGGAAACCGTGGTTAAAGAGGAGGCGGCATCTGGAATGGAGAAAACGGTTGAAGTAGCCAAGAAGCCTTCGTCAGACATGAAACCTATGTATAATTTAGGAGGCGATCCTCGCACTGCATCCCCTCGGCATTACACATTGCAGATTGGTAGTGCCAGTTCACCAGCTGGTCTCTATGAACATGCGCGCCGCCATAAATTGTCAAATTATTTAGTGTATGAAACCGTTCGTCATGGTCGCCAATGGTATGTATTGGTTTATGGTGAATTCTCTAATATAGCTTCTGCAAAACGAGCATTGAAAAATTTACCCTCGGCAATTCAACGTGATAAGCCGTGGGTACGTAGTTTACGGCATGTTCAATCAGAACTTCATTAATGTATCGTGGGGCCTTAGGGGAGGTAATTAATCAATGGGGAGAGCAGACCGTATCTTTGTTATGGCATGCTGTAGTGAGACTTCCCCAGCCACGATAGCAACCAAACGTGAGTCGTTAAATAATGCGATTGAAGGCACCGATTTAATACCATACATCGGTGCTAGAGTAGGTGATTGAGCGATGTCAACGATGCCAAAATTAATGGCTGAGCTATCCAAATATAGAGGGAGTTGCTCAAAGATCGGTTGCATATTTTTACAAGGCTGGCACCAAGAGGCAGAAAAATAAATAATAGCTATCTGCCCTTGTTGTTCTGGATTAAAAAGCGCTTCTGTAAAACTTTGTTGATCGAGGTGTTTTATTATTGGCATAGTGTGAGCCATTATTTAATCATCACTTGGCAAATCGAAAATATGTTCATGAAGGTTATCAACAATGGTATTTGGCAAACAAGAGATAGAAGTAAGTAATTTATCTTTTTGATATACATCCACATGAGCGATATGCTTTGAGTCTAAATAGGAAGAGGAAACGGTATAGGTATAGTCGCCATTTCGAAAATCAACCTCATAGATTTTTCCATTGAATCTATCTCCCTTAGGGGTGAGATAACGTGCAGCTAATTGTTCAGGCTTTCTTACCATAGTGATATCAGGTTTTTGATTAAGTTTGCCGAATTGATAAATGTACTGACCATTTGCTAGGCTGATATTAACCTTTTTTTGGTTTTTATTCACACACTGGAATACTGTGACTGTGTGGGTATTGGCAAGGCCGATTGGGGAAAATAGGCTAGCCGATAGGATACAAAGCAGTATATGACGATAATTGGTCATAGTGATTTCCTAATGCACTTGTTATTTAACACCATATCTTACATGGCTATTTATGAAAGAATGAACCGAATATAGTGGTTATTTTCGATATATCACATAAGAGAATCAATCAACGGATACAGCACCTTTGGATTACACCATCGATAGAAACTCAAGCTTAGTAAAATTAACAAACTAAGAAGTGATAGCTTAATAACCGCTCATGGAGAGAAGAAAAAGGATGATGCTATCACTTTGATGAAGTATTATGTTTTTTGAGCTTTTTTCCTTTTTACAATTTGATTACGTCTTTTCCATTTACGCATCTCTGTTTCGGAGTTGAATTTTTTGTATTTTCATACGCCATTATCTTATAAAGCATTGAGTGTTTTTAAGACGTAACCATATTTTGGGATTTAAAAAAGAAATGTTAAAAACAAACCCAAAGGAATAGGAATTTTCAGGGTGACTGGGTGATTGTGCCTGAGCATGGCTTTGATGAGCTTTGGTTGGGAGCGGCGGGCTGTTTTAGTCAATTAACTCATTTTTTAATATAATGGTCATGGCGAGGGTAAACAGGCAGTACCCATATCGTATATACAATGTTTAACGGTACCTAAAATGGCATGCAGAGATTAAATCTCAGGAAAAAGGACCAATAGATATAAAAGCCAGCAATCAAAATACATAAATAGCGTATTTTCTTATTTCTAATTATAAATAATGGCACTAGCAACGGTAAAATAACCAACATTGGCTCTAGTGTATATCTTCCTCCCATGGGTAACTGACATAAGTTTGTTATTTCACTCTCCCCAATCATCCATTCATAATCGGATATAGAAAAAACCGTTATCATCATGCATAAGAAAAACATATAAATGATAATTATTGTATTATATATGTATTTCATATAAATCAGATTCCTATAATCCCTTTTATGTAAAACACTACAAGTCTCTCATGTGGCGTTTTATCGCTTCTTCACTTTCATTTAGCCATTTTTACTTGGCGAGAGCCAAGAAAAGTCTCTGGAGCAGGGCGGCTGCTCTATGAACAGCCTAATGCGGTGACCAATATTAGTTGGCCACGGTATGATTGTTATTTAATTACCACTCCCGTGTTGCAATCAGCTCCTCCGGATCTGCATCTAAAAAGCCGTATGCCCGAGCAATCAGGTAAAATGATTCGCCGATAGCATCACGGGCAACCGTTTCAATCTCACTGCCCGCCTCTTCAAAGGCATCTTGCAAATCGTTAAATTCTTCCGTTGACTGCTGTGTCAGCACATACAACTCCGCCAGTCCGTTCGGTGGATTGTTTTCCAGTGTCTCACACAATCGCAGAAGAATGGCCTCACCCTGCTTCACCAGATGATCAGGAAAATAGCTGTCATCATACATTTCACCTAATAAACGGAGCTTCAAAACGTCTGGGTTGGTTACGGGCATTTTTATTCCTTTTGAAAGCGTTATCCTAAAAACAAATTAATGCGGAGATATATTGTAGTGGCACACTGAATGAGAAGCGAGTTGACCAATTGAATAACGTGAGGGCGGTAGGCTTTTGCACGGTCTAATAATAGCGCGGTACCTATTTCCGTGTTTTGGGTTTGAAAAAATCAGCAATAGGCACTGTCAATAACACATTTTACAATGTTTGAATGTTTATTTGCGATTATTGCTATTTGGCGTTTGTTTCTGCTAGGGAAAATGCACTTTTAAACGAATGAGTAACATAATTTTTATCTTTTCTAGCTAACGACTTTGCTGGGTGCTATTTCTGTGGTGTCTGTGGTGTCTGTGGTGTCTGTGGTGTCTGTGGTGGCATCAGTGCACTACCCAATATGCCTGTTTCTCTTAGGTTCCTCTCTTCTTTCGTATCTTATGATAGTAAAACCAAACACAATAGCATGAAAGCCTTTGCGTGCTAGGGGGCAAGATCTATTTTAGGAATTTGTGCGTTTGCTACCATTTCTTTTGAATGCAAATGTAAACTAATATCATTTGTACTAAGTACAAGGTAAGATAGCGCTATTATTTGTGCTATGGGTGGAGTCGGTGGCAGCGCTATGGGTTCTTTTTAGAAGCTGCTAGCCGCGCTGAGCATTGATGCGTTTACCAAATCGGGTAGATTTATCGGGCTTAAAGCGACAACTCACATTATTTAGAGATAGATGGAGGAAATTGGATGTTTGTAAAATCACTAACTTCAGGGCTCGTCTTAGTGTCAGCCTTAGTATTGGCTGGTTGTGATCAATCTAAAGAAAAGGCAGAAACTTCTGCACCGGCAGAGAAACAAACGATCACTATCGAGCACGCTCAAGGTAAAACAGAAGTTCCTCGCCATCCTGAAAAAGTGTTTGTTATGAGTATGGAAACACTGGATATTATGGATGCCTTGGGCGCCCCAGTCGCTGGCCTACCAAAAACAAACGTTCAATTACCCGAATTTTTATCTAAGTATAACTCTCCGGATTACATCAACGCAGGCACACTATTTGAACCTGCTTATGAAGTGCTGAGCAATGCACAACCTGACTTAATTTTAGCTGGTAGCCGCGCTCGCGACGCATACGACAAACTCAGTGCCGTTGCGCCAACTATCTCAATGGATATTGATAATAAACGCTTTATTGATAGCTTAACTGAACGCACAACTGAATTAGGTATGCTATTCGGTAAGGAAGAACAAGCTAAAAAGCTGGTGTCTGATTTCAAAGAAAAAATTGCTCAAATCAAACAAAAAACACCAACCGCAGGTAAAGCGATGGTGATCTTAGTGAGTGGCGGTAAGATCTCTGCTTATGGTCCAGGCTCACGTTTTGGCTTCATCTTTGATGAACTGGGCTTTGAGCCTGCTTATGTCTTCACTGAAGATACTGGCAGACATGGCAACATTGTTAACGCAGAATTGCTAGTCAAACTGAATCCAGATTGGTTGTTTGTCATTGACCGTGATAGCGCAATTGGCCGCACAGATGCTCAGCCAGCAGCCCAAGTTTTAGACAATGCGTTAGTAAGAAAAACATCGGCATGGAATAAACAACAAGTGACTTATCTTGATCCGTCTGCCGTTTACATCGCTGGTGGCATTCAAACTTATTCTCAGTTAATGGATGATGTTAATAACGCATTAGAAAAAAACCAAACAAACTAATCAATGAAAACGCTTTATCTTTTTTTTGGAATTATCGCCTTATTGGTATTAGCGGTGATGAGTTTGTTTATTGGAGCGGGTGACGTGTCACCCGTTTCACTTTTCACCGATCCAGAGATGCAAGACATCTTTTTTATCAGTCGTATTCCTCGAACTATTTCCTTGATCCTAGCAGGCAGCGCTATGAGTGTTGCTGGGCTTATCATGCAACTTCTAACCCAAAACCGTTTTGTTGAGCCCTCGTTGGCGGGAACAACACAGTCAGCGAGTTTGGGCTTATTATTTGTGATGATACTGTTCCCTACCGCCGATATTATGACCAAAATGGTAGTGGCAAGCGGGTTTGCATTGCTGGGTACAATGCTGTTTATGATGCTGTTGCGCAGGGTTATCTTAAAATCAGCGCTGATTGTGCCGCTGGTCGGCATAATGTTAGGAGCCGTTATTAGCGCACTGACAATCTTTACCGCGTATTCATTTGACCTGCTACAGTCATTAAGTGCTTGGATGAGCGGGGATTTTTCTAGCATCATTCAGGGGCGTTATGAGCTTTTATGGCTAGTCGGTTTACTCACATTACTTGCTTGTTGGATTGCGGATAGTTTCACGGTTGCGGGTATGGGGCGTGAGTTTGCCATCAACGTGGGGCTAAATTACCGTAAGGTAATGACAATTGGTTTATCGATTATTGCACTGATAAGCGGGGTTGTTGTTGTCGTTGTCGGGGCATTGCCATTCTTAGGACTGATTATCCCGAATCTCATTAGTTTAATTATGGGAGACAATATTCGTAAAACGCTGCCATGGATCTGTATTGCTGGCGGAGGGTTAGTTTTACTCTGTGATATTGTCGGTCGCTTAGTCCGTTATCCATTCGAAATACCTGCAAGTGTGATTTTAGGTGTTATTGGCGCCATTATTTTCCTTTTTTTACTGTTGAAGCAGCAGCGTTATGCAAAAAGTTAATGCATCAGTGGTGTTACCCAAAAAAGGGATGACACCATTACAAAGAATATGGCTATTACTGGGGCTGTCGGTTATAGCTATTACACTTTTTATGACTATCAATCTTGGCAATAACCTTGCTTATATTTTGCCACACCGAGGTTATATGGTGCTGACGATGATTCTGGTCGCTTTTGCTTCTGGGGTCTCGACCGTTCTTTTTCAGACCATAGCCAATAATAAGATATTGACGCCCTCTATTATGGGTTTAGAGGCGTTATTTATTTTATTACAGTCAATCTTTGTGTTTTATACCGATAGCTTCCCTGCGTCTTGGTTGCTCAATATTGGGAAGTTTTTGCTAGAGTCATCGCTACTCGTTCTATTCTCCGTATTACTTTATCGCTGGTTATTTGTTTCAGCTAAGTTGAATATCAACCTCGTTTTGATGGTTGGTATTATTCTTGGTACGTTATTTAAAAGTACGGCGACGTTACTACAGCGGTTGATGGATCCGAATGAATTCTCAATTCTACAAAGTCGTATGTTTGCGACTTTTACACGAGCGACCCCTGAGCTGATCTTCTTTACTTTAGCAATTACGCTAGTCGTTGGTATTTTGCTGTGGCGTATGCGCTATTGTTTCGATGTTTTAGCTCTCGGTCAGGCAAATGCGATCAATTTAGGAATTAACTATCGCCATAAAGTGACGGTGATTTTATTACTGATATCGATATTAGTGGCGGTATCGACAGCATTAGTAGGGCCATTAACTTTCTTAGGGTTAATGGTGGCGAACCTTGCTTATTTTATTAGTGGTAGTAGTCAGCACCGTTATCTGTTGCCCGTCTCTTTCTTATTAGGAGTGATTGCGCTTATTGGAGGGCAATTGATCCTTGATTACGGCTTGAACATGGCGGGTACGCTATCTGTTGTGATTGAGTTTATCGGCGGCATATTCTTTATTTATATGGTGTTAAGAAGGTTTTAGTATGATTGAAATTAATCAGATATCGAAAAGTTATCAGGATACTAAGGTCTTAGATAACATCACAACAACGATTAAAAATAGTGGTATTACATCGATTATTGGGCCTAATGGAGCAGGTAAGTCGACGCTTTTATCAATCATTGGGCGCTTATTAATGGCCGATTCTGGGCATGTGAAGGTTAATGAGCTAGATGTTGTAAAAACGCCAAGTGATAAGCTAGCGACTTATTTGTCAGTGTTGCGACAAGAAAACCAGTTCGCAAGTCGATTAACCGTTGAAGAGTTAGTTGGTTTTGGTCGCTATCCTTATACAAAAGGGCGTTTAACCCTTGATGACAAAAAGAAAATCGATGAGTCACTCGAATTCTTAAATTTATCTAACTTGCGTCATCGTTATTTGGATGAGCTATCAGGTGGTCAACGGCAAAGAGCCTATGTGGCGATGGTTTTATGTCAAGACACTGAATATGTGCTGTTAGATGAACCACTCAACAACCTTGATATGAAGCACGCGGTCATTATGATGAAATTGCTGCGTCGCGCGGCAGACGAGTTAGGCAAAACGATTATTTTGGTGATCCACGATATCAATTTTGCCTCTGTCTACTCCGACCATATTATCGCTATGCGAGCAGGGAAGTTAGTTTATCATGGGGCGCCTAATGACATTATGAAGGTCGATATCATCGAAGATATCTTTGATACTCCTATTGAGATTAAATCTGTCGATAATAAATTGATAGCGATGTATTACTAAACGAAGTCATTTTATTTTTATAAAAAAATAGCCTCTATTGCTTGTTAGCATAGAGGCTATTTTATTGAGCTATATATCAAACGCAGTAGCAAAGCTACAAACCATTCACGCGCCATTCCAATCACTCTTCACCTAATTAGCATAAGTGAAGAGTGCATCCAAATCCCGCGTAAAAAGCGTTTTATATTACTCGCTAAAACGAGAAAGTCTGTATGGACGTGGATCGATGATAGGCTTAGTATCCATCAATAGATCAGCAGTCAACTGTCCAGATGCAGGACTTTCTGTCATACCCCAACCTGTTGCGGTGTTGATAACAAGGCCAGGGTATTGTTCGATTTTCGAAATGATTGGGATCTCATCGTCAGTTGGGCTAACAGTGCCGCCCCAACGCTCAACCACTTTAGAGTCTTTAAACACAGGGAATTCATTTCTAAGTCTTTCTAGAACGCCATCCAAGTGCTCATTGTTTGGTGTGTTAGTTGCGGTACGGAACTCTTCAAATGGCGTTTTCTCATCCAGCTTCCATGAGGTTGCCATGGTGAAGGAGTTAAAGAGATCTTTACCGATTGAGAATTCTAATGGCAGCTCTCCGCCTCCGAGTAGGTGTAAAAAGCGAGGGCCTAGCAGGAAGCTATCTTTAACGATAGAACTGGTAAAGATACGTGGTGCTACCGCATAAGTACCATCAGCTTGTTCACGGAAGTGAATACCGTTTGGTAGATGCACGTTACCTCTCGGTGCACCAGGCACGCCAGTAATACGCTGTTGAGATAGGTAAACGTTCAGTGTAGGAACATCAACGCCTAGGTTACCCATAAATAGGCGAGACCAGATACCACCAGTCAGCACTACGTTAGAAGTTTTGATGGAACCTTTTTCGGTCACAACGTCGGAAATCTTACCGCCAGCGGTTTCTATGCCCCTTACTGCACAGTTGGTATAGATGCGGATCCCGATTGATTTGGCGTAGTTAGCCATGGTTGGTGTAACCACTTCTGGGTCGAGACTACCTGCGTCTTCTTCAAATCCACCGATTTTCCATGGAGTTTGTGCATTAGGTAAGCGTTTTGCCAGCTCTTCACCTTCGATCATGCGAGTTCTTAAAGGTGTATCAAAACCTGGGTTTTCTGCTGTCTTTTTGATCCACTCTCTGGTGAGTTCTAGATCTTTTTCGCTAGAAGGAACTTCAACACGGCCTTGAATGCGGTAACTTGTATCAGCACCGATTTTTTCATTCATGCCAGTCCATAAAATTTTTCCATAGTGGTGTAATGGAAAAATTTCTGGGGAAGTTTTGTAGCTAATAATTTGGCTATAAGCACGGCCTGATTGTTCGCCGCCTACAACGCCTTTTTCACAAATAACAACGTTCATCCCCCTTTCGGTGAGATTAATTGCAGTCATAATACCTTGAAGGCCTGCACCGATAATAACGGCATCAGCGGATTTTGGTAATGCACCTTCTGTGCCTGCTACAGCAGGAACACGAGATTTGGTGGACTCAAACCGACCTTCTCTGCGGATCATTGGAACAACCGCAGCACCACCTGCGAGAACACCCGCAGCACCGACCCCTAAAAGTAGTTTTCTTCTCGAGATTTTCATCTATAACCTCAATAATAACCTTAGTTTTTATATAGTAAATAATTACAATTTAAGATAATCATATTATCATATTTCATGATGTTGTTAACTATGGTTAATATTTGTTAACAAAAGTAAGAGAAATGTGAATATTCATAATCAGAAATAATCAAGCCTGTAAGGGGTTTGCGAGCTATTTTAATAAAATTCAATCTTTTTAAGAGGGCAGAAAATAAAGTGAAATGTCAGATAATGTGTACAGTGATTTTTTAATCAACTTAGATGCGGTGGATATTTGTTTCGTAGAGTGAGTAATTAGCAAAAATACTATAATGAGCCAAGTGTTAAACAATGCTATATTGTGTGGTTAATAAGGGTAGGAGAATGAAATATCCGATTTTATGAGGGTTGGTGGTTATCCTTCTTTTTACTCTTGAAAGGTTAAATAGATAAAATACGTATTAGTTTAAAAACATTTAATTAAATATCTAAATGTTTGTGTTTTTTATATTGTCGTTTTTTTGAACTAAATTCTCAAGTTTTTCAGTAACAGGAAAATTCGTGGCGTATTTTTAGGTTTACACTATTTTAAAATAAAGTTGAAAAAATATATTTTGTTATTGAAACGCCTATTAGGAATATATTTTACCTCTGATTTATCATTAAAAAACATGAAGATATGTTTATCTTTGTGTCTGTTGATAAAATAGTCAAAGACGAATTCTTATCCAGTTTAACCCTTTCAATAACGACTGTTACTAATAATAATCCTAAATTTGTTTATTTTTTTAGTCACACATAGTGGTAAAAGTAAAATATACGACTAAGCTGGTTAAAGTGTTATCTAAATAAGTAATCCTTACAATAAATCAGGTTTTTTATTTAGGCAATAGTTTGAGTTATCTATTTTTTAACCAATTGGCATACATAGTTTGTGCTTATTATCATCATGCCAGAAAAATCATGGATTAAAAGTTTGGCGAACCCAGTGGGAAATGACAATTAATTCACTTAGGTAGAAGTGCTTATTTAGTATAAACCTCTATTATTGGAGTGTAATTTATTATAGGGCGATTTATTCCTTTTTAGAATTAACTCTCTTTATTTTGGCGCCATTGAGTGGCTTGAGCTGGACGGAATAGGTCTCTAAATTTTTTCTATTGTGATTGGAATAACGTATTTCATCGCGTGTTGCGCTATTTTTATCTTTAATAAAGTGTCTGATATATTGGCTGAGTGATGGTGGTGTGGCGGGAGCAGGCTCTTTATTATTGCTACCGTTCGCGTATTCGTGGAAAATTTTTTGTATAAAACTTGCGCCATCAATCTCCAAGATCAATAGAAATTTATACAGTAAATCAATTGTGAGTGGCGTTATCCCGTTTTCATAGCGAGAAATTTGTTGCTGGCTGATCCCCATTAATTTGGCTAATTCTTTGCCCGTGATTTTCTTCTCCTTTCTTGCCTTGCGTAAAAAGTAACCCGATAGTGTACTGAGTTTGTTTTCTTCCATTATTTAGTTTTCTACTCATCGCCTCTATTTGGGCGCTACTATAACGAGTCTGCTGTAGGTGTAAAAATGTTTATACCTAATAAACAGTGATTTTTGATAGTTTATAACTATTGTTATGTTTATTTTTATTGGAAATGCTGATTTACACTATTGGTATTCACGTAAATTTTTTGAAAATTGAGAGCTTAAACCTATGAAAACATCGTCATTTTAAGAAGGTTATTTTATTTATATTTCGAATTATGACGTAAAAAGAGTAAATGTGTTTACTAATTTGTTCTATTTGAAATAGTTAATTGTCGCCTAAAATGTTTCATTTTGTTACATTCTGTCAAAGGTTTGACGGCTATTTTAGAGATAATTTCATATAATGAGTATTAATTTCCTAAGTTGAATTACGTGATTGCTGTTAAGTGAAGCTGATTATTCATTTCCAGTGGGAATTTGTGCGAAGAAATCGGCGTAGTCGCTTGAGCATATTTGATGCAGAATAACGTTTAAGTCAGATAAAGGTTGTTGTGACCAATCAGCGCGAATATCAATATCTGCATATTGGCGATGGTGCCATATTTTGAGTGCCGCTGAACGAATTCCTCGATAATCACCTCCCGCTTTTTCACCCGCTTTCATTGCCATTAATAGCCTATTTGCTAGCGCTAACTCTGAGTATTTATGATAGGTATCGTATAGCGCGTGTAAAACATGCTCTCCTGCGAGCATATTACCTGCAATTGCTAAATTGGTTTCAGATAAGCCACCACACCAAGGTAAACATGCCTGTCCTGTCCAATGCGCACTGGTGCCTTGTTTATCAATAATGATCAATTGCCTTAATGTGGGGGCGGCATCTTTTTTAAGCAAAACATCTAAACAGGTTTTAGCTGGCATAGCCTCTCGAAGGAATTCAACTCCGGTTATACCTGCCATGGGGTTGGTCATGGCTTGTGTGGCAATCGCACCATGATAACTTGCCCCATGGAGAACTAATGCCCCTACTGCGGGACCACCTGTTGCGGTTATTGCTCCAATTTCCCCCGTTTTTGCACAACGAGCGACGATAGAAAAAGTCATTTTACACCTCATAAATTAGACACCGATCAAATTTATCATTATAAATTATTGCGAGAAAGTTAATTTATCATCATAAATAAAGAAAAAGAGAATAATTTTAACAAAATTGACACATATCACAGCATCGTCACCACACCAGGGAGAACAAATATGGGCATGTGTTTACGCAGATGGGTAGCCACAGTTTCACTTCTCTTCGCTTTTTCATTTCCGCTATGGGGCGATGAAAACAGCCATGTATTGTTATTAGGGCAAGTGGCTGAACCGCAATCATTAGATCCTCAGGTGGCGACGGCTGCCAATGATTCACGGATCTTGGTGAATATTTATGAGGGGTTGGTGCGCAATTCTGATGGCTCATTAAAGCTTGAGCCTGCACTGGCCGAATCATGGAATGTGAGTGAGGATGGACTGACTTACACATTTCATTTACGCAAAGGGGTTCGCTTTCATGATGGATCACCATTAGATGCACAAGCGGTTAAGTTTACGTTCGAACGTATGCTTAATCGTGAGCATCCTTACTATCATACAGGGCCTTTTCCTTTATCATTTTTCTTTTCTGTTATCGACAACATTGAAACGCCCGATAACGCCACGGTGATCTTCCGGTTAAAAGAGCCGTTTGCTCCTTTTTTATCCAATCTTGCAACCCCCGCAGGTTTGATTGTCTCGCCAACCGCCGTTAAACAATACGATAAAAATTTTGGTCGCCATCCAAGTGGGACAGGGCCTTTTAAATTTACCGAGTGGACGGCGAATCAGCGTGTTGTTGTGGAAGCCAATGATCAGTACTGGGGAGGGCGACCGTCACTGCAATATGTGGTTTTTCGCCCAATAACTGACGCTAATACTCGCGTGGCTGAAATGCTGTCGGGAGGGATTGATGCGATGGTTGAAGTGCCCGCGGATAATGTACCACTGTTTGCCTCTGATAAACGTTTTCACTTGTATCAAGCAACAGGCCCGCATGTTTGGTATGGCATGTTGAATGCATCACGTCCACCATTTGACGATGTGCGTGTCAGGCAAGCCGTGAATTACGCAGTCAACAAACAGAATATCGTTAAATATATCCTTCAAGGCTCCGCAGATGTTGCACAGGGGCCAATCCCTTCAGCTTTCGATTGGGCGTTTGATCCTGAAACGGAGGCTTACCCTTACGATCCTCAAAAAGCGCGTGAATTGATTAAAGCGGCGGGGCGGGAGCAGAAGGGCAAAAAATTATTTTTTATGTCACAGAGGGAGGATCTGGCATGTTGGATCCGATCCCGATGGCGACAGCGATTCAGGCCGACCTAAAGGCCGTTGGGCTGTCAGTTGAAATACAGACTTTTGAGTGGAATACCTATTTATCAAAGGTGAATTCAGGGCTTAAACAAGCACATATGGCGGAAATGGCATGGATGACGAACGATCCTGACACCTTACCCTTTTTGACGCTGCACTCTGGATCATGGCCAGAGAAAGGGGGATTTAATTCTGGCTATTACGCGAATAAACAACTCGATAGCTTATTAGATAAGGCAAGAGTAACAAACGATATGGCTGAGAGGGCACGGCTTTATCGGCAGGTACAAAAGAGAGTTCACCAAGATGCGCCATGGCTGTTTGTGGCAAATTGGAAGCAAAATGCGGTCGCCAGTGCGCGGATCAGTAATTTTAAATTACAGCCAAATTTTAATTTATTGCTTAAAGACGTTCATAAAGATTAACGGATCAATTGGCTTAATTTCACGGCATAACAAAGTAGCGAGCCTTTACTCGGCATTAAAACGGTTACGACGGGAAGATTTACTGGGGAAGAACCTATGTGGCTATATTGTGTTAAACGAATTTTAGCGACGATACCCATTTTAATTGGGCTCACGCTTATCGTATTTTTCATCATGGCGTTGATCCCTGGTGACCCCGCTCAAGCACTGCTCGGGCCATGGGCAACACCAGAGAATGTGGCGCGGGTAAAACAGGAACTTGGTTTAGATAAGCCGCTATATCAACAATACTTTATTTGGATAAGTAATTTATTGCAGGGGGATTTTGGGCGCTCATTCGTGCTCAATCGTCCTGTCACTGACGAGGTATTAGAACGTTTTTCAGCCACCTTAATTCTTGGGGGCAGTGCGCTGTTGCTCAGCTCTGTTTTAGGGTTGCTGGCAGGCATTATTTCGGCGATCCGTCAGTTTAGCTGGAGTGACAAAATGATCACGCTAGCCGTGTTACTGGGCATTTCGATGCCATCGTTTTGGATCGGCCTATTGATGATCATGCTGTTTGCGGTACAACTGCAATGGTTTCCTGCGTCAGGGATGTATTCGATTTGGCAAGGCGGTGGGTTCGGCGACTTATTGCACCATCTTGTTCTGCCAGCAGTGACGCTCTCTTTAGTCGCGACAGGGGTCATTGCTCGATTAACTCGTACTGCGATGTTAGAGGTCTTGCGCTTAGATTTTATTCGTACTGCTCGAGCAAAAGGACTTAGCGAACGCAAAGTTATTTTTCGTCATGCTTTTCGTATGGCGCTCGTGTCAGTGATCCCCGTTATTGGGATTCAGGCTGGTTTTGTTCTAGGCGGTGCTGTCTATATCGAAACCGTATTCCAGTGGCCGGGGCTAGGTGCCATGTTGGTCAAAGCGGTTGCGACACGTGATCTCTTTTTAGTGCAGGGCGGTGTTTTAATTGCAGCAGCAGCCTATGTATTTATTAATTTGTTTGCTGATTTGATGCAGGCACTTTTGGATCCGAGGTTAAAATCATGAGCCAAATTACTACACCGGTTATCCAGCCACGTTATCGCCAATCGGCTTGGTCTTTGTTAATGACCAATCGTTTAGCTGCATTAGGGCTAGCGATCTTATTGGTCATCATGTTGTCAGCATTACTAGCACCTTGGCTGCCACTGCCTGATCCCGATAAAACGGATCTCATTAATCGATTATTACCTGTTTTTTCTTCGGGTCATGTGTTGGGAACCGACCATCTTGGGCGTGATATTTTGTCACGGTTATTATGGGGAACACGGGTATCACTGCTTGTGGGGATCTCTGCGACGTTAATTGCAGCCGTATTAGGTACGCTAATTGGCTTAATTGCCGGCTATGTTGGGCAGCGAACTGATACCCTATTGATGCGTTGCATCGATATGTTAATGGCTTTTCCTTATATTTTACTGGCATTGGCGATTGTCGCTGTACTTGGGCCGGGCTTACTTAATGCGTTATACGCGATAGCTTTGGTTAATATCCCCTTCTTTGCACGTAATATTCGAGGGCTAACAGTAGGCTTGCGCGATCGTGATTTTATTCAGGCGGCAAGGTTATCAGGTAAAAACCATATTCAAGTTCTATTAACGGAAGTTTTACCGAATGTATTGCCTATTATTGTCGTGACTATGTCAACCACGATAGGGTGGATGATTTTGGAAACGGCGGGGTTGTCGTTTTTAGGGTTAGGAACACAGCCGCCGAATGCCGACTTAGGATCAATGCTAGGGCAAGGTAGAGCACAGATGTTCGTGGCGCCCCATGTTGCATTAGTGCCCGGCATTATGATTTTTCTTATCGTCATTAGCTTTAATTTATTAGGTGATGGCATTCGCGATTTACTTGATCCAAGACTCAAATCAGGGGCTTTGCATCGCTCGCAACCAGTGACAGAAACCGCACGTATTGATATTCCAGCACGTACGGAAGGCAGCAAGGCGGTGTTAGAAGTGAAGTCACTGTGTGTTGGTTTTCGTCAAGGGCCTCTATTGCGCCCAACGGTTAAAAATATCAGTTTTTCAGTGGCGCGTGGTGAGTGTTTAGGGCTGATAGGGGAAAGTGGCTCTGGTAAAAGTGTTACAGCACTGTCCATTATGGGGCTATTAGCTTCCCCGCCAGCGGTGATCACCGGTGGTGGGATCTATGTTAATGAAGAAGAGATGTTGTCATTATCTCTATCGGCGTTACAGCAACGCCGTGGCGCTAGAGTCTCTTATATTTTTCAAGATCCGTTGACGACACTGCATCCACAGTTTTCGATAGGTGCACAATTACAAGAGGCGATCACCGCTCACCAATCCCTTTCCGATCAACAAGCGAAGAATAAGGCGATTGAGTTACTTGAGAGTGTTGGTATTCCATCAGCAAAAGAGAGTTATCACGCTTATCCCCATCAACTTTCTGGAGGGCAACGCCAACGTGTTGGGATTGCCATGGCTCTTGCGAATGATCCTGTGTTAATTATTGCCGATGAGCCGACAACGGCACTGGATGTCACTGTACAGGCGCGCATTTTAGAATTACTCAATAAGTTACGTCGTGAAAGAGGGGTTGCGCTACTTTTTATTACCCATGACTTTGCGGTGATTAACCAAATTTGTGATCGGGTGGCGGTGATGCAGCAAGGCCAAATTGTAGAAACGGGCGCAACACAAACGGTACTTCATCAGCCACAGCACCCTTATACACGTCGCTTGATTGCCAGTGTGCCAAAACTGGGGGAAGGAAAAGCATTTCTTACCCATGTTGCAGATATTTATAGCGCTAAGCCAGACGCGGTGCAGGAGGTGTCATGAATAAGGTCATTGAAGTCAATCAATTGGTAAAAACGTTTGGTCGCCCACCTAACCTTTTTCATCCAACAAGTAGAGAAGTTAAAGCCCTAAAAAACATCTCAATAGATCTTTATGAAGGTGAAACATTGGCGATCGTTGGGGAAAGCGGTTCGGGGAAAAGTACTCTTGCCCGTATTTTAGTTGGATTGGAGCAGGAAACATCAGGGGAGATCCGCATATTGGGAAAAAACCGTTCTCAGTGGCAAAAACAAGGAGCACGAGCCTTCGGTCAAGCTATCCAATATGTTTTCCAAGATCCTGTTGCATCATTGAACCCACGTAAAACGATCGGAGAAACCTTATCCGTACCTTTAAAGTACCTTAAGCAGATGAATAAATCTGAACAAACCCATAGATTACATGAGTTACTCGAGGCCGTAAGTATGCCATTGGATGCGCTGGCATGCTATCCACATGAGTTTTCGGGTGGGCAAGCTCAACGTTTAGCGATTGCACGAGCATTGGCAGCCGATGCACAGATCCTCGTTCTCGATGAGCCTGTTAGCGCATTGGACGTTTCGGTACAGGCGCAAGTGTTGTTGTTGCTACAAGAGCTAAAAACACAATTTTCGTTATCTTACTTATTTATAAGTCATGATTTAGCCGTCGTTGAATCAATTGCTGACAGAGTGGCCGTGCTCTATTTAGGTGATTTGCTAGAATGTCAGGAAACTCATCGTTTATTTGCTGCCCCTGAACAGAGTTATACCCAGAATTTATTGACCAGCGCGCCAAGGCTCTCTTTTGAGTAAAAGGCGAGTGTGGAGATGAAAAATAGAACAACAGACGACGGCCGGAAGAAAAATATGAACACAGAGAAACAGCCGATGACAGAAACAGGACGAATTAAACGCACGGATGAAATTGTGAATGCGATTAAAGAATCGATCATGGCGGATAATTTAATGCCAGGTGATCGACTGCCACAAGAGAAAGATCTGATAGAGCGTTATAGCGCCAGTAAAAGCACCGTTCGAGAAGCTTTAAAATCGCTAGAAGTCCAAGGGTTGATAAAAACGAAAACGGGGCCTGGTGGCGGTGCATTTATTGATTCTATGACAGAAGCGCGAGCGATGAGTTTACTGTCTAATTATTTGTTTACACGGAATATTTCGATAAAAGACATTTATACCTTACGTAAATTATTAGAGCCTGTGGTGGCAGTTAGCGCTATCGACAATATGGATAATGAAGGTTTTCAAAAACTGTATGACACGATAGCGATTTATGATCATGAGCCAGTTGATGAAGCCGAACGTTGGCAGCAGCGGATGGCCGAATTGGATTTTCACGCTGTTGTTGCGAGCTACTCTGATAACGTACTTTTAGTGTTTATCTGTCATTTTCTTCAACGGTTGCTTAAGGATTTGGCGATTTGCAAAGACATCTACTTAAAGCCTGAACCTGTCGACCGTCGACAAGGGATTGACTATCAATATCAACTTATTGACGCCATGCGCCGTAAAGATGCTCCTAGAGTGAAAGCGATTATGGAAGCGCATATGGCGTATGCGGAACAAGCCATGCTGGCCTTGCAAGCAACCTTACAAGAACGATTTTTAAGTGAAGACAGGTAATGACATGATTGATCAAGATTATCTTAAATCTGTATTAAAGACGCTATTACAAACGCCTAGCCCTGTAGGTATGACAGAGAATGCCGTAGCGCAGACTCATCAATGGCTCGCAGAATTAGGTTTTCAACCGCAATACACCCGCCGAGGTGTGCTACATATTACGTTAGGCAATGGTGAGCCCAAAAGGGCACTAGCGGCACACTTAGATACTCTTGGTGCAATGGTGACACAATTAAAGCCGAATGGGCGATTGGCACTACGTAACACGGGAACATGGGCCGCACGTTTCGCTGAAGGAGCGAGAGTCACAGTATTTTGTGACAACAACCAATATCGGGGAACTATTCTGCCGTTAAAAGCATCGGGGCACCGTTTTAATACTGAAGTGGATACCCAGATTGCCGATTGGGATAACCTTGAAATCCGCCTTGATGCACCTTGTTATAACCATGCTGATTTATTAGCACATGGCTTTAATGTAGGGGATATGGTTGCAGTCGATGCACAGCCTGAGTTTATTGATAATGGTTTTATCGTCTCTCGCCATCTTGATGATAAAGCGGGCTGTGCAGTGTTATTAGCTGCATTGAAATCGCTGGTGGATGATAAAGTACTGCCTGAAGTGGCTTGCCAAATCATGTTTACCATTTCAGAGGAAGTCGGTATTGGGGGAACGCATGGCTTTGGTGCTGAAGTACAAGAACTGTTAGCCATTGATAACTCGGTGTCGGCTCCCGATCAAACAACGCGGGATGATGCGTTAACATTGGCATTTCGTGATAGAACAGGTCCATTTGATTTAGCTATCACACGCCACCTACTTAAGCTGTGCCAACAGTATGATATTCCTCATGTGAGAGATACCTTTAAGCACTACCGCTCAGACAGTGCCGCTGCCGTCGATGCAGGGTGGGATATCCGCGTGGCATTGGCTTGTTTTGCACTGGATAGCTCACATGGTTGGGAAAGAACGCACGTTGATTCACTGGTTGCATTAGCCACCTTGGTCAGACGTTATATTGAAAGTGATTTAGTGCCATTACCAGGGCAGTAATGGATTTAGGTAAAAAACGTCAAGGATTTGAAGCGACCCCCAATGATTGGGGGTCTTTTGATTGTATAAGTTAATTAATGGCGGTCATTTAAATACTCAGGCTCTTTAGGCAGCTGGAAGCAGCAAAATAAGCAGATACACAATACAACCATGACATAGATAAAAAAGGCGTTTTCTGCGCCGCTGGCTTTAAATTGTAGTGCAACAGAGGGAGCCGAGCCGCCAAAAATAGCATTCCCTATCGCATATGAGACCCCAACACCTAACGCTCGTAAATGAGGTGGGAACATTTCAGCTTTTACTAGCCCACTAATAGAAGTGTAAAAACTTAACAGCATCATTAAGAAAATCAGTAATAAGGCGATAATGATAGGAGACTGAGCAAAATAACGCATGCCAATCACCATCACTGGGTAGATAAATAGCAGCATGGATAGCGTGAAGGTAATCATTGCTGCTCGGCGGCCAATTTTATCAGAAATAATGCCGAACACAGGTTGAGACAGCATGAACACAAAGAGTGATACGGTCATAATGTAACCAACCACTTTGCTATCAATACCGATGTTTGTGAGATAGGTCTTTGAGTAAACGGTTATAATATAAAAGCAGAGAGAGCCTGCGGCAGTATAACCAACGACTAAAAAGAAAGATTTCCAATGCTGTTTTAGAAGAGCGATTAAAGAACCTGACTCTTTTGCTTCTGATGCTTCATTACTTAAGGTTTCATCAAGGCGTTTTCGAGCAATTAATGAGACTATCGCTGCAATCCCCCCAATGACAAAAGGAATACGCCAAGCACCATCCTGTAGCTGTTGTTCAGTGAGAAACGCTAATAAAATAACACTGAGCAAGCTTGCTAATAACTGCCCTCCGGATAATGTGACATATTGGAATGAAGCAAAAAAGCCCCGTTGTCCTTTAAGGCCGAGTTCACTCATATAGGTTGCGACGGCACCATATTCGCCACCGACAGATAAGCCTTGCAACAAGCGCACGAGTAGCAATAACAATGGTGCAAACATCCCGACTTGCTCATAAGTTGGCAAGGCGGCAAACAAGAAAGAACTAAACCCCATTAAATAAATGGATGCGACCATCGAACGCTTTCGGCCATGGCGATCAGCAATCCGACCAAATAGCCAACTACCAATTGGACGCATAAAGAAACTTGCAGCAAACACCCCCCAGACATAGATAGATTGCGTCAGTGGATCCATATTTTGCGGAGTAAGCGCTTTAGTAAAATAGGCAGCAAAAACAGCGTAGATATAGAAATCAAACCATTCCACTAGGTTACCAGAAGCTGCTCCAACAATTCCTCGAATGCATTTTGATCTTGCATTGGCATCTAGCGTTGCATCCGTTCTTTTTACATTATCTTGAGATATTTCCAATTTATCACCACCGCAATATTAGTTAACAATAATTCAACAAATAGCGGTATTTACTTAGCGAGTCAATATTTGACGGTAATGTAAATTAAATATTGAGATCAATATCCTGTTTTTCATGTCATTTTTAGATAACTAACAACACTAAATGTTTTAACTAACTGAGTGTTTTATATGAGTTTTTTTACTTTTTAGCTTATTTGTTACATGCGCTTTATCTTTATTCGGAATACTCGTAAATAAAAATAATTTTATGCTAAGAATATGCGTAAAAATATCATATTAGACGTCATTTTAAATATAAAAAGTAACGTATTTAGATTAAAAAAATAAATGTATTATCGATGATAGGAGAGGAGTTATTGAATATTCACTGTTCTGTTTCGATATTGCCATTTAATTTTTTATTTTATTGAAACAGCTAATCTGCATACGAAAAATATCATAATATATTGAAATAAATGATTTTTTAGAATTTTGCATTCAATGTACCATCAGCCAAATAGAGTTGGTTTATCGAAAACTCAAATAAATACTAATAATTATCATTTTAGTTTATTGTTTATTGATAAAGTTTATATTATGTATTTTATCATGATAAATATGAATAATCGGCATTTTTATTAACATTATTAGTTTAATTTTTTTTGTTAATTATTCTTTAACTTAATATAGAGGTTTTGTTTTTAGGTATAATTCACTAAAAATATTATTTGATAAATAAAGCTATCGATATTTAATTCTGATTTCATCTATCAATTTATCATAAAAATTCATCAGTATATACTGCTGTACATATCGGTAATGTTATAAATTATTTATATTTTCAATAGGTTAGTTTGGTTAATAACGTGAGTTATTAGTCTGTTTATTGATGTAAAACAATCTCTTAATTTGATCGGTTGTTATCATTAAATTATCAAAATCTTATTTTTCACCCATGTGATTAATCGTGTCTATTACTGGCAGTACACACCTTAAATATATTTTATTCCGTTTTGTTGGAAGTTTACTTTTTAACATTTAAAGCAAATTAATTGAGTGAGTTATGTATGGCAAATATAAAAGAGAAAGCATCCGTTTTTGCTCCTCTTACCCGTCGTGGCTTTGTTAAGGCCGGAACTATCACGGGTTTGGCAGCAGCGGCTGGAGGGTTCTCTCTGCCTTTCAGCGCCTCCGCTGCCGCAGAGCAAAAAACAGCGACGCCCACCGGAGAAGAGAAAGTAGTTTGGAGTGCATGTACTGTAAACTGTGGAAGCCGTTGCCCATTACGTATGCACGTCGTTGATGGTGAAATTAAATACGTCGAAACCGATAACACGGGTAATGATGTATATGAAGAACTGCATCAAGTACGTGCTTGCTTACGTGGACGCTCAATGCGACGTCGCGTGTATAACCCAGACCGCCTACGCTACCCCATGATGCGTGTTGGTAAACGTGGTGAAGGAAAATTCAAACGTATTAGTTGGGATGAGGCTTTTGATGTTATCGCTAACAACATGAAGCGCTTAATCAATGACTACGGTAACGAATCTATTTACCTAAACTACGGTACAGGTACGTTAGGTGGCACGATGACAAAATCATGGCCACCGGGTGCAACATTAATTGCTCGTTTGATGAATTGCTGTGGCGGTTATTTAAATCACTATGGTGACTATAGTACCGCGCAAATTGCCGCAGGGCTGAACTATACCTATGGCGGCTGGGCTGATGGTAATAGTCCTTCTGATATTGAAAATTCCAAATTGGTCGTGATGTTTGGCAACAACCCGAGTGAGACGCGTATGAGCGGCGGCGGGGTAACCTATTATGTTGAACAAGCTCGCGAAAAATCGAATGCAAAAATGATCATTATCGATCCCCGCTATACCGATACAGGCGCTGGACGCGAGGATGAATGGATCCCGATTCGACCGGGAACAGACGCGGCGTTAGTGAGTGCGCTTGCCTATGTGATGATCAAAGAAAACTTAGTCGATCAGCCATTCCTTGATAAGTACTGTGTGGGCTACGACGAAACGACAATGCCTGCTGGGGCCCCGAAAAATGCACATTATAAAGCCTATATTTTAGGTGACGGCCCCGATGGACAAGCAAAAACGCCTGAATGGGCAGCTCCTATTACAGGTATCCCTGCTGCACGTATCGTGAAACTCGCCCGCGAGATCGGCATGGCGAAGCCTGCTTATATCGTTCAAGGTTGGGGGCCTCAACGTCGCTCTAACGGCGAATTAGCCTCTCGTGCGATCGCCATGCTCGCTATTTTAACCGGTAATATCGGGATTAATGGTGGCAATACTGGTGCTCGGGAAGGGTCGTACAGCATTCCCTTTGTTCGTATGCCGACCTTAACCAATCCAGTCAAAACCAGCATCTCAATGTTTATGTGGACCGATGCCATATTACGTGGCTCTGAGATGACAGCGACCCGCGATGGCGTCCGTGGTAAAGATAAGCTTGATGTGCCGATTAAGATGGTGTGGAACTACGCAGGAAACTGCTTAGTGAATCAGCATTCAGAGATTAACCGCACTCATGAAATTTTACAGGATGAATCTAAATGCGAAATGATTGTGGTGATTGATAACCACATGACAGCCTCAGCAAAATATGCGGATATCTTGCTGCCTGATTGTACCGCATCGGAGCAGATGGATTTCTGTATGGATGCCTCGGCGGGCAACATGTCTTACGTTATTTTTGCTGATCAGGCGATTAAACCTCGTTTTGAAAGTCGCAATATCTATGAAATGACGAGCGAAATTGCTAAGCGTATGGGCGTTGGTGAGCAGTTCACCGAGAATCGAACCCAAGAGGAGTGGTTACGTCATTTATACGAACAATCTCGCGAAGCATTGCCTGAATTACCAACATTTGAAGAGTTCCGCGCACAAGGTATTTTCAAAAAACGGGATCCGAAAGGCCATCATGTTGCCTATCGTAACTTCCGTGAAGACCCTGTTGCGAACCCACTGACGACACCGTCAGGTAAAATTGAGATCTACTCTTCCCAATTAGCTGAATTGCAAAAAACGTGGGAGCTAGACGAGGGAGATGTGATCCACCCATTACCTGTTTATTCACCGGGTTTTGAGCAATATGGCGACCCACTTATGGATAAGTACCCATTACAGTTAACAGGTTTCCACTATAAATCACGTACTCACTCTACTTATGGCAACGTGGATGTTCTGAAAGCCGCCTGCCCACAAGAGTTGTGGATCAACCCACAAGATGCCGCAAAACGGGATCTTAAGCATGGTGATTTAGTCCGCGTTTTTAATGACCGAGGCGAGGTACGTGTGAAAGTGAAAGTCACACCACGTATTGTTCCGGGTGTCGTTGGTTTGGGTGAGGGGGCTTGGTATGACCCAGATGGTAACCGTGTGGATCACGCTGGAAGTATTAACGTGTTAACCACCCAACGCCCATCGCCTTTGGCGAAAGGGAATCCATCACATTCTAATCTTGTTGAAGTTGTTAAAGCTTAAGGATGTCAGTTATGTCAACGCAATATGGTTTTTATATCGACTCAAGTCGTTGCACTGGCTGCAAAACCTGTGAGCTAGCATGCAAAGACTTTAAAAACTTATCTCCGGAAGTTAACTTCCGCCGCATCTATGAATATGCAGGAGGAGATTGGACCGAGCAGGATGGTGTATTTGGGCAGAATATCTTTGCCTATTATCTGTCAATATCTTGTAACCACTGTGATGATCCTGCTTGTACTAAAGTATGCCCAAGTGGCGCGATGCATAAACGTGAAGATGGCTTTGTTGTCGTCGATGAAGAGGTGTGTATCGGTTGCCGTTACTGTAGTATGGCGTGCCCTTACGGTGCTCCACAATTTGATGAAGTGAAGGGGCATATGACAAAATGCGATGGCTGTTATGAGCGAGTGGCAGAAGGTAAAAAACCTATCTGCGTTGAGTCTTGTCCATTACGAGCACTGGATATGGCGCCTATTGAAGAGCTACGTGAAAAATATGGGACTTTAGCGGAAATCGCGCCATTGCCATCGGCAAAATATACGCATCCAAATATTGTCTTAAAATTGAATGCCAATAGCCGTCCTGTCGGAGATACCACTGGGCATCTGGCTAACCCGGAGGAGGTATAATATGGGATCGGGAATTCATGAATGGCCATTGATGTTTTTCACGGTGATAGGCCAAAGCGTGGCGGGTGCTTTTATTTTTATGGCAGCGGTGATACTCAGTGGAAAACTGTCAACAGAGCTTAACCGTAAAGTGCATTACAGCATGTTTGGTTTGTGGCTATTGATGGGGATAGGCTTCCTATTATCCACGACACATATGGGAACACCGTTACGCGCTTTCAACTCATTTAATCGCTTAGGGGCATCATCACTGAGTAATGAGGTAGCGAGTGGGGCGCTGTTTTTTGCCTTGGGCGGTTTTTACTGGCTTCTGGCGGTGCTTAATAAAATGCCAGCGGCACTCGGCAAATTATGGCTATTAGTCGTGATGGTCATGGCAGCAGTCTTTATTGTTGCAACATCTCGCGTTTACCTGATTGATACTGTTCCAACTTGGAATAACAGCTATACCACCCTAAATTTTGTCTTAACGGCATTCCTTGGTGGCCCAATCTTAGCTGCACTGTTGTTACGTATCGCTGGGTTTGATTTGCAATGTATTCGCCGTATTCCTGCATTGAGTGTGGTTGCATTACTCGTCAGTGTATGTGTGGCAATCACCCAAGGCTTTGATTTGGCAAGTATAGAAACACCCGTACAAAAAGCGGTCGACCTAGTGCCAGATTATGGAATACTCATGGATATTAAAATCGTTGCCATCGCAATGGGGTTAGGTTGTTGGATAATGCCATTAGTGGCAAAACGTAACCCTTCTGTGATTAATATGGGGATCGGTTTTTTATTCGTGCTCGCAGGTGAAATCGTGGGGCGTGGTGTTTTTTACGGCCTACATATGACCGTTGGTATGGCGGTTAATTAAACTGAGAAGAAGGCTTAGTGATTTACTGCTAAGCCTTTTAAACTATTTGTGGTTAAATCAAGGCAAACAGCCGTTAAGTATCGAATAATAAGCGAATAAAATACACCATGAGTGAACAAACTTTAAATTCTATCTCTTTGACAGCACGTGTACTCGGTGCTGCCTTTTATTATGCACCGAATGATATCCAAGACATTATCGCATTGCTATCAACGCCACAATGGGCGGAAGAGTGGCCGTATGGCTCTGAGGAGCAAAAGCAGGCGATCGCCGATAAAATGGCAATAATACAGACAGATAATGAAACATTGGATGACGCATATCAGCGGCTATTTATAGGCCCATATGCGTTACCAGCACCACCTTGGGGATCTGTTTGGCTCGATAAAGAGAATGTGATTTTTGGTGAATCAACATTGCAACTACGCGAGTGGATGCAACATAACCAGATTGATATTTGTTTAACGCAAAATGAACCAGAAGATCACTTTGGCTTATTATTAATGATGGTCGCATGGGTGGCAGAAAATAACCCTGCCAAACTCAATGAACTGTTGGCTCAACACATATTGCCTTGGGGTGTGCACTATCTTAATAAAATGCAGGCAGATGCCCATTTTCCTTTCTATGTCGGACTCGCGGAACTTGCCCATTTGACGTTAGTGAATTGGCAGCAATCGCTTGATGTGAAAGCGGCTGAAAAGGCGATTTTCTATCGTTAAATATGATTAAATTTGTGGTATAGCCCTGAATGAAAGGGCTATATCAACATAGCGAATACGACCCACCACTACCGCCCCCGCCACTAAAAATTGGTTATTCGTTATACGAATTGAGACAATGACGAGAATACACTGAGTGTGTTATCTCTCGTCATCATCTTATTTAGATAAATTATTTTTTGTAAAGTATAGGGATAATAGCTATTGAGTCGGTTTAGAATAAGCCGGTTTTTTTCTCTGGTCGTTATTATGGGTAGAGTATGCGTAATCAGTCGTGGATATTATTTGTTATTTTCATTTTTTTATTGATCCCAAAATCATTTGCTCTAACACCGCCACAAAGTACAGAAGATTGGCAATTGGCTGATACCCCGCCAACACTCATGCAGATTAAACAGAATGAGACGATTTTTGCGCCTATTGCTGGGGAAATGAAAGCCGTCGCCGAGCTTTATTCTGAACATGGTTTCTATATGTATGAGCCTGCTGGTGATTATCGACCTATGCAGTTTGGTAATGATTATGCTTATGTGAACACAGAAGAAGTATCACCTTTAAAACCACGCTTAAAACCGGAAGACGATAGGTTAAATGACTTAAATAACCCTATCTACAATTATCTGATCACGACACAAAACACATTAGTCTATCGCTCAGCAAAAGCAAACAGCCAGCCAATCGCGATGCTATTTGGTAATTTGCGTTATCCCGTGTTGGATCGGATGATCAAAACAGAAAAAAATGGTGAAAAAACAGCTTGGTTAACCATTCGCTTAGGTGACCGCTTAGGGTATATCAAATCAGATGAGGTTGAGATAGACAAAGGGATACCGGTTCTCACTTATCATCACTTACTCAAAGAAAGTGAGAATAAAAAATTTCAGCATACATCGACGACCACTTCTGTCGAGGCATTTCGTGCCCAAATGGATTACTTGAAGCAGGCGGGTTACCAAACACTGTCATTATCTGATCTTGAGGGATATTTAGATAAATCGGTTAATTTGCCTGCTAAATCGGTGGTGTTGACGTTTGATGATGGCTTGAAATCGGTTTATCGCTACGCGTATCCAATTTTAAAAAATAACCATCAACAGGCCACATTGTTCGTTATTTCTTCGCGTATTAAAAGTGTGCCGCAAAAGTGGTCGGCAGATGGTTTACAATTTATGAGTAAGCAGGAAATTAAAAGTAGCCAAGATGTGTTTAATATTCAGTCACACACGCATTTCTTACATAAGCTAGATGCTCGTAAAAACCCTGTTATTTTTAGTCGCAAAGAGCATACTATTTTCTTAGATTTCCAACGCTCTATGCATGCTTTACAACCATTTACCCGTGAGCAACGTTATTTAGCCTATCCATTTGGTGGTTTTAACCAAACGGCAATGAACGCAGCAAAACAAGCAGGAATGCACCTTGCTGTAACGACTATACAAGGCAAAGTACGCTTAGGGGATAACCCATTGGCATTAAAAAGATTGTATGCACTAAAAACAGATCCTATCGAAAAGTTCGCTCAGATGGTGGGGAACCGCAGTGATAATATCGTCAATAAAAATATTGTGGTTGATAGGTAAGCATAGCGACGAATAATAAAGGAAAGCGAATGCGCTTTCCTTTATGGAATTACGATTAAGAAGCCTGACATGACCATAGCAATCACTAAATAGTATTATTTTAGACTCGGGCTATGATTGAAACGAAGCATAGTTTCTTTAAGTAGTGTCATAATGGTATTTTGCCAAGGCTTAGGCAGTGCTAATGACCAAACTACATCAATATTCCACATAGCCGATGGGCTGTCTTCAATGGGGATAAAAGCCACATCGTGGCGGCTAATATGCCTTGAACTATAAGGAACTAAACTGACTCCCACACCAGCGGCAACCAGTGCGATGATGGTTTGAATATCGCTAGCCTCTTGTACCGGCTCTAATGAGATCCCCTGTTGGCTCAGGAACCGTTCGATTTGATGTGATAGTCCGCTACCTCTTTCTTTACGCAGCGATAAATAAGGGTGCTTTATTAATAGCTGTTTCACGGGGGCATCACTGAGTTGTGATGTCGAAATGGCGAGAGCCAAGGTCTCTTGTTTTAACGGGTGCACTGTAAAATCTGTAGAAAATGCAATTTCAGGACGGCGTAAAAATGCAACCTGTAATTGGTGATTTTCTAATTTTTGCGACATGATATCTGACGGCATATCATCAAAGTAAATCGTTGTCTGTTTTAAATGTTCTCGCAAACGCGCAACGAAAAAAGAGGCTTCTTGGAACGTTGATATGCCAAATCCAACATGAATAGATTTCGGGAATTGGGTACTCAATTCGCTTGCTCGGTTCAAAAGTAGCTCAGCTTGAGATAATACTTGTTGCGCAAAAGGGAGCAGCTTACGACCATTTTCAGTCAGTTGTGCACCATGTCGACCTCGTTCAAATAACGTTATTGAGAGCTGTTGCTCTAACAGTTTAATCTGCTTCGTTAGTGCGGGTTGGGTGATACACAATTGGGATGCAGCCGTATGGTAGTTTGCCGTGTCAGCTAAAACAACAAAAGCACGTAATAATCGGGTATCCATTACGCCTCATCAGTAAATTTATCAGTCATGTTAACTTGTAGAGACCCTGAATAGCGTCTCTACAAGTATATTATCCATTTAAGGAAATGTGCTGCTGTTATTTTGAAATTGCGACAGGCTTATCAGCAAATCGCACACTTCGCGCATCACGCTCATAACCCATTGTTTTCGTCAAAATATTATACAACTCAGGGCGACGGCCTGACATCCAGCGGCGACCAGTTGACATTGGAAGTAAGCTTAAGTCTAGCTCGGCGATCACCATATCATTATCAATAGCATCGCTTTCGTTGATAATACGACCATATGGGTCGATGATCATGGCATTACCTGTACGGACTTCATCGTCATCTAAACCAACGCCATTACTGAAAATGTAAAAGACGCCATTATCATGGGCGCGAGCAGGTAACCAACGCATTAACCAGCCACGACCATGCTCCCCTTGAAAGGCTTCTCGTAATGCTTCAGGATCTTTTTCTCGGTTCTCCCATAAAGGAAGAGGAATTGGCTTCATGCTGTATGGGCTACGGGAATGAGTTCCCCCCGTTTGGTGTGGTGCTAAAATAATATCAGCTCCCATTAATGCGGTTGCTCGTGGGTTCTCGACTAAATTATTATCCCAACATATTAAGATTCCTGCTTTCACTCCCCACGGCGTATCAAACACAGTGTAGCTATCGCCTGAATGAATACTTGGATGCTCAAAGGCATGTAATTTCCGATGGGCGTGATACGTGCCATCAGGCATACAAGCAACCCAAGTATTATAGCATTTATCATCTAAGCCTTTTTCAATTAACCCCACGCCAATGATCATATTAAGCTCTTTTGCACGTTGGCGGATAGGCGTTAATGATGGGCTATCATGTAAAGTTTCACTGAGCTGATAGACAGCTTCGCTAGGCAGCTTAGGCACGTGCCAATAACCTGTAATGCACATTTCTGGCAGCACAAGTATTTGCACATCTTGAGATGCGGCCTGATCGATAAATGCATGGATCTGTTTTAGGTTATAAGCCTTATCAGAGGCTTTATGTTGGAATTGTACGGTGGCGACTCGAATTGGTGTCGACATAGGGTATCTCCTCTCTTACGATGAGTAGATAACACCATATAATTTGAGCTAGGTATAATGAGATATTCTCTTATTCGATAACCAATGGTTATTAAATGGCTTCCGCACAAAATAGCGATTTATTTTCCATGATAGTGAAAAATGATCAGCCAATTTTTACTCCAATCTTATTTAGAAGCATAGTATTTCACTCTATAAGACGGCCAAAGCTATTGGATTTTTTGTTGCTTTATCTGTAAAGGCATCGATAAAAAAATATTTCAAAGAACGTTAGCATTAGTGCTAGCTTAAGAATAGATTGTTTTATATCTCTCTATTCTCTCTATCAATTTTTAGGTTTTAAGTCAAACTATCTAATAAACTCAGGATTAACGTTTTTTGAGCTTATTGATGGTTGATAACGAATAGTCTTTTTGTGCTATTTAACGTCAGCCAAATATAGCTATTACAGCAAATAGAAACATTCAATATTACTTTGTTACACTTAGTAAAAACTATATGTTGTTGATTATAAGGGGTTATATATTTTTTCACAAGAGAGGGTATTAGTAAAAACTACTAATAAGTTTACTTTGTATCAAATGTAACGATTGAAAACCACCTAACCCCTACTAAAGGAAGTTAAAATGCAAATAAGAGCAATAAAGCGGATGTTTAACATATTTTATACTCCTATACCGAGTATGATTTTGCTACTAAATTTTTTACTTGTTCACATAAGATAAAATAAATAAACCACTGGCGATGGTAAAATAATTAGAATCTAAAAAGAATGATTAAATTTGAATTTTTGAATATATTTTATAAATTATTCTTATATTTCAACAATAAAAAAGCATTATTGAGTATAGTTGGTTAATACTCTTAATTCGTTATTAATATTCTATTCTTTTCTATGTTTACAACGGTGGGGGGTAAAATGAATTAATGTTAAATATCATCCGTTTAAAATAGATTTATTATTTGGGGAGGATAATAAAAACATAATAAAATATGAATAGGTTTATTGAGGCATTATTCTTTTTTTTAATAGATGTTTTTGATAGGTTTTGTCTAATTTGATTGATCGTATCGATCGTTACAAACAGTTTTACTTTCGAGCAATGCGTTCTATAATCACTCCAAATTAGACCTTTACGATTATCTCTATTTCTTAAGTAGGGATAAATTAAAATAATAATAATAAACAAATGAGCTTTTATTGCTTTATCCATGTCATTATTGACTATTTTAAATTAGGTCGGGTCTTAATAAATGAAAAATGTAAACCAGATCGTTGGTAAAGAAATTCGCAAAAGAAGAAAAGAATTAGGGCTTTCAGGTGCTGAACTTGCTGGATTAGTTGGTATCAGTCAACAGCAAGTTTCACGCTATGAAAGGGGTGAATGTAATATTACATTAGATAATCTTCTTAGTTTGGCTAAAGCACTTGAAACCGATTTGATCTGTTTTTTTAACGATGAAATCTTTTCAATAGAAGGTCGTGTTGAATTAATAAATGACAATGAAATTAAAAATAACCTTGTGAATCATATGGTAGTTAATCATTATCTATAAACTTCATATTACTACTTCATAGCCTTCCTCAGCCACAACATAATAATAAATTTCTGCCTAACGATTTTTATCGTTAGGGAGTTTATGTACGTTAGTCTTTTGTCTTAAATAGGAAAATGAAATGAAATTTGTTAAAACCATATTAGCTACAACTATTGTTGCTTCATGTGCTACTGGAGTTGCAAATGCAGCTATTGACCAAGGAAGTGGTGTCATTAACTTTACAGGTAAAGTCATTAATGCACCGTGCAGTTTACCTGGCGATGGAACAGTTAATGTCGATTTAGGTCAAGTCGCGAATAAAGTATTAGAAACGGGCAATAAATTTAGCCAAAGCGTTCAGTACACTATTGCATTAGAGAATTGTGATCTGGCTGCGGTGACGGGTGCAGACGACAAAGTGCTTTTCCCTGCGGTCAGTAAAGTGAAAGTGACATTCTCTGGTACTCCAGATACCACGAAAAAGGATTTATTGGCTAACACGGGAACATCGAAAGGTGTTGGCGTTCGCCTAATTAACGCAGACGGTGCAGTCATGAAAGTTGGGGATACCAGCGTTGAAATGCCATTGGTGAATGGTGCGAATAAATTAACATTTAGCGCACGCGTTGAAGCAAATGGTAATAAGGTAGAAACAGGTAGTATTATTTCTCAAGCAACTTACGCCTTAAATTACCTATAATTTTTCACATTATACTTAAAGTTATTTTATTATTTATTAAGAATGTAATGGCTTAATGAGTTTTATTACTCTTGATAGTGGTAAAAGCTATTCCGTTTGTTATTTAGATAAAATGTGAATTATTTTGAGTACATATCAGTAACAGGCATTTATTTGCCTGTTGCTTTTCCCCTTGTTTTGATTAGTTTATCTATTTGACTGGGATTATCATGTTTTTGTCGCTTCAACCAAATATGAATAAATTATTATTCTCTATTTTTCTTACACTGTCGGTATCAAGTGTATCTAATGCAATAGAGTTTAATATGAATATTATTGATGCAAAAGATAGAGACAACATCGATCTCAGTCAATTTTCCAATCCAGATTTTGTACCTGCAGGTGAATATCTTACAGACATTACATTAAATGGTCGTAAGTTATCTGGACAATATTTCATTAAGTTTATTGAAGTTAATAAAGACACTTCAGCACTCTGTATTACGCCTGAAATGATAGAGCTTTTTTCCTTAAAAACGAGCATTAGGAATAAAATATTACAGGATAAGCGTAATCAGTGTGTTGAATTGCCTAAATCAATGAACATAAATTATGTTTTCGATAAAGCAAACCAAAATATTCTATTTTCAATCCCTCAAGCTTGGTTGGAATATGATGACCCTTACTGGGTGCCACCATCGCAATGGGATAATGGAATTGCAGGTTTATTAATAGACTACAATCTATTTACTAACTATTCTGCGCCAAAAAATAGCAATGAAACCTTTAGCGCCAGTAGCAACGGAACGACGGGGGTGAATTTAGGTGCGTGGCGTTTCCGTGCTGACTATCAATATCAATATAATCGCTCACAAGGTAAAACAAACCAACGATTTGATTGGACGCAATTTTATGCCTTTAGAGCCTTCCCTGAATTAGGGGCAAAAATTTTATTAGGAGAGTCATATTTAAGAACGGAGCTCTTTGACAGTTTTCGTTTTGTTGGCGCGTCGCTTTTTAGTGATACTCGCATGTTACCCCCTTCGATGCGTGGTTATGCGCCACAAATTTCAGGAATTGCCAAAACGAATGCAATGGTCACTATTACTCAAAATGGGCGTGTGATTAAACAAGCTCGTGTTGCACCAGGGCCTTTTAATATTCAGGACATCACCGAGGCGGTACAAGGTACGTTAGATGTCACCATTCAAGAGGAAGATGGCAGCCAAACACAGTATCAAGTCACCGCGGCATCGCTGCCTTTTTTAACGCGGCAGGGGCAATTTTTATATAAGCTTTCAGTGGGGGAATCTAGCCCATTTGGCCGTTCACAACGTACTAAACCGCGGTTTATTGCAGGTGAAGCCTCTTATGGCCTTTTTAGTCGTACATCCTTATTCGGGGGAGTGATTGCCACGCTTAATAACAACGAATATCAAGCCATTAACGTTGGTATTGGGCAAAACATGAACCAGTTCGGCGCTCTTTCATTTGATATTACACGCGCTAAGGCGAAGTTAAATAATTTGGGGACTTATTCAGGAAATAGCTACCGCTTAAATTATTCTAAACGATTTGAATCCACTAACTCACAGATCACCTTTGCGGGTTATAAGTTCTCGGATAAAGCATTTTTAACCATGCCGCAATACATTGATGCTGCAAACGGCATGTTGGATTTTAGGCGAGATAAAAATGTGTATACCGCATCCTTTAACCAATATATCAGTTTATTGGATGCCACCTTATATCTTAATGCGTCTCACCACCAATTTTGGAATAGTGAATCAACCACGACATTTGGCATGAGTCTGAGCAAAATATTTAACCTTGGTAATATCAGAAATATGTCAGCAACATTGTCATTAAATAAAATAAAGTACCAAGAAACGGATGATAACCAAGCGTATTTATCACTCTCTATTCCCCTAGAAAGTGGCGCCTCTATCAGCTATGACCTGCAATATGCGAATGATGGCAAAGAGTTAAATCAATCAGTCGCGTATTACAGTGAAAACATTAACAACAACTATTGGAGCTTACGTGCTGGGGGCGATAAACGTCAACTTGGCCGAATGGAGCCTAGTATCAGTGGTAGTTATCAGTACTCATCGGCTTATGGTGTATTAAATCTCAATGCGACTGAAAATGTGAATGCTTATCGAGCCTTCGGCGGAAGTTGGTACGGCTCCATGACGGCCACGAAATATGGTGCGGCGCTTCATCGTAATGGTACTAGTAATGAACCTCGGGTAGTCATTGATAGTGGTGATGTTGCAGGAATTTCTATTGATAATGGCCAGTCGGTGACTAATCGCTTTGGTATCGGTGTCGCGACTAATTTAAATAGTTTCTCTAATTCAGATGTGTATATCGATATGAATACGTTACCTGATGATGTTGATGTCAACGACAACATTATTGGTAAGACTTTGACGGAGGGCGCGATAGGTTATCAAACCATTCGAGCCAATCAGGGAAAACGTATATTAGCCATTATTCGTATGGGAAATGGGAAATATCCGCCATTAGGCACCAGTGTTATAGAAGCCAACTCAGGGAGAGAGGTCGGCATTATTGCTGATAATGGGATTGTGTATTTAACAGGGATTACTCCTACTGAGAAATATACCGTTAAGTGGGCGGGTGGAAATGAACAATGCCAATTAAGTTTTACCAATTTTTCTGGAAAAGAACAAAGTAAAGTTTTGATCCCCTGCCTTTAAAGGAAATTGTTATGAATAAATTATATAAAGGCACTGTTTGCCTTTCATTCGTGTTTATCAGTGTGCAAACCGCATTTGCTGCAATCAATATCGATCGCACACGGATCATTTTTCCCGGTCAGGATAAATCAGTCAGTTTAGTTATTAATAACCAAAGTAAAACATTACCTTATCTTGCTCAGTCATGGATGGAAGATGATAAGGGAAATAAGATTGCAGAGCCTTTTACGGTGCTGCCTCCGATGCAGCGAGTTGAGCCAAATACGAAAAACCAAATAAAAATTATTAAAACGGAGGCAATAGATAAATTGCCCCAAGACAGAGAATCACTATTTTATCTGAATGTCCGAGAGATCCCGCCAGTTTCAAATAAAGAAAACGTGGTGCAAATTGCAATTCAAAGTCGCTTAAAAATGTTCTATCGACCAGCTCAAATTGAAAATAATAGCGATAAAGTTTGGGCGAAAGAATTGAAATATACTCATTCCGGTAACCGTTTATTGATTGAAAACCCAACTAAATATTATGTGACTTTGGGGTATTTAAGTAGCAACACGACCAATAATTTTCCTGATTTTGAAAGCGTTATGATTGCTCCAATGTCAAAGGAAAGTGTCACAGTTCCTACAACGCCATTTAAGCAATTATATACAGGTTATATGGATGATTATGGTGGTATGAAAATGTTGACTTACCAATGTGCTGCGTCTGTTTGTCAGTTGGCTAACGAAAGTAAATAGGTGCTGGCAATGAGAAATTGTTATATATCAATAAGCCTTTGTATTTCTTTGCTGCTAAGTAGCTGGGTTTATGCCGATAGCAGCATGATGAAGGGCGATCTTAATTTTACGGGGCAAGTCATTTCATTGCCTTGTAAGATCAGTTTTTCTTCATTGGATCAAAATATTGATTTAGGACCAATTTCTCTGAATTTCTTTAATGAAATAGGGGATAGAAGCCCTAAGCAAGAGATCAAGTTAAAATTTGATGATTGCATTTTTCCCTCTTTTAATCGTGATGATAGAAAACCGGTTGTTCGGCTAATGTTTATTTCTGAGCCAACAAAAAGCTCAGACCGTGATTTATTTGGCGGCAAGACGATATTAGAAGGATATGGCATCCGATTAATGGATAAAAATGGCAATATTGTACCTAATGGAGAATATCGCAATTACTCTATTTATTTCGATGATAATCAGCAAATTACACTTTACTCAATGTTAGAAAGCTACCTTCCTCGGAAAGACTTAACCATAGGTAATATCAAAGCACAAATTATGTTGAGCATTGCCTATCTTTAATAAGGTGTATAACTCATGATACACAGATTTATTAAGCACAGTGGATTATCGCTTTTATTGTTATTGGTATTTTTTAGCACAAAAGCATTTGCATTAGATTGCGTGGAATATGGTACAGGTGATGTTATTAAACCTCCGGTTCCTGTTGGACAATTAGCCATTCCAGCAGATACACCAGCAAATACTATTATCTGGCAATCAGACCCAATGACGGTGACCGTTTATTGCAATAACGTATTAGGTAACGCGGTTGACGTTGTTCATATGTATTTTAACCCGACCTCCCAAAAGATTGGTGCAGGGCTATTGTTGGGGGCGAATTACAAGGGGGAACAGTTAGAAAGAAATCAGCAGCGTGTCAATTTAGGCACAAATCCTATTCGTAAAGGCCAAAGTGTGACGGTCACTGTGACTTTCACCCTGTATATTAAAGTGACGGGGGTCGTTCCACCATCGGGGAATTATAATGGGGATAACCAATTTACGGTTTTCCAATTTGATGGCAGTGGGGGGATTAATACTACGCCTGGAGCTAAAAACCTAAGATATTCAATTTCAGGATTACGTGGGATCCGTTTTTTGAAATGCGGAGCCGATATTAAAGTGTTTCCAGAATCACAACAAATTGATTTTGGGCAATTAATGGTAACGGATCTTAACCAAGGGAAAGAATTTAAAAAACAATTTCAAGTACAAGCGGTGAAAAGAGGTTGTTTAGATAATTTCTCAATGAATATTAATTTTGAAACGACTGAACAGCTTAATGGAGAATATGCGATTGACTTGAAAAATGGTACAAACTTAACGCTCTTTGACGATAAAAATAATCGAATGAAGTTCAACTATTTCCAGTTTTTCGGTACGTTAGCGACAGGCAGCACTTCAGTAACACGTAATTATACAGCATCAATTAAAAAAGTTGCGCCAACAGTAAATACGGGGAAATTTAATGCCTCAACAGTTGTACGAATAAATTATTATTAGCGACGATACCTGTTTATTTATCGCATCAAAAACGGCGACCATAGAGTAGGTCGCCGTTATTTTTTTGATTATTTAATACACTTTTTACATGTTTGGTCTTGTACCTGTTCGAAGAAATTATTGCCTTTATCATCAACTAAAATAAAGGCTGGCAATCCTTCAACTTCCATTTTCCAGACGGCTTCCATTCCCAATTCAGGGTATTCAAGGCAACTTAAACTTTTTACATACTCTTGCGCTAAAATTGCTGCTGAACCACCAATACTACCTAAATAGAATCCTCCGTATTTTTTGCAAGCATCAGTAACCACTTGGGTGCGATTACCTTTTGCCAGCATGAGCATGCTACCACCGTGGGATTGGAATAAATCGACATACGGATCCATGCGATTCGCCGTTGTGGGACCTAAAGAGCCAGAAACTTTACTTTCTGGTTTTTTAGCAGGACCCGCGTAATAAACCATATGATCTTTAAAATATTGTGGTAGTTCCTCACCCTTATCTAAGCGCTCTTTCAGTTTCATATGGGCAATGTCACGAGCAATAATGAGTGGGCCGCTGAGTGAAACACGGGTTGAAACAGGGTGCTTACTGAGCTCTGCTAAGATAGCTTTCATCGGTTGATTGAGGTCGATGTGAACCACTTTAGCTTCATTATGTTGGCGTAAAGATTCAGGGATATATTGGGCTGGGTTCTGCTCCATTTTTTCAATCCATAAACCCTGTTTATTGATTTTGGCTTTGATATTACGATCGGAAGAACATGAAATGGCCAAGCCAATTGGGCAGGAACCTCCATGACGAGGTAAGCGTATGACTCTGACATCATGCGCAAAATATTTACCACCGAATTGTGCACCAAAACCAAAATGGCGAGTTGCTTCAAGCAGGGTGTTTTCTAATTCAATGTCTCGAAATGCTTGGCCGTGTTCATTACCGGATGTAGGCAGATTGTCATAATATTTCGTTGAAGCAAGCTTGGCTGCTTTTAATGTTGCTTCTGCTGAAGTACCACCAATCACAAAGGCGATATGGTATGGAGGGCAAGCAGTGGTTCCTAATGCCTTCATTTTTTCGATAAGAAATGCTGTTAGCTTGTTTGGTTCTAAAATCGTTTTGGTTTCTTGAAATAGTGCCGATTTATTGGCTGATCCTGCGCCTTTATTAACAAACAAGAAATGGTATTCATCCCCCTCGGTAGCAAAAATATCAATTTGAGCAGGTAAGTTAGTACCTGTATTGACTTCTGTATACATATCTAAGGCGGCATTTTGTGAAAAGCGTAAGTTTTCTTGGCGGAAAACATGATAAACACCACGAGATAATAGCTCGGCATCATTACAGTCAGTCCAAACCTGTTGGCCTTTTTTAGCAACAATCGTCGTTGTGCCAGTATCTTGGCAGTTTGGCAAAATACCTTTTGCTGAGATTTCAGCATTACGTAAGAGTTGTAAAGCCACGTATTTGTCATTTTCACTCGCTTCAGGATCAGACAAGATGGCGGCAACTTGTTTTTGGTGTGCAGTTCTTAGGAAAAATTGAGAATCATGAATAGCCTGTTGGGCAAGCACGGTTAATGCCTCTGGCTCAATTTTTAATATATCCTTACCTGCGAAGGATTCTACAGAAACATATTTATCCGTTAATTGGTAATATTCAGTCTTATCCTCAGATAAAGGATAAAGGGGTTGGTAGAAAAACTCTTTATTAGGCATGTTGTTCACTCACATATCAATTCAATGGAATATCGTTAATAGATTCAGTGAGGGCATATTTATTTTTATAGATGCACTTTAAAGCGGCCCTCAGCGTTATATAAATTGTTAAAGACCAAAATAAGCACACATTAGAAATAATAAATATCGCGTGTCTATCTTGATAAGATGATTATATTCAACGAGATGTGGTGAATAATATGATTTCGATTAATATTATCGATATTACATTTGATTTAAGTTAGAAACTTGCCGAAGGTCACAGAATAATAAACATCGGTTTATTTTGGTTATATGTGATGAATATTATCGGCTATCTATTTTTGACATTCAGTTGTAAAAATGGCATTGAGAATATGACCAAATCGATATCATTTTTATTTTTAATGTTTGGATGTTTTCGATTGTTCTAGCCTATATTTTATTGAACTATAACAAATACTTTGTTGCTTTCTATTATGAACAATGAAAAGCTAACTTAAGTGTGGCTTTATGTTGTTTTACAATGGCTTATTGCTTAGTGTAACTATGGTTAAGTGGCTTGTTTTTATGACAAAGGGAATTCTTTCATTGCGTTTTCATAATGAAATGCAAACAAAGTACTGAAAATGGCTTTCAATTTACACAAACAGTGTTTATCATGCACCACTTAATGAAATTTAAATGGCGCTACTGGTTTTGGGCTTTGCTGGGGAAGTATGAAGAGTAAATCTCCGATAAGCTTACACAGTCTTTAACGGTAGCGGTTCTATCTGCATTATTCATAGGGATAGAGTGTAGCATAAATGACTGAGACAACCTCTCTGACACCACTCGTCGAATTGAAAGCACTTAATAAAGCTTTCGATGGCAAACAAATTATATCCGAGCTTGACTTAACCATCCAAAATGGTGAGTTTTTGACCATTTTAGGCCCTTCTGGCTGTGGCAAAACAACGGTTCTACGTTTAATTGCCGGCCTAGAAGATGTTGATGAAGGCAAAATTATTCTTGATGGTCAGGATATTACAGATATCCCTGCTGAGCAGCGTTTTGTGAATACGGTATTCCAAAGCTACGCTCTGTTCCCGCATATGACCGTTTTTGAAAACGTTGCTTTTGGTTTGCGTATGCAGAAAACCCCTGCTGACGAGATCCAAAAGCGAGTTGATCAAGCATTGCGTATGGTGCAGTTGGAGGATTTTGCACAACGTCGACCAAATCAACTCTCTGGTGGGCAGCAACAGCGCGTTGCGATCGCCCGTGCCGTCGTTAATCGTCCAAAAGTCCTTTTGCTGGATGAGTCTTTATCCGCACTTGATTATAAGCTACGTAAGCAGATGCAAAATGAGCTAAAAGCGCTGCAACGTAAATTGGGGATCACCTTTATTTTCGTTACCCATGATCAAGAAGAAGCCCTTGCAATGTCAGATCGTATTATTGTTATGCGTGAAGGCAAAATTGAGCAAGATGGCTCGCCGCGTGAAATTTACGAAGAGCCTAAAAACCTCTTTGTGGCTCAATTTATTGGTGAAATCAATATTTTTGATGCAAAAGTCTTATATCGCATTGATGAACAACGTATTCGTGCCAATGTTGAAGGGCATGAATGTGACATTTTTACCACTTTACCTGTCCAAGAAGGCCAATCGGTTCATGTTTTATTACGCCCGGAAGATTTGCGCGTAGAAGAGGTGAACGATGCAGAAAACTATCCCGGTTTAATCGGTTATGTGCGTGAACGTAACTATAAGGGAATGACGTTAGATTCTGTGGTAGAGATGGAAGATGGCAAAATCATCATGGTCAGCGAATTCTTCAATGAAGATGACCCAGATGTAGACCACTCCTTAAACCAAAAAGTTGCTGTAACTTGGGTTGAAAGCTGGGAGGTGGTACTGGATGATCAGGCGTAAACACAAGATCTTACAAAATGTCATTATCACGGGCGTGGTGGCATGGCTATTACTCTTTGTATTTTTGCCTAACATCATGATCATTGGTACGAGCTTTTTAACACGCAGTGATACCAATCTTGTTGATATGATCTTTACATGGGATAACTACATCCGTTTGTCTGATCCCATGTATGCTGAGGTGATGCTCCACTCGTTGAATATGGCGCTGATCGCCACTTTCTTCTGCTTAGTTATCGGTTATCCTTTTGCCTTTATTTTGGCGAAATTACCTAAACGCCTACAGCCTTTAATGCTCTTTTTGTTGATAGTGCCTTTCTGGACTAACTCTTTAATTCGCATTTATGGGCTAAAAGTGTTTTTGAGTACGAAAGGGTACTTGAATGATTTCTTGCTGTGGATAGGGCTTATCGATAAGCCGATACGTCTGATGTATACACCTGAAGCGGTTGTGTTAGGGCTTATCTATATTTTATTACCCTTTATGGTCATGCCGCTTTATTCCAGTATTGAAAAGTTGGATAAGTCTTACTTAGAAGCCGCAAGAGATCTCGGTGCTAACAAACTCCAGACATTTGTGAAGATAATTATTCCATTGACTATGCCTGGGATTATCGCCGGCTGCTTACTTGTTTTACTGCCAGCGATGGGGCTGTTCTATGTTGCGGATCTGATGGGGGGAGCGAAAAACCTCTTGATAGGGAACGTTATTAAGAGCCAGTTCCTAAATATTCGCGATTGGCCGTTTGGTGCGGCAACCAGCATCTTCTTAACGGTGATGATGGGGCTGTTGCTGTATGTGTATTACCGAGCTGCTAAGCTATTGAATAAAAAGGCATATGAAGAATGATCGGTCGCACGTTACGAGGTGGCTTTATGGCCATCGTCTACGCTTATCTTTATATTCCAATTATCATTTTGATTGTGAACTCGTTCAATGAATCGCGTTTTGGGATCAGTTGGCAAGGTTTTTCAACCAAATGGTATGAGCTGTTAATCAACAACGATAGTTTGTTGCAAGCGGCAGGACATTCATTAACGATGGCGATTATTTCTGCCACGTTTGCGACAATTATCGGTACGTTAACGGCAGTTGCACTGTTTCGTTATCGTTTTAGAGGGAAACCCTTTGTCGGTGGTATGTTATTTGTTGTGATGATGTCGCCGGATATCGTTATGGCCATTTCTCTACTGGTATTGTTTATGCTTTTAGGGGTTTCGCTTGGTTTTTGGTCGCTACTGTTTTCACACATTACTTTTTGTCTACCTTTCGTGGTGGTTACCGTCTATGCGAGGCTGAAAGATTTTGATGTGAAAATGCTAGAGGCAGCGCGTGACCTTGGTGCGGGTGAGTTTACTATTTTACGTAAAATTATCCTGCCGTTAGCGTTTCCTGCGGTCGTGGCAGGCTGGCTATTAAGCTTTACCTTATCGATGGATGACGTTGTGGTCTCCTCCTTCGTTACAGGCCCTAGCTATGAAATTTTACCGCTAAAAATCTACTCGATGGTAAAAGTGGGCGTTTCCCCAGAGGTTAACGCATTGGCGACTGTATTGTTGATCATGTCGCTAGTATTAGTCTGTTTGAGCCAGTGGGTGATGAGAGATAAGTTTTCGAAATAGCTCAAATAATTTTTTGTGCTGTAAATGTCGCGAGCTATTGGGTTCGGTAGCTCGCATACTTAATGCCATTTGGCGAAGAGGGTGAGCTCTAGATGAGCTTATACGATATATATACGCAAGATAATTCAAGCGATTAGCGGCTAAATAAAGTCATTAATGGTCACTTGAAATATGGCGAGTATAAGAAAACACTTTGTTGAGGGATGCTCAGTAATGAAAAAATGGTCCTATCTACTAGCGGCTGGCTTAATGGCTGCAAGTATTGGCACGGCAACCGCCGCAGACGAAAATAAAGACGTACTGTATTTCTATAACTGGACAGAATATGTTCCCCCCGGTTTATTAGAGCAATTTACTAAAGAAACTGGGATCAAGGTGATTTACTCCACCTACGAATCAAATGAAAGTATGTACACCAAGCTTAAGACCTATAAAGAAGGGGCTTATGATTTGGTCGTTCCTTCTACTTATTTTATTTCTAAAATGAGTAAAGAGGGGATGCTACAAAAAATCGATAAACAAAAACTAAGTAATTTTAAAAACCTAGATCCGAATTTACTGTATAAAGAGTTCGATCCACAAAATGATTTTTCCGTTCCTTATATTTGGGGAGCGACGGGGATCGGTATTAATGGTGAGGCCGTTGACCCAGGCTCAATCACCTCTTGGGCCGATTTTTGGAAACCTGAATATAAAAATAGCCTGTTAATGATGGATGATGCACGAGAAGTATTCCAAGTTGCACTCACAAAACTCGGTTATTCAGGTAACACAACCGATCCTAAAGAGATTGAAGAGGCTTATAAAGAGTTACAAAAACTACGTCCAAATATCCTTGCATTTAACTCTGATAACCCAGCAACGCCGTTTATCGAAGGTGAGGTTGATGTCGGCATGCTGTGGAATGGTTCAGCCTTTGTTGCTCGCCAAGCAGGTTTACCGATTGAAGTGATTTGGCCAAAAGAAGGGGGAATTTTCTGGATGGATAGCTTAGCTATTCCAGCCAATGCGAAAAACCCTGAAGGGGCACATAAGTTGATCAACTTCTTATTACGTCCTGATATTGCAGCACAAGTTGCCGAATCTATTGGTTACCCAACGCCAAACCTTGAAGCGAAGAAAATGCTACCACCGGAAATTGCTAATGACCCGTCTCTTTATCCAAGTGAAGAGGTATTGCAAAAAGGGGAATGGCAAAGTGATGTTGGCAATACCAACATTATTTATGAAGAGTATTTCCAGAAGTTAAAAGCAGGACGTTAATCAAACCAAAAGGCACCGTAATGAAGCCCCCAACGTTATGGGAGTACTTCATAATTACGGTGCTTTTTTGTTGTTAATACGGATTATAGCCGATAAAAGTAGATGTTGTTTATTCTTATATCACTCAATTAGTTGGCAACATTTCGGATAACAAACTGGCAATAAGTATCCACCCACGCCTGAATAAATGCTTGGCTTTTCGGCGCAAAATTATGTTGTTCATCAACCATACCTTCAAACCATTTCAAATAACATTCAGGTTGATTCATGGTTGGCATATTTAAAGATGCTAGACAGACACGCAAGTGCTGCTGCGCAATTGCAGTACTGATATTGCCTGTTGATACCCCTAAAATGCCTGCTGGTTTACCATTCCATGAATTATTCCCCGCAGGGCGCGATGCGTGGTCAATCGCATTCTTTAATACACCCGGGATTGAACGGTTGTATTCAGGCGTGACAAAAATAATCCCATCACACTCGGCAATTTGTGATTTAAAGTTAGCGACAACGCTGGGTAGCTGTTTATCGGCATCTTGGTTATATAAAGGAAGCTTACTGATATCGAGAAAGTTAAATGTGAAATGATCAGGGAAAAGCTTCACTAAGGCTTCTGCAACTTGGCGGTTGTATGAGTTTGTGCGTAGACTGCCAACGATGACACCAATTTTATATTGATTCGACATAATTAAACCTTCTCTAGTGTGAATGGATGCTTCGCTGATATATTTTAGCGCTTTATCACTCTATAAAGCCAATTTTGGATATATAAAAACAGTGGGTAATCAAAAGCAGGCAGGTTATTATCGGTTTATAGTACTTATAACTATCTGAATAACTAAAATAAAATCGACCAATCAATCTGTATCATTTTCCATGACGGTTTGGCGACAAAAAATGCGTGTTTAGCAATAAAAGCCTATTTCAATTTTGTGTTAGCCTAAAAGTCTATTAATAACTAAGTTCAGGTAAGGTTTATGCAATTCATTGAATGGGATGATTTTACTCGCGTTGAAATGTGCGTTGGCACAATTATTAAAGCAGAAGTGAACAGTAAAGCTAAAAAACCCGCCTACGTGATGGACGTCGATCTTGGTGAATTAGGTGTGAAACGCTCAAGTGCACAGATCACTGTAAATTACACCCTTGAAGAGCTGATCGGCAAACGAGTTTTATGTGTTTGTAATTTTGAGCCTAAACGTATTGCCGGTATTAAATCAGAGGTTTTGATCACAGGTGCACCGGATGAAAAAGGGGCGATAGTACTTGCTGAATTTAATCTACCGTTGCCTAACGGGGCATTACTTGCCTAAGTGATCAAGTGCATTTTTCCCCCTAAAAGGGCTATACTCCTCCTATCACCAGTAAAGAGGAGTGCGCTTTTGTTATTGCCTGAATTACATTATCGCCAATATTCCGAAGATGTGATTTCTCATCAACACGATGAGCAATGGCAGGTTGTCTTTGCGTTATCGGGGGGCATGGAAATTAATATGCATCGGCAGCATTTTCTATTAGCGGCGGGAAATGGTGTGGTCATTGCACCTGGTGTAAGTCATGCATTTAGCGGTCTATCAGGCAACCAAAATTATGTTTTAGAGATGCCAAGCACGTCTCCATGGGCACTTGATGACAAAGCAACGTCTTTTTCGCTAACTCCCGCTGCTATTGGGCTATTAAATTGGTTGCAGCGGTTTCCTCAACCCCTCGAACAACATACGACCATTGCAAAATTGCTGCTTGCTCAAATGAAACCTGAAGAGCAGTGGATTGATGGGGTGACCCGATGGATTGATGCACGCTTACATCTTCCACTCAGTTGCCAAGATATGGCGAATGCGTTTTGTATGTCAGTAAGTACGCTACAACGGAAAATTAAAGCGGCGACACAACTCACCGCAATGCAATTACTTGTACAAAGGCGCATGGAAGCGGCTTGCCGCTTGCTGATGACGGCGAATTCAATCGAGCAAGTTGCATTGTCTGTAGGCTATGATTCACACTCGGCTTTTAGCCAAGCATTCCGCCAATACTATGGTAAAACTCCTATGGAATATCGAACAGGAGCTATCAAGTTATCTATTCAGGTTTAAAACGCTGGCGGATATGCGCTTCATACTCACCATGTAAAAAATCAGTATTGATATTCGCTTGTTTAAGTTTGAGCTCTAATAAAGAAAGTTGCTTACTTAGAGGCTGGTAATTAGGATCATCATGAGCAAGCCCTTTTAGCATATCGACCAACGTGAGTGCATCTTTTCGGTACTGTAATTCGGGGGGCAAATACCCTGAGTTTTTTAAAATACGATAACCCGCTCGTAATTCAGGTGGAACTTGGCTATCGTCATCAAGTAAAAGCGGTTGTCCTTCGCCTTTCAGATTTTTTAGCTCACCTTTATTTAACGCTTCTTGAATATGGCGTTCTGCCCAATCATCAATAACAGACATAATGGTTTATTTAGTTGAAAAGGATAAGCTGATTATAACAGCGATGGCATAAAGATAGCTAAAATAGGGAAATAAAAATATTACATGGTTTATTATTCTTTGTGTAATTAGTAGGGAAAACCTAATCATGAATACGGATATTTGGAGGTGATTTTCTACTAAAAAGACCAAAAGTCAGGCTATTTAACGCTTAAAAAGAGAATAAATTACTCAGTAAATAGTGAAAAACTGTTATCTGAACCACATTTTCATTAATTATCGGTGTTTTTTATTTAAAGGGTAAATTAATTATTTATTTAAGTCATGATGACTTTTAATTCTATATTTTATGATTAAATTTTAATAGGGATGGGGTTTCAATCTAAAAATAAATAAATTGTTGAATCAGCGTTATATTTTTGAAAATAGCTAAATGGCAAAACATTGTGTAATGTCCATTTCTCTTGTTTATAAGGAGAAAATATGGAACAAAAAAAACAAGATGGGAGCCGTTTGTTACGCACGGTGGAATGGTTAGGCAATGCCTTACCTCACCCAGTCATTTTATTCATTATTTTAACTGCAATTTTATTGGTCTCCTCAGCAATTGGTCAATATTTTGGAGTCAGCGTTGCTGATCCACGTCCAGAGGGGGCAAAAGGGCGTGCTGCGGATGGGGTTATTCATGTTGTCAGTCTATTAGACGCTGAAGGTATCCGTAAAATCCTTTCTAATGTTGTTACTAACTTTACGGGCTTTGCTCCTCTTGGCACGGTGTTAGTTGCCTTATTAGGGGTTGGGATTGCCGAACGAGCTGGGCTTTTATCTGCGGCGATGCGTTTAGTGGTTATCAAAGCACCGCGTAAGCTAACGACAGTGGCAATTGTGTTTGCGGGGATCATGTCAAATACCGCCGCCGAATTGGGCTATGTAGTACTAATCCCACTGGCTGCGATTATCTTCCATTCACTTGGTCGCCATCCGCTAGCAGGTCTTGCCGCTGCCTTTGCAGGGGTTTCGGGGGGGTATTCTGCCAACTTATTATTAGGTACTGTCGACCCACTGCTTTCTGGTATTACCCAGCAGGCTGCGCAAATTATTGATCCAACCTATACAGTCGGGGCAGAAGCGAACTGGTATTTTATGTTTGCCAGTACATTCCTAATCACTATTTTAGGTTATTTCATCACTGAAAAAATTGTTGAACCACAATTAGGGCCTTACCAAGGTGGCGGTGTTGATGAAGATGAAGATAAATTACGTGCTGATGCTGAAGTAACCCCACTTGAGAAAAAAGCGCTGTTTTGGGCATCGGTGACCTTTTGGGGATTAGCCGCCATACTTGCCCTTATGGTCGTGCCAGAAAATGGTATTTTACGTAATCAAGAAACCGGATTAGTCAGTAATTCACCATTCTTAAAATCCATTGTGGTATTCATTTTTATCTTCTTTGCGATCCCAGGCATTGTATATGGCTATGTCGCTAAAACCATGCGCTCTGATAAAGATGTCGTAGATGCCATGGCAAACGCAATGAGTACTCTAGGATTATATTTAGTTATTATTTTCTTTGCTGCACAGTTTGTTGCCTTCTTTGGTTGGACAAATATCGGGCAAGTGGTCGCAGTGAAAGGCGCCAATTTCTTAAACAGTATCGATTTACATGGTGGTGTGCTGTTTATTGGCTTTATTATTATCTGTGCCTTTATCAACTTAATGATAGGCTCTGCTTCTGCTCAGTGGGCGGTGACTGCACCTATTTTTGTGCCAATGTTAATGTTAGCGGGTTATGCACCAGAGACAATCCAAGCGGCATACCGTATTGGTGACTCGGTAACCAATATTATTACTCCAATGATGAGTTATTTTGGTTTAATTATGGCTATCGTTGTGAAATATAAGAAAGATGCCGGGATTGGTACATTGGTCTCTATGATGTTGCCTTATTCAATCATTTTCCTTATTGGCTGGTCACTGTTCTTTGTGATTTGGGTATTTGTACTCGGACTACCCGTAGGTCCTGGTTCTCCGATTTACTTTACTCCCGCGAGCTAACTTGTTTTAAAGAAAAAGGTAGCGCAACTTCATTGGCTACCTTTTTATTATCTTTGATGGATATAACTTCAATACAAATATCAAACTTATTGAATAAACATTTTTACCGACTTGGTTGGCATATTTATGGCATTAAGGGGGATGGTGTCGGCGTACGTTCATCATTGATAACTTTACCAAACCGAGGGCTACCTTGGTTCCATTCTGCAACGGCTGCGGTGATTTCAGCTTTTGTGCGACCAATAAAATTCCACCACATCAAAACAGATTCATTCAGAGGCTCACCACCTAATAATAGAATGTGGCTATTGGCTGAAAGTTGTAGTGAGACTTGCGACAAGCCTTGGCCTAAATAGATCAACTCATTGTGATGACTGCGCTGTGAATCGATAATCGCATCCCCTTCGATAACAAAAATGCCATATTCAAATTCAGGGCGTAGCGTTAGTGATAATGAGTGATTATTGCGGGTGGTGATATCTAAGCCTAATAAAGAAGAAAACGATAATGTGGGGGCTTTATAAGAATCATACTCCCCAATGAGTAATTGATATTCGATATCTCCAACTGACCATTTGGGTAAAATAGGGTAATGATCAAAGCGAGGGGGCATATCTTTCACGGCTTCTGGTAGTGCTATCCATAGTTGTACGGCATGTAAATGGCGGTTTTCTCCATAGGTATCTTCGGAATGGCTAATTCCTTTACCTGCGGTCATTAAATTTACTTGGCCCGGGCGGATCACTTGTTCGTAGCCTAAACTGTCCCGATGTAGAATTTCGCCTTCAAGCATCCAAGTGAAGGTTTGCAGTGCAGTATGTGGGTGAGGCGCGACGCGCATACCAGCAGAGTCACCTTTAAATACAGTCGGGCCCGCATGGTCGAGAAAACACCAAGCACCAATTAAACGCCGTTGTTTTGTTGGTAATACCCTTGCGACAGGGATCCCACCAACATCTTTAATGCGTGCATGAATGTGCTGGAAATCTAGGTTATTTTTCGGGGTCGGTATGCTCATTTTTACCTCTTATCAATAAAACAGGTTAGTGGCGAATATCTTGGTATTCAGGTGTTTTATCAAAAATAGCTTTGGCGAATGGGCAAAGAGGAATAATTTTACGCTTTTCAGAACGCATTCTTTCAACGACTTTTGCGACCAATTGTTTGGCAATACCTTGCCCTTTTAAGCTTTCATCAACGACGGTATGGTCAATAATAGCGAGTTCGTTTCCGGTATAGACAAAGGTAATTTCAGCAAGACGAGTCTGTTTATCATCCGCTAAGATAAAGAAGCTGTGGTGATCCGATTGAATATTTGGCATTTGATGCTCCATCGTATAATCGTTTATCTTTTTTAAGCCTAGCTAAGCTTTTGGCTAAAGACAATGATGGGATTTTGTTGAGTTTTCTCAAATAATTTGATGGAGCTTATTTTTAAATTGTGATGATGAATAAAATAAACAATCGGTTTTTTATATATTTATAAGGTATTTCTCGATTGAATAGTATTTTTATTTCAATGGAGAAGCCATGTGTTTTACATAATAAAGTCATATGAACCCCAACAATCAATTTCTCATGCCACATCCAGCGGGCAGGAGCAGTTAAGTAAGACATTTGCTTATAATATTGATTCAGTTAACAACACAATAAAAAGCCAAAAGCTTGTTAGAGAGGCAATAAAAACACCACCTCGTGGTCAAAGTTCAGAGGAGAGAAAAAATAACCTCACTAACGTAACTCAAGATAAAAAAGATCTTATTCGTTTCCAGCAGGAGCTGCTCAGTACTGCAGAAAATATATTGAAACACCTTGATTTATCCACGGAAGTGTTAGCTACAATATCGGATAAATTAAACCAGTTAACGAGTGAACCAAGCAGACTAATTCAATCAAGGGAATTGTTGCAGGCTAAAAAACTCGAAGAAAAATTAATTAAAATCATTCATCATGAAATGCTCAATAGTAATAATAGAATCTCTTTAAAAGATGTTGGGAAACTTTTTCAAAAAGAGCTAAGTAGGCATCTTAATAATAAAGATTGGCATACAATAGAAACAGCATTGAGTTATGGAAATAGCGAATATTCATTTATCTTAACTCCCGCATCTCAAATGAAATATTGTGGTGGCAATCACGAGATATTTTGTGACAACAGCTATAAAGGGAAAGGTGTTTGTTCGAAATCAGCAGAAGAGACGACTCACGCTGTTAATTTATGGCTTTCAGAGGTTAAAGATAATAATCAATCCACTTTATTTAGTGGGATCCGCCACGGAGTATTATCGCCTTACGCCCTTCCTGAGCGCAGTGCCGCACGTCTACAAGGCGCTAAAAATAGAGCAAAAGAGGTCGTGATGGCTGCGCTGTTTGCAAAGCCTGAATTGTATAAGAGAGCATTAAATCATGAAGAGGTGACATTGCGGATCGCTTCAACCTCTTTACTAACATATTTAGGTAAAGAGAAAGGGATGCTTGATGATCAAGTTGCTGCTTGGAAGATGTTAAATAACGATGGCGTTATCAAACTGAATATCAAAAATGAGAAAGGCGAAGCCCAAGAAGTTAAAGTTAAACTGGATATTGCGATATTCAACTTTGGCGTTAATGAACTGGCATTTTCCATCCCGAAGGTGATCAGCCAAAATGATAATTTAAATAAAACCGCTTTAGCCCAAATATTAGGGTGTAACTATCTTATTAATAATGAAGTGGGGGGATGGGTAGGTCACTATTTATCTGAACATCCTCATGCTAGTAATAGGCATAAAGTAGAAGAGTTATGTCAGCAGATAAAGGAAATATGGAAGAAAAAATCATATCGTTATGATGGTAATGAGCCTTATAAAATAGCACAACGTATCGCGATGTTAGCTTACGAAATTGGTGCAGTGCCTTGCTGGAATTGCAAAAGTGGTAAAGATAGAACAGGTATGCTGGACGCAGAAATCAAGCGGGAAGCTATCAATTATCATCAAGGTTATAGTTTGAGTAAGCCAGGCGCTAAGTTGACGAATGAAGAGAAAAAATTATTCCAAGGTGTTTTGCTATATAGCGGTAACAAAGAAGTACAGGAATGCAATACTGGCGTTGCAGGTAATAAAGTCACCAAAGATCTACCATTCATGTTAAGACCACTTGCATTATCTTATAAAACACGTATTGGTGATGAGGTTATTCGGCGACAGGTACAAGGGTTTTCATCTTTAGTTTAATATTATTAATGCTTTTTGAGGTTGATCATAGATGAAGGGCATATTTGTGTCCTTTCATCATTGAGGAATTGCTATTTACAGTAGGTTATAATAAATGTTCATCTTTACTTATGTATTTATTGGCGATGTTCTGTGGCATGAAAAAATAGATATTCATATCACTATGACAATAAATACCGCATTGTCGCCGTCGATATTTTCTAAAGCACGCTGGGTTATGAATGGGCGGAATACCGTTACGATATTCTTGTAAATACCTCATTTATAACACCGTCAATTTGTAGAGTATTTATGCTGCATTTCGATACTCACAAGCATCTAAAATAATCTTCAAGTTTATTTATTGTTATAATGCTGCATTTTACATGCAGCATTATTGTATGGAATAAAATCCTATTGGGATTGGAGGTAGGTTATAAGCGGATAACTTATTGATTTAATATAAGCTGAATCCTTCAAATGGGTTCCAGCCATCAAGGCCTTTGACTTTTTTTAGGTAATAAGCATAGTTTGCAGTAAATCCCCACATGAAAGATACCCCTAGAGATATAGCTGTCCAAACTGGTCTGGGGAATTCTCTACCTATAATAAGTTCAATGGTTGCAAAAAGCATGGTGATACATAAGCTTATAGCTAACAAGATTAGAGCTTTTTTCCATAATCCTACAATTGCAAAATAGATAGGTCCAAAGAAGTAAGCAAAAAAATTAAACATAATAAGAAAGCGAGCAAAATAAGGTTGCTGCTTTATGGCAGCTTTGTGTTCAGGGGTTTTTGGTGCTCCATATGTATCAAAAAATGCAAAACGTTTTTGCCATTTTATAGGGTATTGCTTAGTTTCCATTACTACTCCATCTGTATTAGAATTAAAAAACGATAGATATAATACGATGTTTTCCTATTTAATGCAGTGGCAATTGAACACAATTTATTAAATAAGAGAATATTCTTAACTATACATGGAGTTAATTTAATTTATTTACCTCACGAATAGCCCTGATATAGGTTGACAACTCTTCAGGTATAAAACGCTCGATGAACTTGATTGGGCGGTTTATAGTTTAATGAAAAATGTCTTTCATTGAGCATTGAATATTATTATGGATTTTCAGATAGTTCGATGAACAATACTGTAGCCCTCGATTTGAGTGATGGATTATAGGGATTGTTGAACTTTGTCTTTTTAAGATTCGAAGTAACAATTTCTTTACCATATTCATTTTCATGTTGCCATCTAAATGATAACCAGCGATTTTTTTTCGTGAATAAGCATTAGTAACTAGGTTTAAATAAGTAATATCAGCTACCCCCATTTTTTCCTGAATAACTCAGCTTTACGCTTTTTTGATAAGCGAACACTAAAATCGCTATCCATGACTTTGATAACGGTTTTAAAAATGTCAACTTTAAGTTATAGAACGTGGTTCATCTTAATTTTCTTCTTTCGGTAGGCTACTGTTCATGTCCACTTTCCCTAAAATAAGACAGCTATAATTAGATTTTCTGCCCTAAAATTTGCAGAGGTCATGATGAAAAAAGCCCGTTTTACTGAAACTCAAATCGTTAATATTTTAAAACTCACTGATTCTGGCATGGAAGCTAACGATATTAGCTAGCAGTAAGTGAAAAAAGACCACTAATAATTGAGAAAACACCGAATATTCATTGGGCATTGGATTTTATGCATGATGGTTTATATTGTGGTAGCCGATTTCGAACATTGAATATTATTGATGAAAGAACGCGAGAGTGTCTGGCAATTGAAGTGGATACGTCATTGCCTGCTGAACGAGTTATTAGAGTGCTTGAACGCTTGAGAGTCGACAGAGGGCTACCGAAACAAATTCGCATAGATAATGCTCCAGAGCTAATTGCTGTTAATTTATTGAACTACTGTGAAAATAATCAAATAGCGTTATGCTATATTCAATTCGGTAAGCTACAGTAAAATGGCTTTATCGAGCGTTTTAATGGTTCGTTCCGCCGTGAGTTTTTGAATGTTTATTTATTTGAATCGTTGAGCCAAGTTAAAGAATTAGCGTGGTATTGGCAGCAGGATTATAACTTTAGCCGAACGCATGAAAGTTTAAATCACCTCCCACCGAAGGCTTATCGTAAACAGTTAGAAAACTCTAGTTTAGGATGTCTTAATCAATGGGGAGTGGACTATAGGTAGAGTTATCTATAGAGGACAAACGAAATCTATTGATTCAAATAAAATAGTGATTGTAATAGATAAAGATCCACTAATACCGAATGGTTATCGTATTCAAACTGCGTATCCTCACTAGTGTAGGGAAATGATGAATATGGAAAGAATTAATTATTTATTAGGCTGTTATTTTCATCAAGATTGGGACTGTGAAGCATCTAGTGATATAGAGGCATTAAATAATTTTGTAAGAAGAGAAACATCTGAATCTATTTTGAAGTTAAAAAAAGAACTATCGGAAATAATAAAGTCAGGAAAAGAGTTACCTGAAAAATATTTGTATGAACACAATTGCTATTATATACCCTCAGAAGATGGATTGACTATATTGGAGTGGTTTAAAAAACTTCATGATGCACTATGAGATTAGGATAGCCCTGATAAAGTTTTCCTTAAAATCTTACTCCCATTCAGTTTGCTGGATAATCAACAGTCTGGCTTGGCGAGTGAGAGGGTAGTGACTTCCTATATAAAGGGTTATATATCATGTTGTTACTGATAATAATCAGTTGAGTTTTCCTCGGTAATGGACGTAACTCACAGTATACTATCTGATTTTGACAACTTTTTCTTTAGTTGCTTGGCTAGCAATGTTGGAAAGCACATTGAGCATGGTGTGAAGTGGTCAATAAAAACTGACCACGGTTTTAGAGCTTTTCTAAAATAATCGTTCCGATTCATTGGGTGTTAAACCGCCATTATATTGATGCGGCCTAAGTTGACTGTAAGATACTATAATGAATAACTTCCTGTCGAGCTTCAATTACATGGCGGTAGCCTTCTTTAAGATCTCATTATGCTCTTCAAGGCGAGCAATTTTCTTTTTCAGTTCACGAATTTCGACTTGTTCTGGTGTCATCGGTGAGGTTTTTGGTAAAATACTTTTGCGTTCTTGTTTTAGTTGCCGAACCCATTTGTCCAGAGTAGGGTGGATTTACCTATGCCCATGGCGTTAGCAGCTTCGAGCACGGAATAGTTCTGGCCAAGCACAAGTTGAGCCGCTTCAAGTTTAAATTCCGCACTGAAATTACGTCGAGTTTGCTTTGTCATTGTTATCAATTGTTAAGTTATGAGGTGTATAGTAACACCTCTATTAAGGTGGCCAAATTAACGATGCCACTTCAGACAAAGGATGGGAATGAAAGTAATTAATTACTTTTTAATTATATCTATGTGCTACTCATTTGGTGCTTTTGTTATGTTTTTATTACTTAAGCTCATTATCGAAGTAATTAGATATATGAAATTAAATGTTTTTGTTATTGATATTCCTGTTATTAAGGAATTAATAATTTTAGGTGTAGCTTTAGGAGTGTTCACTGGCTGCGTACATATGTTCATTGTTTACAAGAATCATAAGCGGCTTAAATGATGTTTAATGTATACTTATAAATCGATCAATAGCTCCCCTTTTTGTATTCAGGGAGCTATTTAGCCACTTTAGCTCTTCAATCCCCCCTCAGCCTGTCGGATAATCAACTGTCCAGGTTGGCGAGTAAGGGTAAAGAGGCTCCCCACCTCAAATCCTATCTCTTTCAGCCACTTACCGCTTAAAGTGAGTTGTGGGCTGGGGTTCGGTTTACCGCGGTTGGCGGCGATACGTCAAGTGCGGCGAATGCCGGTCAGGCAGGCAAAACGACGGTTGAGAATAACTCAATGTCTGGTGTTGGGCTCGGTGGAAATCTAGGGTTCTGGCTTGCTGATATAAAAGATTGCGATCAAAATTGCAAAGCGGAATTGCTAAAGGAATTAATGATGGTAATTTAGAAACATCGGGACATGCCGCTGGCGTTACTGGATTGGGGTTATACTCAGGAACAGGACTTGTTGTTGCTGGTATAGGTGGAAGCGCTAATTATTTAATTCAGTTATTTGGCGATAAACCAGTCAACTACACCGATGTACTCATTGCTACTCACATCGGTGGAATTACTAAAAATTCTACTGTCTATGGTGTTATAGGGTGGAATGCCTTAGGCGGTGGTGTTTCAAGTGAATTAAAAGGTGAAGACCCATTACTAGGTGCAGGGACATCTGGAATTAGTTCAGGAATCGGTTATGGACTAGGCGGTCTCATAAAGTGGGGTGGTAATTAGTGGAAGTATATGAAAACAGATGGCTTAGATCCAAAATATAACCCTAAATTACAAGGTGATGCGAATAAAGGGCAATTAGGGTTATCAAAAGATTTATCACCAGCTCAAAGACCTGGCATAGCCGGCAATATTACCAGCTCAGTAGTAACAGAAAAAAAATAATAAAATTAATGATGAAATTAAGAATGACACAGGGAAATAAAAATGAATAATTTTCGATTTTTATTAATTTTTCTGCCGTTATTTATACTTGTCATATTTGTTGCAAGTTTAGTTTCTTCGGTAATTATTGATATTATATTGTTTATAATTAACGGAAAAGAGTTTGATTTTAATATTGATGAATTATGGAGCCTGATCAAACTTAGCATAATAGGTGGTAGTGTAAGTGCGGTAGGTCTTTGGATATTGAAAAAATTGAAACATAACTAACTAAAATATAAGCCCTACTCATGAATAGGGCTTATAAGCCGCATCACTCCTCACTCAGCCGGATTATCAACTGTCCGGCTTGGCGGGTGAGGATGTAGTGGCTGCCCACCTCAAAGCTCATCTCTTTCAGTTAGTTATCGATTAAGATGAGTTGCGCTCTGGGGTTGGGTTTACCGCTGTTGGAGGCGTACCCCACTGTATACTGTCTGGTTTTAACCACTTCTTTAGTCGTCGGTGTTTCTACAATACAACCGCGCTTAGTCATGGTGACTACTCCTATCAGTTGCGTGGTTAGCCATGTTGGAGTGTTCCTGCACCTGAGAATGGTGTTATCTCTGATTATCTTATCCAATTATGCGCTTAGCCTGATGTTTTAACATCAATGCATGCAAAATCGATGTCATCAATTTTAACTCCTTTGCATCCTAGTAATGATAAAAAAAATAGATGCCTATAGAAAAGGCTGCATTAAGGGAGGAAATGAAAATTTAAAAATGGTGGGGTTGATTAATAAAGCACCTTCGATACCGGGAGGGATAGCATTTATGCAAGTAGTTAGTATTCTAAAATCTGAAGGCGTTGCGGTAAGTGCTTGGGTTGAACGTATAGCTAGTGATTTATCTCACTAAATTTCTAATGGATGGATTATTGCTGTTATAACCATAGATAAAATGGTAAAAAGTTTTTTATTGATGTGGTTAGTAGGCTTGCTCCCCATTGTTGCAGTAATAGATCTATGGAAGAACAATATGTTAGTTCAGTAACTATGTTTGAAAAAACTTTATAGGTGAAGTGATTGTTCCTGAAGGATGGCAGACATGATTTTACAAATCGAATTTCCAGATAATTTATTTTTAAGTAAACTAGAACAGCAAAAAAAAATACCTTGTCATATACAAATATCTAATAAATTTGAAATTATTTTTGAAATTGAATCAACAAGAATTATTGGAGAAGTGAGCGAATATAATAGGGCATTATTCGAACAAAGAGTTATAGCCAGAGCTGGAGGCAATTATATTTATAATGAACCATCTTTGATAACATTAAGTCGCGTTAGTAAAGGGGTGTATAGGGTCGTTGATCTCTTCGTTTTTTATAGCGATTTTGGATGGTGTTCAGTCATTGAAAACGGCGATTACATGGAGCCCCACCAATTTTGGGATAATGATGATGAAGATCCAGACTTTAAGCCATAAATATAAAGAGTAATTAATAGGAAATGTAGCTCGACTAAAGGAGCTATATTCACCTAACTACCTCGCTTCTTCGAGTACTCAACCGGAAAATCCACTATTTAGCTTGGTGAGTGAAGAGGGAGTGCTTAGCATCTAAAATATTAACTTAATAAACTAATTACTTCAGAGGATGAATTGCTAGCTGAAGCTGGAGTTACCTCGGTTGAAGGTGTAGCCTACCGCATATAATTTGGCTTTCCTCGCCGCCTCTTAAATGGTTTTTATTTTCTACCTTAGTTTTTCTCGCCAGAGCCGATAAAAAGACAACAGCAACTGGATGCCAATAAAAACATCACACTGACCGTAAAAAAGAATATTAACCTGACCAGTATCACTAAGAATGGTAAGAGTGAAAGCAAAAGCCGCTCATTTTGAGTGGGAATTGGTACGGATGATTTCAGTGCCAATGGGAGTGTGAACCAAGGCAAAGGTTTTGAGAAAGGCAATAGCCAGTTTTACACGGATAGTGAGGTCAATTCTGGTAAACAATTAACGCTACACAGTGGCAAAGACACCGACCTCACGGGGGGCAAACCCGTGGTGAAAGTGTTAAAGCGGATGTTGACGGTAATTTAACGGTCAGTAGCCAACAAATGAGCAACAAGCACGATTCGAAGCAAACCGGCAGCAGTGTAGGCGGAAGCCTCAGTTTTGCGGGCTGTGGCTCTTTGAGTCTCAATCAATGCTCGCAAAACTGAGATGTACAGAGACTACCAATCATGCAGGTAAAGGAGGATTTGATATTACTATCGGCAATCATAGGTAATCCTCTCCACATTGATTTGCGTTACATTGAGCCATTAGGTATATATTGTCGTAAATTTACTCATAACTAATACTATCAGGACTCATTTTTTACTCTGGAAATAAACTTATCTACCAATCTCCCAGCTAGTTTTTCAGATTTTTTTTGTAAAAAGTAAAAATAAAAGATAGGCAAAAACATTAAAAAACAATAAAAAATAGTTAGCCAGTAATTTGTAACAAAAAAGTCAAAAACAGTATCAGAAATGTAACTAATATTTGTTGAAAACCATTTATCTAATCTTGTTGAAAATAAAAGTATAGCTAAAATTAATACAGGTAAAGCCGTTATTCCCGAAAGGATATTAACCCTACGCTTAATTTTCACTACAGATAGATATTCATCGTCACTCATATAACGAGCAATATCTAGGAGTTGATCATTTAAGTCATCTCGGCAATCAAGTTTCACATCATTACGTTCTATTTCTTGATGCAATAGACGCAGTAACTGACTATTCTCTATAGATTTACCAAGTGCTGTTATTATCCCCATTTATATGTCCTAGAAATATCCAAGTTTTCCTAAAATTACGATGATAATTAAATACTAAAAGTAAGGAATAAAGCAACAGATTTTTAGTACGATAAATTCTTTTTATACGAAATGCTACAAGTCACTCTTGTTGCGTATTAATAATATCGTCATTTTCTTCATAAGCCTACTCTTTTAGATATTTTCTTGTTTTTATTTTAATCAAGCAAGGTGGAATAATGGAATATAATCCAATTTTTTGAAGTATTAAATGACAAAAAAGCAAAAAAGTTTATGCAGCTAAATTTAAGTAAAAAAACGTAGTATTGTGACAGGGCAAGATTATAGTTGTTATGAGTGAAGGTGTATTACCTATCTATGAAACCTCCCCTTAGTTTAAAAAAATTATCAGAAATAATAGAATGAAGTGAAGAGCTAGCAGACAGCTTTTATACGAACAGAATGGCTATTATAGGCCCATAAGAAAATGGAACAACCGTCTTAGGATGGTTTAAAAAATTCATGATGCTTTATAGCATTATCAAATCTGTACTTTAAATAGAATGTAGTTCATCTTAACTTCCTTCTTTCGGTAGGCTACCAGCCTTATGGGATAAAGATGGTACATCTAAAAATCTGGAATGTATGTCGCTAGATTAACCACGGCACTGGTATAAGATATAAAAATATCATGCTGAACAAATCATATGAAAGAGTAGATGGGGGCATACAGTAAAAATGAGTATAAAAATAGAAAAGCTTTATAAATGAGGGATGGGCGGTGCAAGAATCATTAGTGGTTTTTGGCGATATGCCATTATCAGGTATTCAATTAAGATCTATTAAATATGATCGAGCGGTCCTATCACTTTCATTAATTAAGCCCGATGAGGAACTAAGTTTAATATTTGAGTGGATATATTCCTTTAGGGTAACAGATGAAGGGGATTTATTAAAAATGCTAGACCATTTCAATGGTCAGATGACAACTGGGGTTTATAAAGTTAAAAATTCATCCTATTTAGAATGGTTTCATGAGCAAAGTGAGAATATACATAATGATATTATAGAGCATTATTTAATTGTGACCCTTGATGAAGTTGTCGAAGTACTTGCGGCAGTGGAACCGATAATTAAAACGGTATGATATGTAGTAAATCCCTGGAATACAGTAAGTTAAGCCTGTAAGGGGCGGGAAGCACATTGATCCGTTTTTTAAGAACTATAGTCATGACTATATCACACGACTATTTTATTGAATGTAGAATTGGTCTTTACTCAAAAATAAAAATGCGGCAACTCTAGTCAAATGGCATGATAACGGTCTAGCTGAGTGTATTTTCTGAGAGATCGGTGGGTCTGAGATGAATAACTATCTTAGAAAGCTAAATATGGTGTGATGGGATCTTCTGATATTAAAAAGTTAAAAGGCTTTGCAAAAAAACGATCAGTTGAAAGAGGTTTGTTCTGGCTTGAGTCTTGAACGTTAAATACTTAAACAATATGGCATACGCAGCCCATCAAAAACGTCAAAAGGCATACAACCTAGTTGTGGTTTTGCTAAATTTTAAGGTGATAAATTAAGATAATTAGATGATATCTATAGGATTACTTGATTGGAGGAAACCACTGTAGAAGTGAAAGTGGTGCCGGACTCGGAATCGACTTTTTATCATAACGTTATGTATTTAAATTAATTAATTGAATTTGGTTTAATTTATACCCTCAATTGTGCCCTCAGTCCCTAAAATAGTATTTGCCGAGCACCAAAATAGTCTCTTTTTTGAGAATATGATTTCGATTTCTATTAGGAAATAATGATACACCATGATATCGAAAAGAGCAGGGATCCACATGGAGGCCTGTTTATTTGATCTCTTGCAATAATAATGAATGAGATGATTAATATCAATGAAAAATGGCCCAATTTTGATGGGCCGATAAACAAAATAGAAGGGGGATCAGCGGGCAATATCGCGATAAAATACGGCATTACAATCAAAGTCGGCAAAAATTTTTGCCCTGTTTTTAGAATTGGGGGTAAACTGACCAATCGGTTTATCATTGGCGTACACTGCAAATGAGTTCGCTTTTGTTATCGCTTGCGTAAAGAGAGTCCAGGCATTACCTTCACTACGCGTTTTGGTTTCCTCAGGAATGTAATAGACTTCATCGTCGATAACAAAGGCGATATTGTTTGTATCGATAGGATGTCCATCTTGATAAAGATAAACGCCATTATCATATTCCTCATCAGCAGCAATATTACAGGCAAGAATAACACTGAGATGTTTATCATTACTGATGCCGTACTCCATATAGCCTTGTGCGAAGGTTGCCGACCAATAATTGGGGATAGCGAATGCACTTAGTGAGCCGCTCATGAGAACACAGGCTAATAGTATTTTTTTCATCATCATTTAACCTCTACGATGTCGAGAACAATATTGAAGCACTTTGGCGGAATAACCAAGATATTGGCGTTGTTCTTCCGTTAATGATTGTGCCGTATTGATTTTTGATGCCATAAATTGGGCGAGTTTGTCTTCAGGGAATTTTTTAGTCAGAAGAGTGAATGCGCATTCACACTCCTGTTTATTAAAGGCATTACTGTTGTTAACACATTGATGCATAAAAACCTCTTTGGGCGACTCTGAACAACTGGTTATCAGGAATAAGCTTAAAAGAAGCAGATATAAACGAAATAGGTTGCGATTTTTCATTGGATATTCAGCCATAAAAGAAAGAGTACACAGGGATTAGCCCGACAAACCAGCCAATGACTTGAGGGCCGATAGCCCAAAAGAGCTTGGCTTGTATCAGCCCTATCGCACCTTCGCGTGTTGTGATGTAATCTGGCATAATCGCGAGTCGTATAGCATTACCGATAAACATGCCCAGCCCTGTTCCTAAGCCCATGACAACGAAAAACTTAATCCCTGCCCAAACACCGTAGATATGACCGGTAGGCGAAATCCAATTATAAACAACGACAATTGCGCTAATGACGAAAGCAATTAGCAGGTATTTAATAAAATAAGATGAGTTCATGTAACCACCTTTTTTAGGATGTAAAATAGCCAACATCAAAAAGGCATGTTGGCTAGGTAAGTTGAGGGTAATCTATAAGGCTGAATGCCAGAGATTAGAATCGGTAAGTCAAACCAAGCATGATGTCATTGGCCTTCACTTTGATTTTTGAGGTGTTTTCCCCATCGCCTACCGCTGTCGTGATGTCGGCTTTTCCAGCATCTAAATAGCGATAACTCAGCCCCATATCCCAATCGTCATTGATGGCATAGTTCACCCCCGCACCGACACTCCAGGCAAAGTTATTGGCGGTATGCGTGTGAGTATCATGCAGAGAGAGTCCTGGAGTATAAGCATCAGCGCGGGTGGTTTTAAAATCCACGGCCGCATAGCCTAGCCCGACAGAGATATACGGCGTGAAATCTGAGCTATTTTTAATGTCGTAGTACCCATTGACCATTAACGTATTGAGTTTGATTTGGTTTTTAATATCACGAGTTTGATGTACGCCATTACGCACACGGTCGCGGATATTGTAGGTTGAATTTGCTTTATCACGCGCCATAAATTCCAATTCAGCTCGAACAGGGATATCAAACTGATTGGAAAAGTCATAACCTAACGCAAGTCCACCGCCAAATACGCCAGTACGATGGCTATCTCCATTTTTGGTACCATTATCACCGGCATCAGCATAGCCGCTGTAGACAAACTGCTGGCCGGACATTTGCACAATGGATGCGCCCATTTTACCCGTAACATAAAGCCCCGTTTTACTGTCATCTGTGTTAGCGAATGCCGGTAATGAAATGCACCCCATTAAGGCGGAAACAATAAACGCTTTTTTCATGATTGATTTCCTTTTAATCAATATCACATTAAGTATGGTTGAATCGCGTTATGTCAGTGGAAGGCATGAAAGATTAGACTCAATCACCTTAATATCACTGACATAAAGATAATTTAGCGTGAGATAGTTTAACTTAATCGATCTGTTTTACCTATCAATAATTAAAATACGATCGGTAATATCGATCGTATCTATCAATAAACGGTTATCGATCGGCGTAATCGATCAACTGTTGTTTTGGTGCTTAAATAAGAAAAAGAGTTGATGAGAGAGTGAGTCAAAATGGAAGGGAATAAAATGATGTTTAAAGAATGCTCTCCTTTATTGAATAGGTTGGTATGCTCGATATTATCAAATACCAAAATACGGGATAAGTCTTTATGTTAGCGCTAACGCTTTATAAGCAACGCCGTTTACTCATGTTATAGATATGAAAACCGAACTCCGTTAAGACCCAATCGTTTGATGTATTCCATTGAATCATTCCTTTTTTCTCCAGCGAGTTGAGTGTCCTTTTGTTGCAGAGTGAGCCATAATTGAGTTTCACATTACTCAAGGTTTTTAGTTGCCGTTCTGATAATTTCATCGCGTTCACCGTAAGATCCAATTATTTAACGTATACTGTGGCTATAGTTGTTCGCGTCCAGCAAAATGAGCATGCATTTGTTCTGTCAGTACCCACAACGCTTTATTGAGCTTAATATCCCCATCAATTCCATTCACTGAACGCGTGCGAGCGCGTTTACCTTTGGCATTCCTGCCTGATAATCCTCCCTTGATTAAATTTTCCTGTAATCGTTGGTACACTGTCCAAAGATCGTCTTTCTTATCCTCAAAACGGCGAGGTTGTAAGACTTGAGCTTCAGTTATTGGTTGATGTTCCTCACCAAAGCGATAGATTAAAGCCGCATGCGCCAAGGCCTGCTGTGCTGGTGGCGGTAATAGTAAGGACTGCATTTGCTCACGTTTTTCAGCGATGGTATCGAAGGTGCCTAATACTTCATAAGCCCCTTCAATGACATTATCGACAACATGACCTCGGTGGGGGACTCTGACCTCCCCAAAGGTATCGCCACAAACCAGCCCATTTTGACAAACATAGCGAAAAAAGCCCGGTAACATCTGATAACTACTGGAGCCATCATGGCTATTAAGTAAGATGATTTCAGGCACTTGGCTACCCGTAATTTGGTCATGACGTCGGAGCCGTAACATATGCTTAGTATGATCACGACGGCTGTCATCTCGCACACGAGTTTGGCATGCAAAGAACGGATAAAAACCTTCTTTTTGCAGGCTATCCAATAAGGTAATCGTAGGAATATAAGTATACTTTTCGCTACGAGATTCATGCTTTTCTTCAGAGAACACACTGGGTACGGTGCGAAATAACTCTTCGAGAGTTAACGGGCGGTCACGGCGAATGCTATTCGCCGCACCAAAGCGAGAAGCTAAACGAGACATAGGGGGCCTCCTCAGTGATAACACTGATAAATTAAAATAAGATAAAGGAAATAAGTGAGGTGATAAGCTGGTGGACGCTGTATTAAAGCGTTATCAATAACTTAGTCAATTAGGTGAAAGATTTGTGCTTGCTCGGGATGTTGCATCGCATAGTCACGAAGTTGGTAAAAATACTCTACCAGCACAGAACTCTCGGTTTTAAACGACCAGATGCTATACACCATTAGACAGACTGCGATACCGGCTGCTTCAGGGCTTAACTCAGCCTCGTTACCATTATGAGGGTTAAACATCGGCAAGGTGATTTCAATCATCTCAGGCCAGATAAAAGCACCCCCATTCGATAACATGGTGAACTCCCAAAACGCGCCCTGATAGCGATGACAGAGCTTCGCCATCATGTTAAAAATATCGCCCTCGATACGTTGCCAATCGGGTACCGTCCCAAAGTAGAAACGCCAGAAGATATGACGGCCACTGGAGTGAACGAGATTGGTTTTGATAACAGTTGATTCTTGCTCTTGTAAGGTAAACATAATAGAACTCCAATTCAGTCGATATTGATAGACAGTAATAAGCAAAAAAGCCCTACACCTTGCGGTGCAGAGCTTTCTA